>JAUMBO010000130.1:0-29674 GCA_032119635.1 Solirubrobacterales bacterium
ATCCATCGATGGTCCACGCGCTGCTCCGGGACCTCCTGCCCGAAAACGCGATCACCGTTCTCGAGGCACCCTCGGCCACCCTCTCCTTCCGCAGCCAGATGAGAATCTCGAAGCCGTCGAGCTACTTCTTCGGGGCCGGAGGCGGACTCGGCTTCGGGCTTGCCGCCGCGGTCGGGATCCAGATCGCCGAGCCGGAGCGACCGGTCGTCTGCGTGGTCGGTGAAGGCTCGGTCCAGTACGCCGTCACGGCCTTCTGGACCGCCGCGACCTACGGGGTACCCGTCACCTTCCTGGTCCTCAGGAACGAGGAGTACGCGATCCTGAAGTGGTTCCAGGAGATCGAGCAGCTCTCGGGTTCGCCAGGTCTCGACCTGCCGGCCCTCGAAACGGCCGCGATCGCCGCCGGGTACGGGGTCGAAAGCACCGTCGCGCCGGGTATTTCCGAGCTCGAGGAGGCGCTGGGGGCGGCGCTGGCCGACCGGGCCGGCGGACCGAAGCTGATCGAAGTCCCGATCGGGAAGGGCATCGCCCTCTTCTAGTGGTCCCCGGCGGCACGATCACCGACCTCCCGCTCCCGGCGCTCGGTGGTGACGACCCGCCCGGGCCGAGTCCCGACCGCGCCCCCGAATGGGTAGCCGGCGGCACCCCGGACGCACTGAAGCGGGACCTGGTCGCACTGCTGGGCGAAGAGGCCGTCCTGACCCGGGCCTCCGACCTGGTCAGGTACGCATCCGACGCCAGTCCCTATCGCTTCTTCCCGAAGGCGGTGGTGATGGCCAGGGATGCCGGCGACGTAGCGGAGGTGATGCGGTACGGACGCGAGCACGACCTGCCGGTGGTCTTCAGGGCCGGCGGGTCGAGCCTCAACGGCCAGAGCCAGACCGACGGGATCCTGATCGACGTCCAGAAGAACTTCGGCGGGGTCGAGGTGCAGGGCGACGGAGCCCGGATCTCGGTCGGGCCCGGGGTGATACTCGGCCACGCGAACCGCGTCCTCGCCCCCTACGGCCGCAAACTCGGGCCCGACCCGGCCTCGACCGAGATCGCGACGGTCGGTGGCGTGGTCGCCAACAACTCCGGTGGCATGAGGTGCGGAATCACCCGCGACTCGTACTCGACCGTCACCGGGATGACCTTCGTCCTGCCCTCGGGAACCTCGATCGACACCACTGCGCCCGACGCCGAGCAGGAGTTCGCCGCAGCCGAGCCGGACATCGCCGCCGGGCTGATGGCGATCCGGGGCGAGATCCTCGCCGACCCCGAGCTGGTCACCCTGATCCGGCGAAAGTTCGGAATCAAGAACACGATCGGCTACCGGCTCTGTGCCTTCCTCGACGCCGAGACCCCGGTCGAGATCCTGAGAAGGCTGATCGTCGGCTCCGAGGGCACGCTCGGCTTCATCGGCCGGATCGAATTCGAGACCGTGCCCCTCCCCGCCCGGACGACTCTTGCCTGGCTCCACTTCCCCGACATCGCTTCGGCCGTCGCCCCGGTGACGGACCTGGTCGCAGCCGGGGCCAGCGCAGTCGAGCTGATGGTCGCCCCGGCCCTGATCACGGCCTCCTGGAACATGCCCGGAGCGCCGGAGCACTGGAAGGACCTCGACCCGGAGTCGGCCGCGCTGCTGGTCGAGTTCGGCGGCCCGGACGAGGCCGCGCTCGGCGAGGGCGAAGCCCGGGCGATGGAGGTCCTCGAGGGACGGGAGTTGATTCGGGAGGTCGAGTTCAGCCGGGACGAGGAGGCGATCGAGCTCAACTGGCGAGTCCGGGAAGGCCTCCACGGCCTGATCGGAAAGATCCGGCCCCAGGGGACCGCCCTGATCGTCGAAGACGTCTGCGTTCCGCCCGAACGGATCGCCACCGCCGCGGAGGAGCTCCGGGCCCTGCTCGGCAAGCATGGCTTCCTGCCGGGGGTGGCCGGCCATGCCTCGGTCGGGAACCTCCACTTCATGCTCTCGCCCGACTTCTCTTCGCAGGAGGACCTCGACCGGTACGAGGCCTTCATGGCCGAGCTGGTCGAGCTGGTCCTCGACGGATACGGCGGCTCGCTCAAGGCCGAGCACGGAACCGGGATCAACATGGCGCCCTGGGTCGAGCTCGAGTGGGGCGAGAAGGCGACCGGTCTGATGTGGCGGATCAAGGAGCTGCTCGACCCCGACGGGGTGCTGGGGCCGGGGATCGTGCTCAACCGCGATCGCGACGCCCACTTGTCCAACCTGAAGACGACCCCGCCGACTGCCGGGTCGGTAGACGCCTGCGTCGAGTGTGGCTTCTGCGAGCCGGCCTGCCCGAGCCGCAACCTGACCACCACCCCCCGCCAGCGAATCGTGCTCGCGAGGGAGATGGTCCGCCAGGGCGGCGAGGGACCGGTCTTCGAAGCGCTGGCCGACGAGTTCCAGTACGACGCGGTGGAGACCTGCGCGACCGACAGCTCCTGCCTGATGTCCTGCCCGGTCGGGATCGACACCGGCGCCTTCGTCAAGGAGTTCCGCGAAGCCTCCCACGGCTCCTCCGCGAACCGAAGGGCGGTCAAGGTCGCCCGCAACTGGGACCGGATCGAACGCCTCGCCCGGGCTGGCCTGAAGGCGGGCGGTGGGCTCTCCAACCTGATCGGCGACGGTGGGGTACGCGACCTGACCCGGGCGGCACGATCGGTCGCCGGCGATGACCTCGTGCCCGAATGGGGCGAGGCGATGCCGGGTGCGGCGCCAGCCGGGCTGCCGCCGACGAACGGGGACGGCGCGGTCGCCGTCTACCTCCCCTCCTGCATCAACCGGATCTTCGGCCGCTCGAAACTCGACCCCGACGGGCCTTCCCTGCCGGAGGCGATGGTCACTGTCTCGGAGCGGGCCGGCCGTCCGGTCTGGATTCCCCCCGACGCCACCGGCACCTGCTGCTCGACCCCGTTCAGTTCGAAGGGCTACGCCGAGGCCCACGCCTACAAGGCGAACGAGACGGTCGAGAGACTTTGGCGGTGGACCGACGGCGGCCGGCTACCGGTGGTCATGGATGCGACCTCCTGCACGCTCGGGCTGAGGGAGCCCGGGGAGGGAGTGCTGGACGACGAGAACGCCGGGCGACACGACTCGATCGAGGTGATCGACTCGGTCGAGTGGGTGCTCGGGCACCTCTTGCCGGAGCTCGAAGTGACCCGGCGCCTCGACTCGGTCGCCGTCCACCCGACCTGTTCGGGTCTCCGTCTCGGCCTCGAACGCCCTCTCGAGAGGGCGGTGGCCGAAATCGCCGACGAAGTCGTGGTCGCGGCCGGTGTCGGCTGCTGCGGGTTCGCCGGTGACCGGGGAATGCTCCATCCCGAGCTGACCGCTTCGGCAACGGCGGGGGAGGCGGCCGAACTCGCCGCCCGACCGACTGCGAGGGCCGCCTCGACCAACCGGACCTGCGAGATCGGGATGGAGCGGGCGACCGGTCGGCCCTGGGAGTCGCTGGTCGTACTGGTCGAGGAGGCGACCCGGCCGCACTCCTGAGGGCCGGGCCGGCCACCGCCGCCCCGAAGACCGTGAGATCCGACCAGTAACTTCTGGGCATGGATGAGCGTCCGGCCCAGGAGACCGGGTCACCCGGGCAGGACAGCGGTCCGGGCTGGCTTAGCGAAACCAGAGGACCGCTGATCGCGATGGCGATCCTGGTCGGCCTTCTGCTCCTCTTCGGCACCTGGCTCCTGCTCAGGAGTCCGGAGGACGTGCGGAACGAGGACGCCGGATTCACCGCCACCGCGAAACCACGGAAGGCCCCGGTCGAGGCCGGGAAGAAGACCTTCGCCTGGCCGATGTTCGGCTTCGACCGGGCCCGGACCCGGAACGTCCAGGTGACCGGCGTGCGGCCCCCGTTCAAGACCATCTGGAACTACGAGGAGGGGGTCCTGCTCGAGTTTCCCCCGATCTACGCCGATGGGCGCCTCTACCTGGTCGACAACGACGCCCGGCTGAAGTCATTCGATGCCGACACCGGGAAGGTCATCTGGAAGCGGCGGATCGGGAGGCTGAACGCCTCATCGCCCGCCTACAGTCGTGGCTTCCTCTACGTCGTCAACCTCGAGCCCGGCCAGGTGATGAAGATCCGGGCCCGGGACGGCAGGACGGTCTGGAAGCGCTCGCTCCCGGGACGGTCGGAATCCTCCCCCGTGGTTCGTGGCCAGACGGTCTACTTCGGCTGCGAGAACGGTGAACTGTTCGCGCTCGACACCCGCAACGGGCGGACCAGGTGGAAGACCTACCTCGGTGGGGCGATCAAGTCGGCCCCGGCGCTCAGCGAGGGGATCCTCTACGTCGGTGACTACGGAGGGAACATGAACGCCGTCAACGCCCGCAACGGCAGGCTCAAGTGGCAGAGTGGCTCGCTCGGATCGGGCTTCGGTTCGGGCGGGGCCTTCTACTCGACCCCGGCGGTCGCCTTCGGCCGGGTCTACGCCGGGAACAACGACAGCCGGGTCTACAGCTACGACATCGAGGACGGCACCCTGGCCTGGAGCTTCTCGACCGGGGGCTTCGTCTACTCCGGGCCTGCCGTCACGGCATCGAAGCGGACCCCGCCGACCGTCTACATCGGCTCGTTCGACAGCAACATCTACGCCCTGAACGCGAAGACCGGCGGCGTCCGGTGGTCGAGGCCGGTCGGTGGTCAGGTGATCGGCTCGCTGACCGTGATCGGGGAAATCGTCTACATCGCCGAGTTCACCAACACCACGACCCTGGGCTTCGACGTCAAGTCCGGGAGGAAGCTGTTCCGTTACAAGACCGGCACCTACACGCCGGTGATAACCGACGGCCGGCGTATCTACCTGACCGGCTACTCCAGCCTCCAGGCACTCGAGCCGGTGAAGGGGAGGAAGAAGGGAAAGGTCAGGGGCGACAGGCAGGGTCGTCCGGCCCGAGCAGCACGGCAGCGTTAGCGCCCGACCCGACCAGCGGGCCCCGTTCGAGCAGTTCGAGCGGGACCGGGACCGGGCGGGAGGCCCGGTAGGTGGTCAGCGTGTAGTTGTAGGAGACCGTGCGGGAGTCGACCTGACGGAACTCACCGGGGAGGATCCTCCGGGCGTTCAGCCGGGCCGCATCACCGGACCCGACCAGCTCGATCTCGCGCAGGATCAGGGTCGGAGCCTCCGCCTTGCAGAGATCGAGGTAGTACATGAGCGGAACGTTGCTCGCGTACCGGATCGTCACCACCGCGCCGTCCCTCGGCGGCACTCCGACCTCGGACGCTATCCCGCGGAAGTCCTCCCGCTGGAGCCGCTCCTGGCGGATCACGTCGACCGAGAAGGCGAGTGCCAGAGCCGCGAGGGCGCAGCCCGCCGCCGGGCCGAACCAGCGGGCCCGCTCTACCCCGAAGCCGGCCGCCAGCACCACGATGAGCGGGGCCAGGGCGCCGACCGAGTTGCGGCCGTTGAAGTAGTCGGTGCCGACCAACCCGACCAGCAGGGGAATCCCGACCCCGGTCAGCCCGATGATCGCCGCAAGACCGGCCGCCCGCTTCTCCCGCCGGTTGCCGAGCCCGATCAGCATCCCCAGCCCGGCCAGGGCGATCAGGATCGGGATCGCGAGTGGGATTCGCCAGGCGAGCCTGGTGCCGTGGGCATCGCCCGTGTCCTGGCCGATCAGCTGGGCGACCGACCTCTCGATCCTCTCGATCCTCGGCTGGTCCCCGATCCAGGAGGCGCGGGCATTGGTCGCCTGTTCGATCCCGACCGGAACTACGGCAAGCACGAACAGGCCCGCCACCCCGATCGAAACCAGGGTCCACTTCCTGTTCCCGGCGAGGGCGAGCAGCAGTACCGCCTCGGCCAGGACGAGGAAGCCGGCGAAGTAGTGGGTCGTCATCGCCAGGCCCGAGACGACCGCCCAGAGGACGAGTCGCCCCGGTGAGGGGGAGCTGAGCGCCCGGGCAAAGAGGAACAGGCCGAGCGCCGCCAGCAGGAAGACGAGCGAATAGACCCGGGCGTCCTGCGAGAACCAGATCAGGACCGGACTTACGGCGACGACCAGGGCCGCGATCAGCCCGGACCGGCGCGGGAGGCCGAGGGAGACCGAGGCGAGGTAGACGACGGCGATCGCGACCGTGCCGAACAGGGCCGAGAGCGATCGGATCGCGACCTCGTCGGTACCGAAGGGCAGCGTCCAGAGCCAGGCGAGCGCGTAGTAGAGCGGCGGGGAGGATTCACTGCCCGGAACGGCCGAGACGGTGTCGAACAGCCCCGGCTGGATGATCCGGAGGACGGTTACCGTCTCGTCGTACCTGAAGCTCTGGTCGCCGAGCGTCAGGAAGCGGAGCGCCCCGCCCAGCAGCACGATCGCCGAGAGCAGGAAGACTTGCGGCCGCTCGGCGACCACTCGCCGAACCTCGCCAGCGGCGCCGCTCACCGCCCCGCGGACCTTGCCTCGGCCTCGAGCACGATCCCGGCGACCCTGGGGTCGTTCTCGAACCGCCGGTCCATGAAGGGGCCGAGCAGGCCCCGAAGGAAGAAGAGCACCTTCCACTCGAACGGGGCGATCACCCGCGGCGAGCGCCGGCCCAGCCCCTCGATGATCACCCGGGCGGCTTTGGACACCGGCACCCGCCGGGTCAACGGACCGGGAACCGCCTCACGACGGAACCGGTCGACCACAGGATCGGAGAAGGTCGTCTCGACCATGTCGGTGGCGATCCAGCCGAAGTAGGCCACCGTGGCACTCGCCCCGCGCGGCAGCAGTTCGGCACGGAGGGCCCGCCCCAGCGCCTCGACCCCGGCCTTCGCGGTCGCGTACGGACTGCTCAGGACGCCGTTCATGAAGGCGTAGGAGGAGGAGACGAGGACGAACTGGCCCGAGTTGGCGATCACCTGTTCCATCCCGGCCCGGACCGTGTTGTAGACGCCGAACAGGTTGGTCTGGAAGACCCGCTCCCACTCCTCGGCCGGCATCCCGATCACCGGCGCGACCCGCGGGGCGATCCCGGCGTTGGCGACCACCACGTCGACCCGGCCGAACTCCTCGATAGCGGCGTCGAAGGCCCGCTCGAGTGCCTCGGGGTCGGTGACGTCGGCCTCGAGGGCGAGCGCGGAAGGCCCGATCGCCGCGGCCGACTCGCGGCAGGCGGCGAGGTCGAGGTCGCAGATCGCGACCGAGGCACCGAGCGCGGCAGCCTGGCGGGCGGTCTCCAGCCCGATCCCCTTCGCGCCGCCGGTCACCAGGACGACCTTCCCGGCCAGCTCGTACGGGGCACTCATTCCGGCCCCGCCTCCCCGCCCGGCATGTCACGGTCCTCGATCTGGCGGATCAGGGCCCGGGCCTTGAGGTTCCCCTCCAGGGCCCGGTCGGTCGACGGCATGAGCAGGCCCCGCAGGTAGTACGGGATTCGCCACCGCCTGGGCTCGATCACCGTCGATCGCCTTGCCGCGATCCCGTCGACCAGCGCCTCGGCCGCCCTTCCGACCGGGATCGGCCGGGTCATGAAGGCCGGTGCCACCTCCCGCCTGAAGCTGTCGGCCATCGGCTCGTCGAATGCCTTTCCGATCAGGCCCGTATCGACGTAGCCGAAGAAGGCAGTGGTCACCCCGGCCCCGTGAGCGGCCAGCTCGACCGACAGCCCCCGGGCGAAGGCCTCGACCGCCGCCTTCGAGACCGCGTAGGAAGAGTTGAGGACGCCGTTCACGTGCGAGTAGGAGGAGGCGATGATCGCGACCTGGCCACGGTTGGCGACGATCTCGGGGATCGCGGCCCGGACCGTCCGGTAGACGCCGAGCACGTTGACCTCGACCACCTTCTCCCAGGTCTCCCGGTCGAGCGCCCGGGTCGTCGTCTTGGGCGGGGTGATCCCGGCGTTGGCCACGACCACGTCGAGCCTCCCGAACCGCTCGACCGCCGACCCGGTGGCCACCTCGATCCCGGCCGGATCGGTCACGTCGGCCCCGAAGCCCGCGGCACGGGGACCGAGCGCCGCGGCAGCCTCGCTCGCCTCGGCCCGGTCGAGATCAACGACCGCCACCTGCGCCCCCCGCTCGATTGCCAGCCGGGCAGTCTCGAGGCCGATCCCCCGGGCGGCGCCGGTGATCAGGAACACCTTGTCGGTCAACTCGCCCCCGGGCACCGCCGGAGCGTATCGGCGCCGCGGCCGCGTGAGTAGCATCCGGCCGCATGCCGCCGTTCCGCCCAGTCGACACCGGACAGTCCTTTCCCGAGATGGAGGAGCGGGTGGCCGAGCGCTGGAAGGAGGAGCAGGTCTTCCGCCGCTCCGAGGAAAACCGCAGGGACGCCGAGGTCTGGAGCTTCTACGAGGGACCGCCGACCGCCAACGGCCGGCCCGGGTCTCACCACGTCCTCTCCCGCGTCTTCAAGGACATCTACCCGCGTTACCGGACCATGCGGGGCTACCGGGTGCCGCGCAAGGCCGGCTGGGACTGCCACGGACTCCCGGTCGAACTCGAAGTCGAGAAGGACCTCGGCATCTCCTCGAAGGGCGAGATCGAGGAGTTCGGGATCGCCGAGTTCAACCGGAAGTGCCGGGAGTCGGTCTTCACCTACGTCGAGGAGTGGAACCGCCTGACCGAGCGGATCGGCTTCTGGATCGACCTCGACGACCCCTACGTGACCCTGGACGACGACTACATCGAGTCGGTCTGGTGGTCGCTCAGGCAGCTCTTCGACAGGGACATGCTCTACGAGGGTCACCGGGTTTCCCCCTACTGCCCGCGGTGCGGGACGGCCCTCTCTTCGCACGAGGTGGCACTCGGGTACAGGGACGTGACCGACCGCTCGGTCTACGTGAAGCTCGCCCTTCTCGACGACGCCGGCCAGCCGACCGGCGAGTCACTGCTCGTCTGGACGACCACCCCCTGGACCCTGCCGGGCAACTACGCCGTCGCGATCGACCCGGAGGTCGAATACGTCAGGGTCGAGCAGGACGGCGAGGCCCTGGTCGTCGCCCGCGAGCTGGTCGAGCGGGTCTTCGGGGAAGGGACCGAACCTGCCGGTCCCGTCGCAGCCGGGGAGCTGCTCGGTCGCCGCTACCGGGGGCCGGTCTTCGAAATGGCCGACGGGGGGTCGGACCGGTTCACGGTGATCGCCGGCGACTTCGTCACCACCGACGACGGGACGGGGCTGGTCCACATCGCCCCGGCCTACGGCGAGGACGACTACCGGGTCTCGGTCGAGGCCGGCCTCTACGACCCGGCCGCCGGTGACCGCCTCTACAACCCGGTCACGCCGGAAGGCACCTTCACCTCCCAGCTGCCGGCCTTCGAGGGCGGGTTCGTCAAGGCCGGAGAGGTGACCGACGGGCTGATCGCCGACCTCGAACTACGGGG
Source organism: Solirubrobacterales bacterium (assembly GCA_032119635.1). GTDB lineage: Bacteria > Actinomycetota > Thermoleophilia > Solirubrobacterales > 70-9 > 67-14. The sequence goes on from JAUMBO010000130.1 coordinate 9,295, forward strand.
CCTGCTCTTTCGGGCCGAGCAGTACGAGCACTCCTACCCGCACTGCTGGCGCTGCTCGACCCCGCTCCTCTACTACGCGAAGTCGAGCTGGTACATCGCCACCTCGAAGGTCCGCGACGAGATGCTCGACAACAACCGGAAGATCGGGTGGCACCCCGAACACATCCGGGACGGCCGGTTCGGCAATTGGCTCGAGAACAACGTCGACTGGGCCCTTTCGAGGGACCGGTACTGGGGCACCCCGCTGCCGGTCTGGCGGTGCGACGCCGAGGGTTGCGACGGGATGGTTTGCATCGGCTCGGTCGAGGAACTCCGTGAGCTGGGCGGCGAAGTCCCCGATGACCTCCACCGGCCCTGGATCGACGAGGTGACCTGGACCTGCGAGTGCGGCGGCGGGACGATGCGGCGGGTCGAGTCGGTGATCGACACCTGGTACGACTCGGGCGCGATGCCGTTCGCCCAGTTCCACTACCCGTTCGAGAACGTGGACGAGTTCGAGCAGCGCTTCCCGGCCGACTTCATCTGCGAGGCGATCGACCAGACCCGGGGCTGGTTCTACACCCTGCTGGCCGAGTCGACCCTGCTGTTCGATGGACCCTCCTACCTCAACTGCGTCTGCCTCGGCCTGATCCTCGACTCCGAGGGCCACAAGATGTCGAAGAGCCGGGGCAACGTCGTCACGCCGTGGGAAGTGATCGACCGGTTCGGGGCCGACGCCTTCCGCTGGTACCTGTTCACCGCCCAGCAGCCCTGGTCCGGGTACCGCTTCTCGATGGATGCGATCTCCGAGGCACTCCGGAACTTCCTGCTCACCCTCTGGAACACCTATTCGTTCTGGGTCCTCTACGCGAACGCGGAAGAGCTCTCCCCCGACACACCACCATGGCCGCCGGCCGGGGGAACCGAGCTCGACCGCTGGATCGTCTCCCGCCTCGACGCGACGACCGGGATCGTGATCGAAGAAATGGACCGGTTCGACTGCACGGCCGCCGGCCGGGAGATCGCGGCCTTCGTCGAGGACCTCTCCAACTGGTACGTGCGGCTGTCGCGTCGCCGTTTCTGGGACGGGGACCGGGCCGCCTTCGAGACCCTCCGCTACTGCCTGGTCGGAGTCGCCCGGCTGCTGGCCCCCTTCACCCCGTTCGTCGCCGACGAGATCTGGTCGAACCTGGTCGGGGGCGAGGCCGGCGAGTTCGGCCAGCTCCCCGACTCGGTCCACCTGACCGACTACCCGGTGCCCGACCCCGGACTTCGCGATCCGGAGCTCGAGAGGGCGATGGAGGCCGTTCGCCGGACGGTCGAGCTCGGCCGGGCCGGCCGGGCCCAGTCCGGGGTAAAGATGAGGCAGCCGCTGTCCCGGGCCGTGATCGTGGCGAGCGGGGAGGAACGGGCCTGGATCGAATCCCAGGCCGAGCTGGTCCGCTCGGAGCTGAACGTCCGGGAGCTCGAGTTCGTGACCGAGGAGGCCGAACTGGTCAGCTACGCCGTCAAGCCGAACTACCGGACCCTCGGGCCGAAGTTCGGCAGCGACATGCCGGCCGCCGCGGCAGCGGTCGGGGCCCTCGACCCGGAGAAGGTCGCCGACTCGCTGAACGCCGGGGAGCTGATCGTGGTCTCGGTCGCCGGTTCCGACCACCCGCTCTCCGGCGACGACCTGGTCATGGAGATGGAGCCGCTCGAGGGCTACCAGGTCGAGGCTCAGTCGGGCCACGCAGTCGCCCTCTCGCTGGAGCTGGACGAGGGCCTGGTCGCCGAGGGACTTGCCCGGGAGATCGTCCACGCCGTCCAGAACGCCCGCAAGGAAGCCGGGCTCGAGATAACCGACCGGATCGCGCTCGACCTCGGCGGCGATGCCGAACTGCTTGCCGCCGCCGAGAGTCACTCCGAATACCTGGCCGGCGAGGTGCTTGCCACGTCGCTCACCTTCTCGGGCGGAGACGGTGAGGCGACCGGCAGCCAGACGATCGACGGCCGGGAACTCTCGATCGGGATCGGGCGCGCCGGGTGAGCCAGTCGGATCCGCGCGGTCACCAGGCGGTCGACCGGGCGCTGGCGACCGGCCTCGTCCCCGACATCGCCGTCAGGACCGCCGCCCGACGGGCAGCCCGGAGCCGGATCCGGCGGGAATCGGAGGGCGGTGCCGAAGGAGCCGAGCGGAGGCTGGTCGAGCTGGTCGAGCGGATGTCGACCGGGCCGGTAGCCGAACAGGTCGAGTCGGCGAACCTGCAGCACTACGAAGTACCGACCGACTTCTTCCGGCTCTTCCTCGGGCCCCGGATGAAGTACAGCGCCTGCTGGTGGCCGGAGGGTGTGAGCGACCTCGACCGGGCCGAGGAGGCGACCCTCGACCTCTGCTGCCTGCGGGCCGGGATCGAGGATGGCATGGCCCTGCTCGACCTCGGCTGCGGCTGGGGCTCGATGTCGCTCTGGATGGCCGAGCACTACCCCCGCTCGCAGGTCACGGCCGTCTCCAACTCGAGCACCCAGAAGGAGTGGATCGATGCCGAGGCCGACCGGCGGGGCCTCGGCAACCTGGAGGTGATCACGACCGACGTCGGGGAGTTTCGGCCCGAAGGCCGCTTCGACCGGGTCGTCTCGGTCGAGATGTTCGAGCACCTGAGGAACTGGCGCGAGCTGATCCACCGGATCTCGACCTGGCTCGAGCCGGGCGGCCGCTTCTTCCTCCACGTCTTCTCGAACCGGCTCTACGGGTACCGGTTCACCGACAGCTGGTTCGCCAGCCGGTTCTTCACCGCCGGGACGATGCCCTCCCACGACCTGGCCCTTTTCTTCCAGGACGACCTGGTACTCGAGGACAGGTGGCTGTTCGACGGGACCCACTACGCCCGCACCCTCGAAGCCTGGCTGGAGCGGCTGGACGCCCGGCAGGACGAGGCCCGGGCCCTGCTCGAACCCGGCGGCCGGGGCCGGCTGGCGGCCTGGCGGGTCTTCCTGATGGCCGCGGCCGAAACCTGGAACTACGACTCAGGCCAGGAGTGGGTGGTCAGCCACTACCTCTTCCGGGCCCGCGACTGACGGCCCGTCCGGGTTACTGCTCCCCGGGTTCCGGGATCACGAAGTCGGTCTTCTCCGAGTCGGCGAACTTGACCCAGCAGTGCTCGTGAGGCGCCCCGGCCACCTCGACCAGGGCCTCCTCGATCCGCTTCGCGATCTCCGCCTTCTGCTCGTCGGTCCGCCCGGCCAGCCAGTGAACCTCTACGAAGGGCACTTGCGCCCGCTCAGGCTTCGAGGACCGGCTCGAGCTGTTCGAGCAGCTTCCGCTTCGGCATCGCGCCGACCATCTTGCCGACCATGTTCCCGTCCTTGAAGAGGATCATCGTCGGGATCGACATCACCTCGTACTGGGCGGCCGTCTGCTGGTTGTCGTCGACGTTGAGGCTGACCACCCGGAGGTCGTCGCGCTCTCCGTTGATCTCCTCGAGCACCGGGGTCAGGACCCGACACGGTCCGCACCACGGGGCCCAGAAGTCGACCAGGGTCGCTCCGGACTGGTCGACTACTTCGGACTGGAAGTTCGCGTCTGTTACTTCGGGGAGGCTGCCTGACATCGGTCTCGCACCTGATCCTCTCGTTGATGGCTGTCTAACTGACCGTCGATTCCGGCTCGGTCCCGATCGTACCCCGGACCGGGAGCCTGCCGGTGATCAATGGAACCTTACTATACAAAGTGAAGTAAGGCTACCGCGCCCGCTGGCGCCAGGGCCTTGGGCCGAATCTGAGCGCCGGCACTCCCAGGACCGCTTCCCCCACGATCCGGCCGGACATCTTCGACTCCCCGACCGTCCGCTCCCTGAAGGTGATCGGCACCTCGACCACGTCGAGGCCCGCCCGGACGGCCCGGTAGGTCAGCTCGACCTGGAAGCCGTAACCGGAAAGGTCCACGGTCTCGAACTCGACCGCTCGCAGGGCATCGGCGCGCCAGCACTTCAGGCCGCCGGTCAGGTCCTTCAGGGGAAGGCCGAGAACGGCTCGCGAGTAGAGGTTGCCACCCCGCGACAGGAGCCGCCTCACCCGCCCCCACTCGGTCACCTCGCCTCCCTCCACGTAGCGGGAGCCGAGCACCAGGTCGGCCCCGCCGGCCGCCTCGAACAGGACGGGCAGCGTGGCCGGGTCATGGGAGAAGTCGGCGTCCATCTGGACCACGAGGCCCGCTCCGCCCGCCAGCGCCCTCTCGAACCCGGCGACGTAGGCCGCCCCGAGGCCGGCCTTGCCGGTTCGGTGGAGCACTTCGACCAGTTCGTTGTCACCGGCCAGGCGGTCGGCGATCCAGCCCGTTCCGTCGGGCGAGTCGTCGTCGACGATCAGGATCCGGTCACCGGGTTCGAGCCGGCTGGAGACGGCCTCGACCATCGGTTCGATGTTGCCGGCCTCATCGTAGGTCGGAAGGACGACCCACCGCGAGCCTCGCTCGGCCCCTCCCGTTTCCTCTTCCGGCCCCGGCACCGACGCAATGCTAGGCAAGGGGCCGGGAGGCCTCGACCGGTGCGGTTACCCTGAGAGCCGATGACCAACGCCGAGATCGCCGACGCGCTCGAGGAGCTGGCCGTCCTCTACCAGCTGGACGGTGCCGACCGATACCGGATCCTGGCCTACGTCAACTCGGCCCGCACGGTCCGCTCGGAACCGCGATCGGTCGAGGAACTCGCCCGCGAGGGCCGGGTGACCGAGCTCGACGGCGTCGGCAAGACGCTCGAGGAGAAGATCGTTGCCCTGGTCGAGACGGGTGAGATCCCGGCTGCTTCCAAGCTGAAGAAGAAGATCCCTCCCGGCCTGATCGAGATCAACCGGATCCAGGGCCTCGGGCCGAAGACGGTCCGGAGGCTCCACGAGGAGCTGGGGGTGGATGGGCCGGAGGATCTCCGCAAGGCGGCCGAGGCGGGCAAGGTCCGCGAGTTGAAGGGCCTCGGGCCGAAGGTCGAGCAGAACATCATCGCGGGGCTCGACCGGCTCGACGCCGAGCCGGCCGGTCCGGCCCGGCTCAGGCTGGATGAGGTGCTACCAGTCGCCCGGGAGCTGGTCGAAGCGCTCCGGGAGGACCCGGCCTGCGACCGGGCCGAGATCGCCGGTTCGGCCCGGCGGATGGCCGACACCTGCAAGGACCTCGACCTGATCGCGACATCCGACCGACCGAAGGAGCTGGCGAGCACGATCGCCGGGCACCCACTGATCTCGAACCGCGGCAACCCCTCCGACAAGGGGGTGAAACTCGAGACCCATTCCGGTATCGGGGTGGACGTCCGGATCGTCCCGCCCGAGGCCTTCGGCAACCTGCTCCAGCACTTCACCGGCTCGGCCGCCCACAACACCCAGCTCCGGGAGGCGGCCGTTGCCGAGGGGCTCCACGTCTCCGAGCACGGGATCACCGACGACGAGACGGGGGAGCTGGAGCAGTTCGACTCCGAGCAGGGGGTCTACGAACGGCTCGGCTACGAGTACATCGAGCCCGAGCTCAGGGAGGGACGGGGCGAGCTCGAGGCGGCCCGGAACGGCGCCCTGCCGAAGCTGGTCACCAGGGAGATGATCCGGGGCGACCTCCACTCCCACACCACCCTCTCCGACGGCCGGGCCACCCTCGAGGAGATGGCCGAGGCGGCGATCGGGCTGGGCTACGAGTACCTGGCGATCACCGACCACTCGGCTTCCCACGGTTTCGGCAACGATGTCTCTCCGGTCGAGCTCGAGGCCCGGATCGCCAAGATCGCCGAGCTCAACGCGAAGTTCCGACGGTCCCGTTCGAAGGCCAGGAAGGGCTTCCGGCTGCTTTCGGGCTCCGAGGTCAACATCGGCGTCGACGGCACGCTCGATTACGACGACGAGCTGCTCGACCAGCTCGACTGGGTAATCGCCTCGGTCCACACCTCGTTCCGCGACGAGCGGGAGTTCATGACCGGCAGGCTGCTCGCCGCGATCGAGAACCCCCTGGTCGACTGCATCGGCCACCTGACCGGCCGGCTGCTGAACCAGCGCGACCCCTACCCGGTCGACGTCGAAGCACTGGTCGAGGCCGCAGCGGCCTCCGGGACGGCGATGGAGATAAACGGAAACCCGAGACGCCGGGACCTCTCCGACGTCCACGCACGACTGGCAGCCGAAGCCGGAGTCCAGATCGCGCTGACCACCGATGCCCACGACCCGGCCCACTTCGACTTCATGGAGTACGCCGTGGCGACCGCGCGACGGGCCTGGCTGGGCCCGGACCAGGTCGTCAACACCCGGCCCTGGCCCGGGTAGCCCGACCTAGAACTCGGTGAAGCCGGGCGAGCGGAGCAGCCGGATCGGCTTCAGGGCCGAGCCGGCCTCGACCAGGAACCGGACCCCGTCCCGCCGCTCGACTGCAAGCACGGCCGACTCCCTGTTTCGCCAGGCGAGCGCGACCAGCAGGGCGTAGCCGCTGGCGATCACGGCGACCTCGGGCAGGAAGACTCCGAGCGCGCCGGCCAGACCGACCGCGAGCAGGATCGGCCAGGTCCGGCCCAAGGCGATCCGATCCGGCGAGGGAAGCGAGACCCCCGGCCCCGAAGTCGGGGCCGTCCTTGCCTCGGCGAGGGTCTGCCGGACGCCTTCCCGAACCCGATCGGGCATACCGAGCGTCATCCCGACCAGAGCGGCCACGAACCACCAGACCAGGGCAACCACGACGATCAGGTCTCCCCCGTCCCGGGTGATCCCGATGATCGAGAGTGCCGCCAGGGCGGTCGCGCCCCCGGCCGAGAGGAAGACGGTCGCCCTGAGCAGCTCGGAGTAGGGCAAGGCCGACCCCTCAGCCGGCCAGGTCCCGGAGCATCTCGATCCACCGGTCGGGATCGTCCAGGACCACATCGGCGATCTCGACCAGCGCCTCCGGACCTTCGTCGGAGGCGACTGCGACCAGGACCAGCCGCTCGATCTCGCCCGCCCGGTCCATTTCGCGAAGTCTCTGCGCCGCTTCGAGGTCGGTCCGGTCATCGCCCGCGAAGACCACCGTCCAGGCCGAGCGGCCATCGAGCAGCGATTCGACCGCCCCGGCCTTGCCCTCCATTCCGGGCGGCCGGACCTCCATCACCTTGCGGCCCCAGTGGATGTCGAGGCCGGCGGCCTCGGCCTGCTCGGCGATCTCGCGGACCGTCTGCTCGGTCCGCTCGTCGGCGCCCCGCCAGTGGAGCGCCTGTATCGGGCCCTTGTCCTCGACCCGGATCCCGGCCGCGACCCAGAACGGGTTGTCGTGACTGCGGATGAAGTCGGCGGTCAGGCCGACCTCGGCCGGATCGAGCTCGACCTTGGTCGAACCGCCCGGCTCGATTACCTCGAGGCCGTGGTTGCCGATGTAGGTGAGCGCCGGTACGTCGACCATCCTGCTGACCACCTCGACCGGACGGCCACTGACGCAGGCGACCACACCCAGTCGGTCGGCCAGGGTCTCCAGCGCAGCCCGGGCCCGGGCCGGTACAACGGCCCGCTCGGGACGGCCGACGATCCGGCAGAGGGTCCCGTCGACATCGGTGATCAGGGCGGAGGAAGCGGGGTCCTCCATCAGGATCGAGATCTCTGAGTCGGAACTCATGCTTCTAGTATCGCCCGGATGGACCGCGGGCGTTTACTCAAGCTGCTCATGCTCGGCACCGCTGCAGGTGCCTTCAGCGGGCTGTTCGGGGTCGGCGGGGGCACGATCATCGTCCCGATGCTGATCGCCTTCCTCGCCTATTCCGAGCGGCTTGCGACCGGAACCAGCCTGGCCGCGATCGTCCTGATCGCCGGCTTCGCGGTGATCGGGTTCGCCCTCTATGGCCGGGTCGAGTGGAGCACCGGCCTGCTGCTCTCGATCCCGGCCGTGGCCGGGGTCCTGGTCGGGACCAGCCTCCAGCAGAGGGTGTCCGAGCACCTGATCTCCGTCGTCTTCGCCATCGTCCTGATCGGGGTCGCAATCCAGATGTTCTTCTTCTGAAGCCGATGGACCTCGTCCTCGCGATACTCGTCTGTGCCCTCGGTGGCGTCGTCGCCGGCCTGATCGGAGTCGGCGGCGGAGTCCTGTTCGTGCCGGCGCTCGTGGCCTTCCTCTCGCTCGACCAGCTCGAGGCGGAGGCGACCTCGCTCCTGATGATCGCCATCGTCTCCCTGGTCGGCGCCTGGAACCAGAACCGCTATGGCAACCTCGAACTGAAGGACGCCCTCCTGATCGGCCTGCTCTCTCCGGTCGGGGTGGTGGTAGGGGTCGTGGTGGCGAACAACCTGCCCGAGCGGGGGCTGAAGATCGCCTTCGGCCTGCTCGCCCTCTACGTCGCCTGGAAGCTCTTGAGGGGTGCCTTCGAGCGGGAGACCCGTCCGACCGGGTCCTGACCGTGCGGTGACCAGGAGGAACGGAATCCGGCCGAACGGGGGACCGTTCATCCCGCTCTCGGAGATCGAGATCCGGGCTTCGCGGTCTTCCGGGCCGGGCGGCCAGCACGCCAACGTCACCGCATCCCGGATCGAGGCCCGCTTCGACACGGCAGCCTCCGCCGCCCTCACCGACGCCCAGCGCAACCGGATCACCGAGCGCCTCGGGCCGGTAGTCACCGCGATAGCCCAGGACGCCCGCTCCCAGGCCCGAAACCGGGAGCTCGCACTCGAACGCCTCGAGGCCAAGCTCTCGACCGCCCTCGCCCGGCGCCGCAAACGCCGCCCGACTCGACCGACCAGGGCCTCCCGGGAGAAGCGCCTCGAATCGAAGCGCCGCCGCTCCCGGACGAAGCGGTCCCGGGCACGTCCCGATTTGGATGATTGACGTCAGATTCCGGCTGCTGCCACCGACTCAATCAGGGCATCCTGACCACTGCCTAACCTCGGTTGGCTGCTGGCAAGACCGGGGAACGAGAAAGACATGCACGAGATCAACTGCCCGCATTGCGGAGAAGTATTCAACGTCGATGAGGCCGGATATGCCGAGATCCTCAGGCAGGTGCGAGACGAAGCCTTCGATCAGGCGGTGCACGAACGGCTGGAGCTTGCCGAGAAGGACAAGGAGGCTGCCGTCGAGCTGGCGAAGGCCGAAGCCACCGGGGAGCTCAAGGACAAAGTTGCCGAGAAGAATGCCGAGATCGAGCGACTCAAGGCGGACCTGGAAAACGCGGGTGTCGCCGGGGAGCTGGCGCTCTCCAAGGCTATTCGCGAAGTCGAGAAGGAAAGGGATGACCTCCAACGATCCCTCGATGCCAAAGACGCCGAGAAGAACCTGCTCGAGAAGTCGCTCAAGGAGAGGTACGAAATCCAGATCAAGGACCGCGACGACACGATCGAACGACTGAAGGACATGAAGGCGAAGCTGTCGACCAAGATGGTCGGCGAGTCCCTCGAGCAGCACTGCGAGGTCGAGTTCAACAAGATCCGGGCGGGCGCATTCCCGAACGCCGATTTCGGCAAGGACAACGACGCCAGTGACGGCACCAAGGGCGACTTCATCTTCCGTGAGTCCGACGACGACGGCACCGAGTTCATCTCGATCATGTTCGAGATGAAGAACGAACTAGACGAGGGTGCGAACAAGAAGAAGAACGAGGAGTTCTTCAAGAAACTGGACGAGGACCGGACCAAGAAGGGTTGCGAGTACGCCGTACTGGTCTCGTTACTGGAGCCCGAGAACGAGCTCTACAACACCGGCATCGTCGACGTTTCGCACCTTTATCCGAGGATGTACGTGATCCGGCCGCAGTTCTTCATCCCGATCATCACGCTGATCCGCAACGAGGCCTACAAGACCCTGAAGCTCAAGTCGGAGCTGGCCCTCGTCAAGGCACAAAACATCGACGTCACGAAATTCGAGGAAAAGCTCGAGACCTTCAAGGACGGCTTCTCGCGCAACTACGAGCTGGCTTCGCGCCAGTTCGAGGATGCGATCAAAGAGATCGACAAGTCGATCAGGAATCTGGAAAACACCAAGACATTCCTTCTCAAGTCTGCGAACAATCTCCGTCTGGCAAACGACAAGGCTCAGGACGTGACAGTCAAGAAACTCACGCGCGGCAATCCGACGATGACCGAGAAGTTCAAGGAGCTTCCCGACTAGCTGATGCCGTGCTCGAGCGCCGTCTTGACCTGGGCGTCGAGGGCGTTCAGGCGGTAGAGCGCGATCGCCTCGGCCGAGGGGAAGGAGCGCAGCCGGAGCGGGTCGGTGCCGTGGTGGCACATGACGACCGAAAGGAGCGAGTCGGCCAGTTCCGGCTCGAGGCCGGCCCGGCTCGAGGCGGCCGTGAGCAGCTCGGCCCCGATCTGCAGGTGGCCGAGTGCCCGGCCCCGGTCCGAGATCCCGATCTCGGCCCCGTAGGTGAACTCGCCCGTCTTGCCCACGTCGTGGATCAGGGCGGCCGCCATCAGCAGGTCGGAGTTCAGTTTCGGGTGGAGCACGCAGGTCTCGCCGACCAGGGTCCCGACCGCCACCGTGTGCTCGAGGAGCCCACCGATGTACGCGTGGTGGCCCGCCCGGGTACAGGGGGCCAGCCGGAACTCCTCCGCCACATCGCCCGCGAACAGCAGGTCCCGCACGGTCGCCGCCAGTCCGGGATGGTGGACCTCCCCGGTCAGGTGCTCGAGAAAGCCCTCCAGCTCGTCCCGGCTCCGGTAGGCGGTCGGCAGGAAGTCGGCCGGGTCGACCTCGGCAGGCGGCACCTTGACGACCGACTCGACCTCGGCGCTCAGCATCCCCCGGAACAGCTCGGTCCGACCGGTCACCTCGATCACGTCACCCCGCTCGAACAGCAGCCCGAGCCGGTCGGCATCCCGGAAAAGCCTGGCCGTGATCGTCCCCGAACGGTCCTTCAGCTCGAGGCCGAGGTAGGCCGATCCGTTTCTGGCCACCAGACGGTCCTTGCGGGCGACGGCGTAACGGCCGCGGAAGCTCCGGCCGGGGGTCAGCTCCGAGATCGCGAGGCCACGAAAACCTCCCTCGTCTGGAATCTCCGCCGCCTCCACGCCCACATCCTTACCCAGATGGCAGACGGGGCGCATCGTCTAGATTGGATCCGATGGAGCACCTGATCTGGAACGGGCCCCCGCCCGAACTCAGGAACCCGATCATGGTCTGCGCCTTCAAGGGCTGGAACGACGCTGCCGGTTCGGCGACCACCGCCCTGACCACGCTGGCCGACTCGCTGCCGCTCGAAAGGATCGCGACGGTCGACCCCGAGGACTTCTTCGACTTCCAGGACACCAGACCGAACATCCAGGTGATCGACGGCACCTATCGTGAGATCGAGTGGCCTGACACCGAGATCCTGGTCGCCACCCCCGAGTCGGCCCCACGCGACCTGGTCATCGTTCTCGGGACCGAGCCGAACCTCCGGTGGCGGACTTATTCAGAGACCCTTCTGAAGGCCGCTGACGAGCTCGGCGTGGTCACGGTTGCCGTACTCGGTGCCCTGATCGCCGACGTCGCCCACACCCTTCCGGTGCCGGTCACCGGGCTCGCCTCCGACCCCGAGCTGGTCGCCAGCCTCGAGCTGGAAAAGGCGAACTACGAAGGTCCGACCGGGATCGTCGGGGTGATCCACGAGCTCTGCCGCCAGCGCGACGTCCCCTCGGTCTCCCTCTGGGCCGCGATCCCCCACTACGTTGCCGCCGTTCCAAGTCCCAAGGCCGCCCTCTCGCTGGTCGGCCTGATCGAGCGGGTGACCGGGGTAGCCGCCGACACCTCTTCCCTCGAGGAGGAGGCGGCCGAGTACGCGGAACAGATCGACCGGGCGGTCGCGGCCGACTCCGACATCGAAGAGATGGTCGCGAAGATCGAGGAGCAGCAACGCGGCCGGGTCGAGGCATCGCTCGACGTGCCGAGCGGCGAGACGATCGCCCGCGAGTTCCAGCGGTTCCTCCGCCACCAGGATTCCGACTAGGAAGGGAAGGCGGTTCAGGCCTCGGCCGCCGGGCAGACGGTGCGGAAGTCGCACCAGGCACAGGTCCCGGGAGAGGGGGTCGGCTCGAAATCCTGGGCGAGGATCGCCTCGCCCACCTCGGCCACCGTCCGCTCGACCCGTTCGAGGTCCTCCTGACCGGACTCGACCTCGACCCGGGCCGGCTCCATCACGTAGAAGTAGGTCAGGACCGAAGGCTCCACGCCCCAGGCCCGCTCGGCCGCCAGGCGGTAGAGGGTCAGCTGCAGGTCACCGCCCAGCCTCTCGGGATCGACCGCGGCGCCGGTCTTGTAATCGATCACCTCGAGACTCCCGTCCGGTCGCCGGTCGACCCGGTCGACCCGGCCGGTCACCCTGTACGACCCGAGGTCGAGGTCGAACTTCCGCTCCAGCCAGAGCGGCTCGGACTCCGAGGCCCCCTCCGCCTCCCGGTACCTGACCAGGGCTTCCCTCGCCCGCTCCCTGAACTGGACCTCGTCGGCCGAATCCTCCAGCCCGGCCCGCGCCCAGCCCGCCTCCATCATCCCGACCAGCTGGTCGGTCCCGGCCATCCCCCCGTCGCGGTGGAACCGCTCCAGCACGTCGTGGATCAGGATGCCGAACTTCTGGTTGACCGTCTTCGGCGTCGGGATCCCGAACACCCGGGCGAACTTGTACTTGAGCGGGCAGGAAAGGTAGAGATCGAGGTCTGTCGCCGAGAGGCGAAGCCGGCCCCCGCTACGGGGCAGGAAGGCATCGAGCGAGGGCTCGGTCCGCGAGTCGACCAGGTCCTGCCGGAGCTCCCGCTCGGACTCGGCCGCGACCAGCGAAGGGTCGAGCGACGAGGCCTCGATCTCGGCCAGCTGTTCCGGGCTCGCCACCTGGGCCAGAAGTCCGTTGACCGCTTCGATCGCCTCGCGGTCGGCCGTCCCGTCGGGGCGCTGGGCGAGCGCGGCGAGCTTCAGCAGTTCCAGATACCTGGCCACGGCCCGGTTGAGGTCCTCGGTCGTGTCGAGCCGGGGCTCGACCAGCTCCCGGCCGATTCCCCAGGAGGCCTCCATCACCTCGTCGCGGAGCAGCCGGTAGGCCGACTGGAGGTCCTCAGCCGGCCCGAACAGCTCTTCGTCGACCCGCTCGACCTCGCCACCCGCCGCATCGAGGGCGGCCTGGAAGGGCGACCCGGGATCGGGTCGGTCATCGTCCGGATGGCCGACCCGGGAGAGGACCAGCTCCTCGCTGGCACAGGAGAAGGCACTGGCCAGTGCCTGGCGGTCGGACTCCGATGTCCGGTCGAGCCCGAGCAGGAACGCCTTTCTCCAGTGGCCGGCCCGGACGTCGCGCCGGGCGATGATCCGGACCTTGCCCTGCTTCGGCACCCGGGGGCCGTTCGAAGGCTCGAGCCCCGACTCGGCCATCGCCCCCGCAAAGGCCGCGAACTCACGGGCCGAGCCGTCCGGTTCGCGCAGGCTCCACTCGGTCGCCGCCTGGGCCAGCCGGGCAAGCCCGATCAGCCGCTCGGCGGTTTCCGGCCGGGCCGAGAAGAGGGCCTCCCTTCGCAGGCCGACCCGTTCGATCAGGCGACGGACGAAGGCATCGGGGCGGTAGCTGTCGAGCGCCCCGGCCGCGGCCCGGTAGAGACCGAGGAAGGAACCGAGCCGCTCCCTCGACTCGGGTGAGATCCGGGGCGAGTCGATCCCCGCTGCCGCCGCCTCGATCAGGTCGATCCTCCTCCGCCGGGCGATCTTGGTCAGCTGGGCGAGATCGGGTGGGCGGACCTCGACCGGTGGCCGGACCAGAACCCTCGCCACAGCGGTCGAGTCGGCCGGGTCGAGCAGGATCCTCAGCCAGGCGATCGCATCCCGCACTTCCGGCTCACGAAAGAAGACCGAGCCGCCCGAGACGGCCGACCCGATCCCCCGTTCGAGTAGCGCCGCCTGGACCAGCGGGCCGTCGCGGTCGGGGTCACCGACCACCACCACCGCCGACTCGGCCGCCCCGCCGTCGGCCAGCATCCGCTCGACCTCCCGGGCCGTCGCCTGGGCCTCGGCCCGCTGGCTGGCGGCCTGCCAGAAGCGGATCGGGGAACCACCTTCACCCGGGAGCCACTCGGCAGACCCTTCGTCGGTCGACCCGAGCACGGCCCTGGCCGCCGCAATCTGCTCCGGACCCATCCTCCAGGCCCGGTCGAAGGCGATCCGCTCGGCCCGCCCGGCCAGCTCGGGGACCAGCTCCTCCACCGACGCCGGGGACCCGAACCCGTCGAAGGCGACCACGGCCGTCCGGGTGCCGGCCGAGATCGCGTCGAGCAGCCCGGCCTCGACCGGGGAGAGCGCCTCGAGACCGTCGACCACCAGGTGGCCCGGCCCGCCGACCGCTGCCGGCCCTCCGGCCTCGCGAAAGAGCGTCGTCGCTATCCGGCAGAGGTCCCACTGGTCGAGACAGCCGGCCGCCCCGAGCATCCGGTCGTGGAACTCGAGCAGTTCCTCGACCTCAGCACCGAGCCCGGCGTCCTCGCCCTCAGGCCTCACGGCGTCCTCGCCCGGCCAGGTCTTCATACGGTCGATCCGGCCGAGCAGGTACCGGAGCAGGCCGCTCGGGTTGCCCTTGATCCGGTGGGCCCGGATCGGCAGTTCGTCGAACCGGACCCTGAGCATCGCCAGCCGCTCGGCCTGGCCGGCCACCCGGAAGTCGGGGTCGAGGCCGGCGGCCGGAGCCATCCTTCGGAGCAGGCGCTCGGCCAGCGAGGAAGGCGTCTCGACGACCAGTTCGTCGTAGGGACCGGGGAGGATCTCCTGCAGGCGGTTCCGATTGACCTCCCGGGCAAGCCGGGTCGGAACGACCATCGCGATCGCGGAAACGGGCTCTCCTTCGCCGGCCAGCCGGACGACCCTCCATCTGAGGACGCGGCTCTTGCCGGAGCCAGGCGGCCCCTCGGCGATCAGGGCCGGCGCGTCTGATTCGACTGCCTGCTGCTGGACGGGTCCGAACTCTGGTTCGAGCACCGCTCCTCTCTCCTCGCCGACTTCACCCACGGATCGAAGATACCCCAACCCCGACTCTGTCTAGCATCCGTCCGGTGAGCACCGCCGAAGACGGAAAAGGGAGCCCTGCCGGACCCGAATTCGAGAGCGACCCCTGGCTCGATGCCTGCCGCCTGATGGTCGCCGGGCAGCATCTGTTGTTCGGGGAGGCGGTCACGATCCCCGAGCGACACCACTACGAAGGCCGAGGCGAAGGCGGTGACCAGACCCTCCGACTCGACCGCCAGTGCGAGGACCTCGTCTTCGCCGAGCTGGAGGTCCTGGCCGAAGGCGGCCTCGCCTTCACGGCGATCTCCGAGGAGCGGGGCACGGTCGAGTTCAATGGCGGCGCGGGCCTCTGGGTGGTGATCGACCCGATCGACGGATCGCTGAACGTAAGGCGGACCCTCCCCCACCACAGCCTCTCGGTCGCCGTCGCGACCGGGCCCGACATGTCGGAAGTCGAGTTCGGCTACGTCTACGACTTCGGGCCGGAAGAGGAGTTCCACGCGACGGCCGGGCGGGGAGCCTTCCTCGGCGAACGCCGTCTCCTCGTCGAGCCCCGGGGCGACCGGGACCGGATGGAGCTGGTCGGGGTCGAGGGGGCCGAGCCGGGCCGGCTCGAGCCGTGGCTCGGTGGACTGAAAGGTCAGGCCTACAGGCTGAGGTGCGTTGGCTCGCTGGCGATCACGGTCGCCTGGCTTGCGGCAGGCAGGCTGGACGGCATGTTCTCCGCCCACACCTCCCGCTCGGTCGATGTCGCGGCCGCCCAGCTGATCGCCCGGGAGGCCGGGGCCCTGGTCGAGCTGGGCGACACCGGTCTCGACCAGATCGGCTTCGAGCTGGAGGATCGCTTCACCGTTACCGGCGCGACCGATCCGGCCTGGCTGGAGACGCTCAGGTCAGCCCGCCCCGAGCCGGCCTGATCCGGTCCGGCCATTCGCCCTACCACCGTTTTCTCGCCCGACCGGAAGGCAGGCGGGTCGAAGCCGGCCCTTGAAAGACCGCTTTCGGTCCAGCGGGAGTCCCTCTTTTCGGCTATGAGCAGGGATTTCGAAGCCGTTCAGCGTTGTGTGACGGATGTCCCCGCGCGGACCGGAACGGATGTTCGTATCCGTGCTACTCTTCCGAACATCCTTAGAATTAAGTAGATTCGAACCAGACGGATCGCGTCACGAAAAGGCGATCAGACAGGAGACAAGGGATGAGCCCCGAGACCAAGACCAAGAAGACCACCAAGAAGGCCGGGACCAAGGCGAAGGCCAAGACTTCCAAGCCTCGCACCGCCGCCCAGCTACGGTCCGAGGCTTCGGCCAAGGCCCGCCACGCGGCCGAACTCGACGCCGAGGCTGCCGTCAGCCGGGTCGAGGAGCTCGAGCAGCGCGCGGCCGAGGTCGCCAGGGCAGCCGTCGACCTGCCGGTCGGCGCCGCTCTGAACCTCAATGACCGCGTCTCCGAGACGGTCGAGCAGTGGAGCGACCGGGCAAACGCCGAGAAGAAGGTCAAGCGATACCGCGCCGACCTGACCAAGACCGTGCGAAAGGCCGAGAAGCGCGGGGCCAAGACCCGCCGCAAGGCCCGCAAGGAGGCCAAGAAGACCTACAACCGGATCGAGCGCGACGTGCGCAAGCACCGCAAGACGATCGAGAAGCAGATCAAGTCCGCCAACAAGGACCTGACCAGGCAGATCGACGGGCGGGTCAGCCGGGTCACCAAGAGGGCCGAGAAGGCCCAGGTCGAGGTGACCAGGGCGGCCGAGACCCAGGGCAAGCGGGCCCAGGAGCTGGTCAACCGGGTAACGGAGCAGCTCACCTCGCTGGTCTGAGAAACACACTTAGCCCGCCGTCCGCCAGGAGACGGACAGCGGAGAAGCCTGTCGGCCCATACATATCTCGCCGACAGGAGTAGTACCTCTCCTCCCTCGCCAACGGCCCCGGTTTTCCGGGGCCGTTGGTACGTCTGGGGCCCTTTCCCGTCCTGACCGGGAAACCGTAGACCGCTAGCCGTAGACGTCCCGCCGGTGACCCGCCGTAACCACCAGGACGACCAGGCGGTGGTCGTCGATGGTGTAGATCACCCGCCAGGCACCGATCCGGAGCCGGTAGGCATCACGACCCCTGAGCGGCCTCGCAGCCGGCGGGCGCGGATCGACAGAGAGCAGGGCGAGAGCGTTCCGGATCCGCCCGGCTACCGGGGGATCGAGCTTCCGAAGCGCCCGGATCGCGGCCGGACGGAACTCGATCCGGTACCGGCTCAACTCCAGCCCAGGTCGGCCCGGGCCTCGTCCCAGGAGACGTCGGCTCCGGCCTCGGCCAGGGCAGCATCGAAGGCCTCCTGGTCTTCGACCTCCTCGAGCGCTTCCAGCATGCGTTCGTAGCGCTCCGGGCTGATCACCACCGCCGCCGCCTCGCCGTGCCGCTCGAGGACGACGGCCTGGCGACGGCTGAGGGCAACGACCTCGGCCAGCTTCGCCCGAGCCTCGCTGACGGTGAACTTGGCCATTGAACGACTATACAAATTAGTCTTGTTTTTGTACATCACGAGCAGGGGACGGCCGGCTCACGGCCAGACCACGACGCCGATCTTCCGTGAGGCCGTCGGCCTGAAGGGCCAGCCGGCATCCCCCAGCGACTGTGCCCTGAACAGGATCCTCTGGGTCGTGGTGATCGTGGTGAACCGGTAGGCGAACCGGAACCTGCCGCCCTCCCCGCAGGAAAGCACCTCGACCGGCCGCCACCTGCGCCGGGAGGGGTCGAAGTACTGGATCACCACACTCTTGCCGGCCCCGGCTGGACCGACTCCCGGACCACTGACCTGACCCGACATCCTCAAGACCTGGCCGTTCCTCATCGCCCGGTTCGAGACCGAGAAGGTGACCCGGTCGGGATCGCGGACCCGGACCGGCCTGCTGGTCGCCCGGCTTTCGGTCGCCGTCCCTCCGAACAGGACCCGAACCGAGCGGGACGGACCGGCCGGCAGAGCGAACTGGAAGGTGCCGTCCGGTGCCGAGCGAACCGTCGACTGCCTGTCCGGCCAGCCGGTAGCCGGAGCGAACGACTCCTCGACTACGAGATCGAGTGCCCTCCCCGGAGCCTTGCCCCCCACCCGGACCGACCCGGCTAGTGCGCGGCGACCGGAGCGCCCAACCTCGAGCGAGACCGAAACCGGAACCTTGAGCGGGAGGACGAGCCGGGTCGGCACCGAACTGCCCCGATTCCCTGCCCTGTCGGTCGCCCGGCCGACCAACTCGTACTCGCCCGGAGGTAGGTCGTCGGACGGGATCTCGGCCTCGAGCCGTCCGTCGACCAGGCGCGAGTCGAGCTCGACCTCCTGGCCTGACGACCCGATGGGCGAGATCACGACCTCACCCGCAACTACCCCGGAGACCGGGTCGAGCAGGTCGAACTGGACCGACTCGGGACGGGATGGATCCGGTCGACCGCGGAAGGTGACCGCAGGCGATGAGCGATCGATCATCACCTGGGCAACTCCCGGGAGGGCGCGGCGCTCTCCGTCCGCGCCGATCCTCCCGTCATTCACGTTTCCGGCCAGATCCCGGGCGTAGAAGCGAATACCGGTGATCCCCTCCCGGGTCACGGTCGCCTCGGCCCTGTCGCCACCGGTGACGACCGTACCGGCGCCATCGAGCTCGATCACCGTGACCGGCCGACCGTCGTCATCCGGATCGGAGGCCATGCCGGAGAGTGCGTCGATCGACCGGGCAACGACGGTGACCAGGTCGCGCGACCAGCCGGAAACAGCGCCCGACAGGGTCGACTGGGGATGAGCCCGGTCGACCATCACCCTGGTCGTGACCGGATCACGGGACGGCACGCGAGCGCCCGAGACGGCGACCGCCGAAAGCCAGTTCGCCCCTTCCCGGAGCCCGTTCAACACCGGTGGCGTGGTACCCGGCCGGTTCAGGACGTTCACCTCCCCTGGTTGGCAGATGCTGGCCCGGCAAGGGGCAAGCGGACCCTGGTCCGAGCCGACCAGCGCATAGCCCAGGATGCCCGAGGGTCCGACCGCCTCGACCGGCTCGACCCTGGCAGGGAGCGGGAGCTCGTCCCGGGAGAGCCAGCCACCGGGATCGACCGGGGTGGCCGGAGGCGGGGCGATGTCGTCGAACCGGACCCGGGCCACGGCCGGTGAGCCCACGTTCCCGGCCTGGTCGGCGAACCTGGTCTCGAGCAGGTACTCACCCGGCTCGGGCACCCGGATCGTGGTCGAACGGGCCGTTCCCGGAACCGCGCCGGACGCGACCTGGTGCCCGGTCGCCTGCTCCACCAGGCGCCAGCGGACGGTCGAGAGTCCGGAGCCGTGGTCCCCGGTCGAATCCCACATCACCCCGACCTCCGGGGTGGCCGTCCAGGAGCCGTCGGTGTCGGTCCGGAAGTCGACCGGAGGGGGTGGCTCACGGTTGTCGACCAGGACGTTCACCGGGTCGGTGCAGGTCGTGTTCGGCCGGCTGTCGGGGGCGGCGAAGTCGGATGCGCAGGCCTCGATCCGGTTGGCCCCCTCCTGGAAGGGTGCCGTCGTCGTATCGAGCCGGGCCGACCGCTCGAGCGTCGAGGGGCAGGGCGAAAACCCGAGGGCCCGGACACCGGACAGGCCGTCACAACCAGGCTGGACCACCGGAACGGGATAGCCGTTCACCCGGAGCTCCAGCCCACCGATCCCGGAGCCGGCATCGACGGCCCGGACCGAATACCCGACCGAGCCGGCAAGCCACCGACCGCCGGCGTCGGGCTCGAACAGCTGTCCGGAGCCGTCGAGGGTCGGCGCACGGCGGTCGTCGACCGTGATCTGGAGTCCGAGTACCTCGAAGTAGGCCTTGGCTGCATCGGACTGGTTGAGGCATCCCGCGCTCCGGTTGCACCTGAGCCTGGTCATCACCGAGTCGAGAGGCCGGGAACGATCGGCCCACCGGGCCTCGACCACCGAGCCGTCGTGAGCCAGGTTGCCGTCGAGGTCATGGCTCCTTTCGCCGGCTCTTCCGACGACCGCCGCCCGAAGGCCATTCGCATCCCTCAACCTGGCCCGGACCGAAACCCCGACCAGGGCGAGTTCCTCGGGAGCCTTCCAGAGGTACTGGCCACCCTCTCCCTCGCGGAACATCCCGCCCTCCCTGTTCTGGTAGACGCCGAGCAGGTCACCGGCAGCGGGCCGGCACCCGGGCCGGACGTTGACCCGGTCCGCGTCACCGAGCCGCACGTAACGACCGTCGAGCTGGTGCCCGGCCGCCCCGCACTGGGAGAAGGTGAACTGCCCCGCTCCTGCCGGGGCGACCAGCCAGGCGAAGAGGGCGGCCCCGGCCAGCGCGACCAGTCGAACCCGCTTCGTAGCGGGTAGCCGGACGGTCGGGGTCCTGGTCGGCGGTGCGTTCATGGCCCGAACTCCCCACTCCCGCCGAGCGGAACCTGACGGGCCTGCGACGGAGCGGCCGGTGGAGGCGAAGGCACAGTCTGGGCGGCCACGGCCGGAGAGCTGCTCGCGACTGATGCC
>JAUMBO010000131.1:0-5186 GCA_032119635.1 Solirubrobacterales bacterium
CGCCGGTGGCCAGTTCCTCAGTCCGGCCGAAGCGGTCAGCCCGAAGGGCTTCCGGACGGTCATCGAGCTGAACGTGACCGGCACCTGGCTGATGACCCACGCAGCCGCCACCAGGGCCTTCATCCCCCAGGAGTCGGGCACGGTCCTCTCGGTCACCCTCTCGCCCCACAACGGGATGCCGGGGATGGTCCATTCCGGCGCGGCCCGGGCCGCGGTCGAGAACATGATGCGGACCCTGGCCACCGAGTGGGCCCGGTTCGGGATCCGGACCTGCGCGATCGCCCCGGGCCAGTTCGCGACCGACACCTTCGTCGCCAAGTATCCGAAGGAGGTGGTCGAGTCGGTCCACCAGACGATCCCGATGGGCAGGCTCGGCCGCGAGGAGGAGTTCGCCTGGCTGGTCGCCTATCTGGCCTCGCCGGCAGGGGCCTTCCACTCCGGCTCGGTGATCACGGTCGACGGAGGCAGGGACAACTGGTTCGGCAAGTTCCCCCCCGAGGCGTTCGGGGGGGACGAGTTGCCGGCCGAACAGCGCTGACCCCGGCCCGGGACCTTACGAGTACATCCCCCCGAACTGCCCGCCAGTCACGTTGACGACCTGGCCCTGGACGAAGTTCGAGAGCTCCGAGGCAAGGAAGAGAACCGGCCCGGCGGCCTCGTCGGTCGAAGCCGGCCGCCCCAGCGGGATGATCATCGAAGCCATCGAGCGCATCTGCTCCGGAATACCCAGCTGGATCTCCTCGCCGCCCGGGCCGGTCACGGTCTCGCCGCCGTCCTTGGAGGCCGTCAGGCGGGTCTCGACGAAGCCGAAGGCAACCGCGTTGACGTTGATCTTGAACTGGCCCCACTCCTTGGCCAGTGTCTTGGTCAGTCCGGTCACCCCGGCCTTGGCGGCCGCGTAGTTGGCCTGGCCGGTGTTGCCCATCGTGCCCGAGACCGAGGAGACGTTGATCAGCTTGCGGAAGACCTCCCGGCCCTCGCCTGCCTCGGCCTTCGCAGCTTCCCGCCAGTGGGGAGCCAGGGCTCGCGAGACCCTGAAGGGGACGATCGTGTGGATGTCGAGCATCGCCTGGAACTGCTCGTCGGTCATCTTGTGAGCCATGCCGTCCCAGGTGTAGCCGGCGTTGTTGACCACGATGTCGACCGAGTCGAAGGCCTCGATGGCGGCCGCGACCAGCCGGTCGGCGGCGTCGGCCTCGGTCAGGTCGCAGGCGAAGACGGCGGTCGGCCCGTCGATCTCGGACGAGGCCTGCTCGGCCGCGTCGGCGTCGAGGTCGTTGATCAGCACGTTGGCACCCTCGGCCGCGAACAGCTCGGCCGTCGCCCGGCCGATGCCTCTCGCAGAGCCGGTGATGATCGCGTTCTTTCCTTCGAGCAGTCCCATGTCAAAGCCTCCCGGTCGGTTCCCGTCCAATGCGGCGACGGACTATATGCCGGTCTGGCCTTTAGGGGATCCGCAGCCCCGGTCGCCCCCGCACTCCGGCGGACTCCTCCGGGAAACGGAAGAGGCCCGCGTCCGGATGGTCGGACACGGGCCTCCTGAGCTCTGAATACCCGTCGCCGGTTCGGCGGCGGGAGTTACGGTTTACAGCCCGTAGGAGCGGCCGATCACCTCGAGCATGATCTCGTCGGTGCCGGCGCCGATCCGGTTGAGCCGCACGTCGCGGTAGTGGCGCTCGACCTCGTACTCCTTCATGTAGCCCCAGCCGCCGTGGATCTGGATCGTCTCGTCGGCTACCTCGCAGGCCACCTGTGCCGAGAGCAGCTTCGCCATCGAGATCTCCCTCACCGGATACTCGCCGTTGGCGAATCGCCAGGCGACGGTGTAGGTGAACTGCTTCGAGGACTCGATCTTGGTGGCCATCGCGGCGATCTTGTGACGGATCGTCTGGAACTTGCCGATCGGACGGCCGAACGCCTCGCGCTCCTTGGCGTACTGGATCGCGGTCTCGAGCAGCCTTTCGGCCCCGGCGTTCGAGCCGGCTGCGGCGACCAGCCGCTCGCCCTGGAGCTCCCAGGTGATGTGGTAGAAGCCCTTGCCGACCTCGCCGAGGATCGAGTCGGCCGGTACCCGCATGTCCTCGAAGGCGATCTCGCAGGTGTCCGAGGCCTCCATCCCCATCTTCTCGAGGTTCTGGGCGACCGAGAAACCGGGCAGCTCGTTGCCGTCCTCGTCGCGGATGTCGATCAGGAGCAGGCTGATCCCGTTGTGACCGGCATCGGGATCGGTCTTCGCTACCAGGACGATGAAGTCGGCCCTCGCGGCGTTGGTGATGAAGGTCTTCGAGCCGTTGATCACGTACTCGTCGCCCTCCAGCTTTGCCGTGGTCCGGATCGAGGCGACGTCGGAGCCGGCACCGGGCTCGGTGATCCCGAGGCAGCCGATCCGCTTGCCCTGGATGCCCGGGGTCAGGTACCGCTCCTTCTGCTCCTCGGTTCCGAGCATCTCGATCGGGGGGAGGACCATGTCGGTCTGAACGGCGAAGCCCATCCCGAGCCCGCCCGAACCGGCGTGGCTCAGGGCCTCGGCCCGGACCAGCGAGTAGTAGTAGTCGCCGCCCTGTCCGCCGTACTCCTCGGGGAAGCAGAGGCCCAGGTAGCCGAGCTCACCGGCCCGCTCCATCGCCGAGTCGGGCCATTTCGTCTCTTCCCATTCCATCCGGTGGGGGTAGAGCTCCTTCTTGACCCACTCCTCCATCGATTCCCTCAGGTCCTCGTGCTCCTGGGTGAAGATGAAGTGCTTCTGGGCGGCTTCGAAGTCCGGCTTGATGACGGTGGTGCTCACGGCGCTCCTCCTTTTCGGGGGGCGCCCCGGTGGGCCGCCACTCCCTCGGATGGTCTCTTTTCTCCGGCCCGTGTCGGACCGGCGGATCTCGTCGAAGTAGAGAGTAACACTTCCAACTCCCCGTTTCGATACCCTCCCGCCGGGATGGAGGCGAAGCCGGAGGAGTTCGAGAAGATTCGTTACGGGGTCGAGGGCCACGTGGCCACGATTACCCTCGACGACCCCGAGACGCGGAACTCGCTCTCGGATCTACTGCTGGACGAACTGCTCTGTGCGCTCTCGATGGTGAAGTCCGACGACGACGTCAGGGTCGTGGTCCTCGCCTCTTCCGACGAGAAGGTCTTCTCGGCCGGCGGCAACCTCTCGGCATTCGGGGGCGAGGCGGGCACGATCGACAAGTTCAAGGGGGCCGAGCGGTTCCCCGCCTGCTTCAAGGCCTTCGGTGAACTCGGCAAGCCCTCGATCGTCTCTGCCAAGGGCAAGGTCCTTGCCGGCTCACTCGGGCTGGCGCTCGCCTGCGACCTGATCATCGCCTCGGATAAGGCCGAGTTCGGCACGCCCGAGATCAACGTCGGCCTCTTCCCGTTCATGATCATGGCCCTGATCTACCGCAACGTCCCCCGCAAGAAGGCGACCGAGATGCTCCTGCTCGGCGGTCGGCTGAGCGCCGGGGAGGCGCGCGAGGCCGGACTGGTCAACAGGGTCGTGCCGCACGGTGAGGTCGACCAGGCGGTCGCCGAGTGGGCCGGGCTCCTGGCCTCGAAGTCGCCGCTGATCATGCGAATGGGCAAGGACGCGATCTGGCGCCAGATGGACATGGGTCTCGAGGACGCTCTCGACTACCTGCGCTCCCAGCTTGCGATCGAGCTCTCGACCGAGGATGCGATCGAGGGCGTCACGGCCTTCTTCGGCAAGCGGGAACCGGAATGGAAGGGCAGGTGAGGGTTTGAGCGGTGAGGAGAGCGGGGCCGGGAAGCTGCCGGGAACGGCACCACTGGACGAACTGACCGACCAGCTCCACGAGCGCCGGGCGAAGGCCCGTCTCGGCGGCGGGCCGGAGAAGATCGAGAAGCAGCACGCGGCCGGCAAGCTGACCGCCCGGGAACGGATCGACCTGCTGGTCGACGAGGGAACCTTCGTCGAGCTGGGCATCCAGGGGCGCCCTCACTACTCGCAGCCGGCGATGGCCGGCAGGGAGGCCCCCGCCGACGGGGTGATCACCGGCTGGGGTGACGTCGACGGCCGGGCCTGCGCGATCGTCGCCTACGACTTCACGGTGATGGCCGGCTCGATGGGCCAGACGGGCGAGATCAAGGTCTCCCGGATCCGGGAGATGGCGATCACCAAGAGGATGCCCCTGATTTGGCTGCTCGACTCGGCCGGTGCCCGGATTCAGGAGGCGGCCGGCTCGCTGTTCGCCGGCTCGGGCCACCTGTTCCGGGAAGAGGTCGAGATGTCGGGGGTCGTTCCGATGATTGCCGCGATGATGGGCCCCTGTGCGGCCGGGACGGCGTACATCCCGGCCCTCTCGGACTTCGTGCCGATGGTGGTCGGCCAGGGGGCGATGGCTTTGGCCGGGCCCCACCTGGTCAAGGCCGTGACCGGCGAGGAAATCGAGATGGAGGACCTCGGCGGGGCCAAGGTCCACTGCCGGAAGTCCGGGGTCGGTGATCTCGAGGTGAAGGACGACCCCGAGTGCATCGAGGCCGTTCGCGAGTACCTCTCCTACTTTCCCTCCAACTGCGAGCAGGAGCCGCCGGTGGCCGAGTGCTCGGACCCCGAGGACCGCGCCTCGGACCGGCTGCTCGAGATCATCCCCGAGTCGCCCCGGCAGCCTTACGACATGTACGAGGTGATTGCCGAGATCGTCGACGACGGCGAGTGGTTCGACATCAAGCCGAAGTTCGCCAAGTCGCTGATCACCTGCTTCGCCAGGTTCGGCGGGATGCCGGTCGGGATCGTCGCCTCCCAGCCGAAGCACCTCGGCGGGATCCTCGACGTCGACTCGGCCGACAAGGCGGCCCGGTTCATCAACCTCTGCGACGCCTTCTCGATCCCGCTGCTCTTCCTTCAGGACGTGCCGGGCTTCATGGTCGGCTCGAAGGTCGAACAGGACGGGATCATCAGGCACGGGGCGAAGATGCTCTACGCCGTCTCCCGGGCGACCGTCCCGAAGATCACCGTGCTGGTCCGCAAGGCCTACGGGGCCGGCTACTACGTGATGTGCGGCCGGGCCTACGAGCCCGACCTGATCGTCGCCTGGCCGGGCGCCGAGGTCTCGGTCATGGGGGCCGAGGGGGCGGTCAACATCATCGGCCGTTCGGCGATCGACGCCGCGGACGACCCCGAGGCGACTCGCGAGGCGATGCTGAACGCAGTCCGGGAGCAGATCGACCCCTAC
>JAUMBO010000132.1:0-2695 GCA_032119635.1 Solirubrobacterales bacterium
CCGGGGTGAAGCCACCGCCGTTCTGGCCGCCGGGCGCTCCGCCTTCGCGGGAGCCGAGGAACTGGACCTGGTCGGCGACGATCTCGACCGCCTGCCGCTTGCCGGATCCGTCCTTTGCCTCCCACTCGCGCCAGTCGAGCCGTCCGTCGACCGCGACCGGCCGACCCTTTGCCAGGTAAGTAGCGCAGTTCTCGCCCTGGGCGCCCCAGACGGTGACGTTGAAGTAGTTGGGCTTGTCGACCCACTGGCCGCTCTCGTCCTTGCGGCGGCCGTTGACCGCAACCCGGAGGCTGCAGACCGCCGTTCCGCCGTTCGTGTGCCGGAGTTCGGGATCGGCGGTCAGGTTGCCCGTGATCGTGACCCTGTTGATGTTCTCAGCCATCGTGTGTTTGCTCCTCTCGGTTCTCTTCTTTCACCACAGCAGTCAGGCAGTCAGTCGTCCGTACGGACCGGTTTCTGACAGCCCTTCCTGAATGTAGCCGGATCGTCCGACGGTTCAGCCCACGAACCGGCGACCCTCTCCCCCCGACTCCGGAAACTGCGCCAACTCCCGCCGGAACAATTCCCCCATTCCGCAACGGTCACGGCGGAAACCCTCGGCCGACCGATCGATCGACTGCGAGGGCCCTGTCCCCGAAGCACGCGGGTCCTGTCGGCAGCCAGTCGGCCAGCCTCTCTGGCGCGGGTCCTGTCGGCGGCCACCCCCACTCCTCGACTCACCGCTCGTCGTGGGGGTCCCCGCCGCCGCCACCCGCGCGTGGGGAGTCTGGGTCGAGGGAGAAAGGACCGAACCACCTGCGAGTTCATGGCAGTGGGTCGGGCAGGGACGAGCGGTTCGGACGGGCCTGACGGGAGTCGCTGCCCGGCCCCCGCCTGCCGGATCCGGTTCGGTTCGTTCAGTCCGGTCGACGGGCCGCTCGTGCCCGGCATGAGTTGTCGGGAACGCGATGAGCGAGCTGCGGGTTGGTGGCAGGGGTCCGGCCAGTGAGGAGCGGCTCGGGCAGACCGGGCGAGAGTAGACGGAGTGGCTAGCGGCGGCCGCGGCGGCCGCGGCGCTCGTCGTCGTCCCCGGTGGGGGCCATGACGACGGCCGTCTCGGGCGGGGCCGGGAGGATCGGGGAGTCGGGTTCGACCTCGAAGACCCTGAAACGGACCACGCCGTCAGTGATCTTCAGGTTGTGGTCGAGGTCCTCGAGCACGTCGT
Source organism: Solirubrobacterales bacterium (assembly GCA_032119635.1). Classification (GTDB taxonomy): domain Bacteria; phylum Actinomycetota; class Thermoleophilia; order Solirubrobacterales; family 70-9; genus 67-14. The sequence continues at coordinate 1,205 of JAUMBO010000132.1, forward strand.
TGCCCGCCGAAAACCGGTACCAGCGGTAGTCCGAAGTCCCCTTGTGATCGATCTCGTAGGCCATCTCGCGCACGCCCCAGTTGTCCTCGTTGAGGACCGACCCCGTCTTCTCGATCATCGCCTTCGCCTGACCGGCAAGCCGGTCGCGCTCGGACTCCTCGAGGCCGGGGTCGAGCATCAGGACTAGTTCGTAATGGCGGGCGTTCTCTGCCAAAGCAGGGCGGGACTATAACGGGGAGGAGGCTCGGGGCTGCCTCCGGGGGAGAGGGAAGGTACCCCGACCACTCAGACGATCGATGAAACGAACGGCGGAAGCGTAGGCGAGTCACTTGCTCCCGGGCGGAGCCGGTGGTCTCTCCGTGGATGGCGGCCGGGCGCTCCGCCTGGCCGCCGGGGTCGTCCTTGCCGTGCTCGGGATCACCACCCTGCCGGAGCTGTTCGAGGCGCCCGCGCCACCGCCGATCCCGCCGGACGTCGGCTTCCGTCCGGGCGAAACGACCACCGGTACGCCGATCTACCCCGAGGCCGAACCGGTCGGAAGACCCGGTCGGAATCGCGCCGGCGAAACGGGAGCGAACCGAAAGCCGGACGGCGGGACCCCCGAGGAAGGCCCGGGAAAGCGGGAGAAGCGGAATGGCCCGGGGAAGAGGTCGGACGAACGGGAGCGGCCGAACGGCAACCCTGGCCAGACCGCGGCGCCGGCCACGCCGCCATCGATCGCGATCCCTGCCCCACCACCGCCGCCGGTCACGCCCTCGCCGACCGTTCCGGCCGACGGAAGCGAGGAGTTCGCCCCCGGCCTTGCCGGCTAGGCGCCACGGGTGACGACCCGGACGAAGTTCCGGATCCGGTCCGTCGCCGGTGAGGTGAAGGGGAAGTAGAGCTCGGAAGCGTGCCCCATGTTGGGCGCGACGTAGAGCCGGCCCCGGGGGAAGCGGCGCTCGACCTGACGGCCCTCGGCGACCGAGGTGATCACGTCGAACTCCCCGGCGATGACCAGGGTGTCGAGCCCCGCAGGCATCTCCTGACCGGGCGGGATCGGCGGCTCCATCAGCCCGGTCGGTCCCGGCCAGGGCAGACAGGAGGAGATCCCGCTGGCCGGCAGCATGGCCCACATCCCGGGGGTGAGCGGCGCGAAGAGGTCACGCGGTCGGAAGGCCCGGACCGCTTCGCGCAGCTCGGACTTCCGTTCGGGAACGGGTGAGGAGCGGTCCCAGGGGACGGGGTAGTCGTTACAGACCACCGCCGCAAACATTCCTTCCGAGAAGTAGCGCGCCGGGCCCGATCCAGGCGGGCCGGGTGCGACCGTGACCCGCAGCCTCTCCTTCCGGCCGCTCAGCCAGCGGGAGACCCGGGCGTTCAACCGGTTCCAGGAACCGGGCGCATAGGAAGAGGCATCGAGCATCGTGAACCGGAGCAGCTCCCGGACGAAGCCCGAGCGGGGCCCGGCCTCACGGATCACCCGGTCGAACCGGGCCAGGGCATCGCCCG
>JAUMBO010000133.1:0-6171 GCA_032119635.1 Solirubrobacterales bacterium
CCGGCCTACAGGGCCCCCGACCCCGACGACCGGGATCAGTAGGAGATCTGCTCGGACTGGCCCTTGCCGCCGCGCCAGGGCTGGGCCGCCCGGAGTGCGCCGAGTACGGCTCGGGTGGCCGGGGCCCGGTTCAGGGCATAGAAGTGGATCCCGGGTGCACCGCCGGCAAGGAGCTCGGCCGTCTGCTGGGCCGCGTAGGCGACGCCGAGATCGAATTCGGCGCCCGAGTCGCCTTCGGCCGCGAGCATGGCCGACTCGAGTCCGGCCGGAATCGATGACTGGCAGAGCTCGCAGATCCGCTTCGTATGTTCGAACCCGGTCACCGGAATCACCCCGGCGATGATCGGAACGTCGATCCCGGCCGCCCGGGCAGCATCGACGAAGTCGAAATAGACCCGGTTGTCGAAGAAGAGCTGGGTGACCAGGAACTCGGCCCCGGCCTCGACCTTGGTCTTCAGGTAGGCGAGATCGGTCGCGAGATCGGGGGCCTCTGGGTGGACCTCGGGGAAGCAGGCGCCGCCGATCGCGAAGTCGTAGTTGGCCGAGATGAAGGCGGCCAGCTCGGCCGCGCTGCCGAACCCGCCCTCGGGCCGGACGAACTCGCCCTCGCCGCGAGGCGGGTCGCCCCTCAGGGCAAAGATGTTCTCGATCCCGATCCGCTCCAGACGGTCGAGAGTCGCGGCCAGGCCGTCGGTGCTCTCGCCGACGCAGCTCAGGTGGGCCATCACCTCGAGGCCGACCTCCTCCTTCAGCTGCTCGGTGATCGAAACCGTACCCTCCCGGGTCGAACCGCCGGCCCCGTAGGTGACCGAGACGAAGTCGAGGTCCAGATCGGCCAGCTCACGCGCCGTGGCGAGCAGCTCGTCGCGGCCCTCCTCGGTCTTCGGGGGGAAGAACTCGACCGAGAAGACCGGCTGCCCGCCGGCGATCATCTCCGGGATCTTCATCGGCCAAGCGTAGACGAGGCCCGAAATCAGTCCGGGGCGAGGCCCTCGCCGGTAATCGTCAACCAGAGGGTGCGGCCGAGGATCCGGAGGTCGAGCAGGAACGAGCGGCGGTCGACGTACTCGACGTCGAGTTCGATCCGCTCCTCCCACGGGATCCCGGCCCTGCCCTGGACCTGGGCCCAGCCGGTGATCCCGGGCAGCACCTCGAGCCGGCGCCGCTGGTGGGGGGTGTAATCGACCACCTGGGCCGGGATGGTCGGCCTCGGCCCGACCAGGGCCATCTCGCCCCGCAGGACGTTGACCAGGTTGGGGAGCTCGTCTAGCGAGGTCCGCCGCAGCCATCTGCCGGTCCGGGTGACCCTCGGGTCGTCCCGGGAGACCACTGTGCCGACCCCGACCGGGTCCGACCCCGGGACCATCGTCCGGAGCTTGAGCAACTCGAACTCCTCGCCTTCCCGGCCGACCCTCGTCTGGCGGTAGATCGCCGGGCCGCCGCCCTCGATCCGGATCAGCAGGGCCGCCACCAAGATCACCGGAAGGGTGAGCAGGAAGAGGATCCCCCCGAGCAGCAGATCGAGCAGGCGGCTCATCGGGTTCCCTCCGCCTTCTCCCAGGTACCCGGCCTGCCCCGCCTCGCCCGGTCCCAGAACCCGAGGCCGATCGAGGCGGTCGTCATCGCGTAGTAGCGGGCGACCCTGAACGGCAGCAACGGCAGCCACCGGCCGACCACGGCCGCCACGAGGAATAGGACCTGCAGGGCGAAGAAGGCGACGTAGAAGGCCCCGGCCCCCAGAAGCAGGGCATTGGCCACGAAGAGCAGCAGGTGGAGGAAGGGAGTCGCGTACCGGAGCAGGCGGTGGGAGAAGATCTCGAACCCGAAGCCTGCCCCGTAGCCCCTCAGGTCGGCGAGGCGTTCGCCGAACAGGATGTCCCAGAGGCCGACCATCATCCGGCGCTTACGGGCGAGCTCCCCCTCGAGACTCGGCACGACCGGCTCGGTGGCCGCGGCCTCAGGCCGGTAGAGCGAGAGCTCGCCCTGCCTGGCGAAGGCGGCCGGGAAGGAGAGGTCGTGGCTCCCGGTCGGCCCGAGCGGGACGTAGGAAGACCGCCGGACGGCGTAGATCGCACCGTTACCGGCCGTCACCCCGGCCAGGTCGGACTCGAGCCGACGGACCTTCATCTCCCAGGACCAGTAGGCCCCTTCCAGGTTGCCCCCGTCCGGGCCAGTGAACGAGACCTGCCCGCAGACGTAGCCGACCCTGGGGTCGGTGAATGGCTCGACCAGCTCCCGAAGGGCCCCGGGCTCCCAGACCGAGTTGGCGTCGGAGAAGGCGAGGACCTCTCCGCCGGCCCGGGCGACGGCCGCGTCCTGAGCGGCCGTCTTTCCCGCTCTCGGCAGGTCGAGCACCAGGTCGGCCCCGGCCTCGTCGGCCACCCTTACGGTCTCGTCGGCCGAGCCGTCGGAGGCAACCACGACCTCGATCAGCTCCTGCGGGTAGTCGAGTTCCCGAATGTTCGCCACCTTTCGGGCGATCACCTGCTGTTCGTCGTAGGCGGCGACGACCACCGTGACCGAGGGCAGCTCCTGTGCCTCGGGCGGTACCTCCCCGCCGCCGGGAAAGTGCGAACTCCTCTGGCGGGTCCTTCCCGATCCGTGACCCCTCCCCAGGGCGACCAGGAGCCAGAGGACGGCCGGGTAGCCCAGATGGGTGAAGAAGATCAGCCCGAGGCTGGCCCAGAAGACGATCTCGAGGAAAACGGTCATCGCGCTGTCGCCCCGATCGCTTCCTCGTAGACGGCGATGGTCGCGGCTGCCACCTTCTCCCAGGAGTAGATCGTCCGGGCGGCCTCGGCAGCCCGGGCGGCCAGGTCGGACCGGGCTGCGGGGTCCCCTGACAACTCACCGATCACCGCCGCCAGGGCCTTCGGGTCCCCGGGCGGCACGGCGAGGGCCGCCCCGCTATGGCGGGCGACTTCACCCGGTCCACCGACGTCGGTAACCACCATCGGCATCCCGAAGGCGAGGCCGGTGTAGAGCACCCCGGACTGGTCGGCCTCGCGGTAAGGCAGGACCATCAGATCGGCCCGCTCCATGACCGGGCCGATCTCGGCCTCGTCGACGAAGCGGGTCACCCACCGGCTCCCGCCCGGGAGCGATGCCGATCGCTGGCGGAGTCGGTCCAACTCGGCGGCCGGCATCCTCGGGTTCCCGACCACCCAGAGCTCGGCCTCCGGCACCGCCTCCATCGCCTCGATCAGGAGGTCGAGGCCCTTGTAGGGGCGGATCAGGCCGAAGAAGAGGACGACCGGTCGGTCGGCTGGGGTGCCGGCGAGTGGTTCCGGCAGAGGCGCCGGTTCGAGCCGGGTCAGGTAGTCGAAGGCCCCGTGCGGGACGACCGCGACCCTGCCCGGATCGAGACCGGCTCCGACCAGACGCTCCCGCGAGGACTCGGTGTGGACTATCGCCCGCTCCATCGAGCCGAGCATCCGAACCGTACTCCCGAGTGCCCGGCCACCGGACGGGACGTGGTGGGCGGTCATCACCCGGGGCCTGAACCGCGGCAGGAAGTGGCGGTCGATCCCCGGCCAGGTAAGCCACTGGTAGTGGACGAGGTCCTGATCGTCGCCGACCGTGCGGCCGAATCGAAGCAGGTCGGTCAGGTGTTCGGCAGCCTTGAAGGGAAGCCTGAGCCGGGCGTCGGGACCGCGAGAAGCGGTCCGGCGATAGAAGCACTCGGAAACGTCGAAACCGGCAGCCTCCGGGACCGGACCGTGGAGGAACCGGGTCGTCAGGAGTTCGACCTCCACCCCCTTCGACGCAAGGGCCGAAGCCAGACTGCGGTCGTACGGGGGCGTGAAGGCCGAGGGATCGACCATCTTTACGCGCACGGACCGGATTATCGTCTGCCGGCGTGGACGTGGAGATCTCCTACTGCGTCGTGAACAACGACGGCCGCGAGTACCTGCTCGCCTGCCTCGAGGCGATCGAACGCAACTACCCGCCCGGCCTGGCCACCGAAGTGCTGGTGCTCGACAACGCCTCGACCGACGGATCGGCCGCTGCGGTGAAGGAGTCCCACCCGGAGGTCGAGCTGATCGAGCTCGAGCGCAAGCAGGGCAAGGCGGCGAACGACACCCTCCTGCTACAGCGGGCGCGCGGCCGGTACTGCCTGCTGCTGAACGAGGACTCGGAGGTCCTGCCGGGCGCGGTCGAAGCGCTTCACGGGGCCCTCGAGGCCGAACCCCGGGCCGGGGCGGCCGGGGCCCAGCTCGAGGATGCGGACGGCGATCGATACGCCTGCGCCTGGCGGTACCCCGGCGTCCGGTCGGCCCTCGTCGGGGCGCTCTTCCTCCACCGTCGCCTGACCGTCCAGAGCGGCGGTGAGGCGATCCGGGAGGTCGACTGGGTCCAGTCGAGCGCGATGATGGTCCGGCGCGAGGCGGCCGAGGCGGTCGGCTACCTCGACCCCGAGTTCTTCGTCTACTACGACGAGTGCGACTTCTGCCTGCGGCTGGCAGAGGCGGGCTGGAAGACGCTCTACGTGCCCACCGCCAGGGCGGTCCACCACGACCAGCTGGCGACCGACCTCTCGGCCGGCCTGCCGAGGATCGTCGAGTTCCACCGGAACCGCGACCGCTACATGCGAAAGCACCACTCGGCCCCCGCCGCCCTGGCGGTCCGGCTGCTCACCTCGTTCAGCTACGCCGTCCGCTCTCTCGCCGCCCTCCTGCTCCCGGGTGCCCCGGCCCCGGTCTATCGGGCCCACGCCCGTCAGGCCCTCTTTCCGTACCGGGGAGAAGGAATCCGCGACCGGGTCGAAGCCGGCGCGGGCGCTCCCTAGCCCCTCAGGTCCTCGTTCATCTGCTCGACCTCGTAGACCTCGGGCAGGCCCCGCTCGCCGGCCTTGCCCTCGGCCGGTCCTCCGCTCTCGGCCAGCTTCGCCCGGAGCTCGGCCGGGCGACGGAGCAGGGCGAGGTAGCGGCGCTCCTCGGGCGTGAAGAAGTCGAGCAGGAGCATCAGTCCCGGCAGCGCCGCCAGCAGGAGCAGCCGCAGGGCGAGGGCACCGAGGCCGTCGTCGGGGACGAACAGGACCCCGGCCGCGATCACGACGGCCGAGGCCCCGATCGCCTTGGCCAACCTGCCCCACTCGTAGGGAACCGGGAAGAGCCGCTGGGTGAACACGTACATCAGGAGAAGCACGACCGTGTACGAGACGGCGAGGGAGATCCCGGCCCCGAGGATGCCGAGCTGCGGTAGCAGGATCAGGTTCAGGCCGATGTTGGTGACCACGCCCGCAACCGTCGCCGGAAAGTTGAACTCGGTCCGGCCGGTCCGGCCCAGCACGACCAGCAGGACCATGTAGAGGGCATAGAGCGCCGTTCCGGCTGCGACCGGGCCGACCGCCTCGACCGCCGGGAAGAAGTCGGGCGCGGCAAAGATCCGAACGATCCAGGGGGCGGTCAGCCATACGGCCGCGACGACGAAGGCCATCAGGACGGCGAACCAGGTGACGATCACCGAGTAGGCGCGGCGGGCCTCGTCGTCGTCGGTGATCGAGTAGGCGAGCGGGGGAAAGGCGAGCTGGAAGCCGCGGACGAGGACGTTGACCGACTGGGAGATCTTGACCGCCAGGGCGTAGAGGCCGGCCTCGGCCAGGCCGAGCAGCCGGGCGACCAGGATCCGGTCGATGAAGCTGAGCGAGTAGAGCGAGAGCTCGGCCGGCATGGTCGGCAGGCCGAACCGGAGCAGCCGCCTCAGTAGCTCACGGTCTATGAGCAGGGAGAGCCGGGCGTGGTGCCAGGCGATCAGGCCGAGCACGACCACCAGGCCAGTCCCGTAGGAGCCGAGCAGGAGGCCCTCGGCGCCCATTCCGAGGAAGACGACCAGGACCACCGTGACCGGGATGGTCAGGAGGACGGAGAGCATCGTCACGACGAAGAACTGGCGGGCCTGCTCGTCGAGCCGGAAAAGGGTCAGCAGGAACTCCGAAAGAGTGAGTACCCAGAGGCCGCCGAGCGCGATCCGGGCGAGCGATGGGTCGTCGATCCCGAGCAGGAGTTCCGAGATCCCCCCGGCGAACGGCATCAGCACGATGACCGAGGCCGTCCCGGCCCAGAACATGGCCGCGAACGAGGTCGAGACCACCTTTCCGGGGTCTTCGCCGGAGCGGTAGTAGAACCGGAGCAGGGCCTCGATCAGGCCGAGCCGGATCACGATGCTGAG
>JAUMBO010000134.1:0-9387 GCA_032119635.1 Solirubrobacterales bacterium
GACTTCGAGGGCGAGGGAGGTCCGGCCGGCCCGGACGGGACCGAGGGTGGCAACCACGGCACGCCGCCTGGTCCAGAGGTCCGGTGAGCGGGCCTGACGCCGGACGGTCGCGATCCGCCGGCCGGCGATCAGTTCTCCACCGGTGATCCAGGGGGCCGAGATGTCGATCAGGTCCCAGTTGTCGACCCCGTCCGAGTTCTTCTCGTAGAGGCGCCAAGTCGCCATCTGCTCCCGGTCGGAGGCGGCAGAGCGGTAACGGTCCCGGAGGATCCGCACACCGACCATGCGGACTTCGTGCCAGGGGCTGGACATCAGGCAGCCGATCGTGTCCGTGGCGGCCGCGCGGTGGTGGCGGGCGATCCTCTCCAGCTCGCCGGCCCGGACCCCGAGGAGCCGGTCCCCTTCTCCATATCCCCCGGGGGCCACCCCGAAGTAAGGGGCCATCGCCCAGGCCCGTTCCGGGTCGGCCAGCGCCTCCACCTCGGCCCCTATCTCGCCTGCCGCCCTCGACACCGGTCGAGCATAGGTCGGCGGCAGGGCGCAGCGCCGGGCGATCCCCGAATACAATCCTCTGCGTGTTCCAGAAGGTTCTGATCGCAAACCGCGGCGAGATCGCGATCCGGGTCGCCCGGGCCCTCCGGGAGATGGGCATCACCTCGGTCGCCGTCTATTCGGAGGCAGACCGCGAGGCACCCCACGTACGGGAGTGCGACGAGGCCTACCTGATCGGACCGGCCGTTCCGGCCGAGAGCTACCTCTCGATCGAGAAGATCATCGGTGCCGCGAAGGAGAGTGGTGCCGAGGCGATCCACCCCGGTTACGGCTTCCTCGCCGAGAACGCAGACTTCGCCCGGGCCTGCGACGAGGCCGGGATCACCTTCATCGGCCCGCCGGCCGAGGCGATCGAGGCGATGGGCTCGAAGACCGGCGCCCGTGACCTGATGGCGGCCGCCGGGGTACCGATCGTGCCCGGCGCAACCAAGCCTGCGAAGGACGTCGACGAGGCCCGCGCCCAGGCCGACGAGGCCGGCTACCCGGTCGCCTGCAAGGCGGTCGGTGGCGGTGGCGGCAAGGGCTTCCGGGTCGCGATGACTCCCGACGAACTCGAAGATGCCTTCGAGGGGGCGGCCCGGGAGGGCGAGAAGTTCTTCTCCGACGACCGGGTCTACATCGAGCGCTACCTCGAGGATCCCCGTCACGTCGAGGTCCAGGTCCTGGCCGATACCCAGGGCAACGTGATCCACCTGGGCGAGCGCGACTGCTCGGTCCAGCGCCGCCACCAGAAGGTGATCGAGGAGGCCCCCGGCCCGAAGGTCGATGCCGAAATGCGGGAGCGGATCGGCAAGATCGCGACCGACGCGGCGAAGGCCGTCGGCTACTACTCGGCCGGGACGATCGAGGGCATGCAGGTGGGCGACGAATACTTCTTCCTCGAGATGAACACCCGGGTCCAGGTCGAGCACTGCGTGACCGAGATGGTGACCGGATTCGACATCGTCCGGGAGCAGATCCGGATCGCGGCCGGGGAGCCGCTCTCGATCACCCAGGACGACGTCGAGATGAAGGGCCACGCGATCGAGTGCCGGATCAACGCCGAGAAGGCCGAGGCGAACTTCGCCCCGGCTCCGGGCCAGATCACCACCTACACCGAGCCGGCCGGACCGGGCGTGAGGGTCGACTCCGGGGTCGAGGCCGGCTCCGAGGTGACCCCGATGTACGACCCGATGGTCGCCAAGCTGATCGTCTGGGACACCGACCGGGAGACCGCGACGGCCCGGATGCAGCGCGCGCTGGAGGAGTACCGGATCGGTGGACTCTCGACCCTGATCCCGTTCCACAAGGCCCTGCTGGCGACCGAGCAGTGGCGAAACGGCGAGACCTGCCGCGACTTGATGGAAGACAGGGAGTGGCTCAAGACGACCGCGCCGCAGTCCGAAGCACCGGCCCCGGATAGCGAGGAGGGGCCCGAGAAGGTGAGCCGCGACTACACGGTCGAGGTCTCGGGGCGGAGGTTCGACGTGACGGTGATCGGCGAGGCTTCCGGGCCTGTCGCCGCGGCCGCCGGGCCGGGTGCGGGCAACGGAGCTGCGCCCCCGAAGCGCAAGGAACGGTCCGGGGGCGGAGGCGGATCTTCCTCTGCCGACCTGGTCTCCCCGCTCCAGGGCTCGATCTTCAAGGTCGAGGTCGAAGAGGGCGCCGAGGTCTCCGAAGGCGACCTGATCTGCGTGATCGAAGCGATGAAGATGGAAAACGAGATCACGGCCCACCGGAGCGGCAAGGTGACCTCGCTGCCGATCTCGGTCGGCGACTCGGTCGGCCCCGGCGACTCCCTGGTCACGATCGAGTAGCGGCGCTCAGCGGTCCGGCTGCGCCGGGGCAACGCCGGGCCACCGGGACGCCGGAACCCGACACTCGTCCGCCCGACAGTCCTGGTACCCGGCCAGAAGGCCGGCCATGTACGACCTGATCTCCCGGTACCGGCGATCCCTGATCCGGTTCTCCAGCTCGGCCGGGTCACGGGCCAGGTCGTAGAGCTCGCGGGACCCGTTCCGGTAACGGAGGTATTTGTAGGGACCGACTCGGACTCCCGTGAAGAAGGAACCCGTTCTGGGCGGGAGCGTCCCCAGGCTCAGGTCGGTGAAACCCTGAAGCAGGATCGGTCGGCGGGAGCGGACACCGGGCCGTTCCCAGAACCGGGTCATGGGCCGGCCGTCTACGGGGCGGCCGGGACTTACCCCGGCCAGCGAGAGGATGGTCGGGGCGAGGTCCTGGTTCGCAACCAGCTCGCTGCTCCGGCGACCCCTCGGGATGCCGGGGCCCCTAACCACCATCGGGACTTGAACGGCAGGTTGATACGGGTAGCCCTTGCCCCGGGTGATCCGGTGCTCGCCGAGGAAGTAGCCGTTGTCGGAGAAGAAGAAGACGTAAGTCGAGTCGAGCCGTCCCGACTGCTCGAGTGCCCCGACCACGCGGGCGACCGACTCGTCGACCGACCGCAGCGCCTCGGCCGTCTTGCGGTAGCTCGCTGCCAGGGCCCCGCCTTTGCTGAGACGCGGCAGGGTGCGGACCCACGACGGCTTGTCGGAGACGTCCCGTTCACTGAAGGCCGGTGGAGTCGGTTGAGGGGTCCGCGAAGCCGAGCCGTAGTGCCTTACTGCAGGCTCCGGCCCGGCCGGGGGCCGCGAGTCGCCGTGCGGGGCGTGGAAGCCCAGGTGGGCGAGGAAGGGCTGGTCGGCTGGGGTCGCACCAATCGCCTCGATCGCCCGGGTCGTGATCGCGTCGGTGTGGTAAGCGCAGGAAGCGAGGCCCAGGTCCGGACAGCCCACCGGATCCTTGACGGTGTCGGGGCCGTAGTCGGGGGGGCCGAACGGCCCGTCGACCGCTCCGTCGAGGTTCAGCCAGTAGCCGTAGTACTCGCGGGTCGAGTCGTCGGAGGCATCTGCCTGCCAGACGTCCCAGCCCGGCGGCACGACCTCGGTCGGGTAGCCGTCCGGCTCGCCGTACGTGTTCATGAACTTGCCGAACTGCATCGTCCGGTAGCCACCGTCCTGAAGCCAGGTGGCGAGATTCTCCCGGTAGACGGCGCTCTGCCGGAAGTTGGGCCAGGCATCGATGTTCTTGCGAACCCCGTGGTTTGGCGCATACTCGCCCGAGAGCAGCGAGGCCCGAGACGGGGCACAGAAGGGGACCGGAGTCTGGTAGTTGGTGAACCGGAGACCCTGGGAGAGCAGCAGGTCCCGGGTCTGGGGCATCGTCCGCCTGACCAGCCCGTTCCGGTCCACCCACCTGCCGTCGAAGTGGGCGTCCGCGAAGTCGTCGAGCTGGATCAGGACGAAGCTGGGGCGGACTGCGGCCGAGGCGTTGCCCGGCCTCGCCAGCCAGAGGCAGAGCAGCAGGGCCACCGCGGCGAGCAGGACCAGAAACGCGGCCTGCAGCGGGCCGACTCTGGAGGAAGTGATCTTGGTCTTCCCTGACATGGATAGATTGCCCATTTCCGAAAGGACCCGTGAGAGTGCAGCCGAGAAACCGAACCTGATGCGGGCCCTGGCCACACGCCCCAGAAGGGCCACTGACAGGGTAACCCGCCTTCCGGCCCGGAGTATCGGAGATCGGGCAGGCGCCGGGGGATCGGCCTGATGGGTCCCGAGACGCCTCTCAGGGTCGCCGGACCGGGCGACTCGCAAGTCGTCGTCGGGCTGATCGGCTCGTTCAGGGACTACTTGGAAGGGTCCTCGCCGACCGACGAGGCGATCGCGGCGGCCGTACCCGGCCTGCTCGCCGACCCGAATACCGAGTTCCTGCTTGCCGGTGAGCCGGAGGTCGGCTTCGCCCAGGTCCGGTTCCGACCCTCGGTCTGGACCGGCACCGACGACGCCTGGCTGGAAGACGTCTTCGTGGTCGAGGAAGCCCGAGGCGAAGGGGTCGGACGACTGCTGGCCGAAGCGGCAATCCAGAGGGCGCGGAAGCGGGGCTGCGGCCGGATCCAGCTGGAGACGAACGCGAACAACCGGCAGGCCGTCTCGCTCTACGAAGCGATCGGCTTCCAGGCCAGCCACCTGCCGGAGCGGTGGGGCGAGGAGCCGGACATCTGCTTCACCCTGGAGCTCGGGTGAGGCCGGGCGGTCAGCCCCCGGCACCCAGTTTCTTGACCGCCTCGCGGAAGTTCTTCACCTCGAGCGAAGGCCGCTTGCGATCGCCCAGCTTCTCCTTGTGGCGGTTGACCCAGATCACCGGGACCTTCATCTTGATCAGCGGGGCGACGTCGGTGTCGTAGTCGCACCCGATGTGCAGCCAGCCCTTCTTGCCGCCGATCCGGCGAGCGCACTCCTTGAAGTGGGTCGGGTCGGGCTTGTAGCTCCGGACCTGCTGGGCGGTGACCACGAGGTCGAGGTCGGTCCTCAGGTGGCGGCGCGAGATGCCGAGCATCTTGTCGTCGATGTTCGAGACGATCCCGATCTCGTACTTCTTGGCCAGCCGGTCCATCGCCGCATTCGACTCGCGGAACGGGAGCCACCAGGCGACGCTGTCGGGCAGGAACTGGGCCCGGGAGGGTTCGATCTCCCAGCCGATCTCCTCACCGACCTTGATCACGGTGCGCCGCAGGACCTCGGCGTAGAGCTCGTAGGAGCCGGCCATTATCTCGGCCTGGACCTCGAAGAACCGGTTCATGAAGGCGTCGGTATCGAAACTGAAGCCGTCCTTCTCGGCCTCCTTGAGGCAGGCCTCGGAGATTCCCTTCTCCCAGTCGATCAGGGTTCCGTAGCAGTCGGTGGTCACCCACTCGATGGTCTTGAGGCTGGGAAGCGGCATGCCGGACCCTCCATTATGCCGGTAGGCTGCCGTTTCGGCGGCGCCGTTCGTCGCTCCCCGCCCGAAAATGGACCTCCTCGAATACCAGGGAAAAGAGCTGTTCGCCGGACATGGCCTCCCCGTCCCGGCCGGAAAGCACGCCCGGACGCCCGAGGAGGCGGTGGCGGCAGCCGAAGAGATCGGCTATCCGGTCGCGGTAAAGGCCCAGGTCCTGATCGGGGGGCGCGGCAAGGCGGGCGGGATCAAGATCGCCGCCGATGCCGACCAGGCCCGGGAACACGCCGAGGCGATCATCGGGATGGAGATCACGGGACCTCATGGCGAGGGCCCGTTCCCGGTCGGTGAGCTCTGGATCGAGGAGGGCTCCGAGATCGAGGCCGAGTACTACGCCTCGGTGATCCTCGACCGAGCCGAGAAGAAGCTGCTGGTGATGCTCTCGGCGACCGGGGGGATGGACGTCGAGGCGATCGCCGAGTCCGACCCGGAAGCCCTGGTCCGTGAGCACGTGGACCCAGTCGCCGGGTTCGATGCGGGCCAGGCGGAGGCGGTCGCCGCGAAGGCGGACATCCCGGAGCAGACGAGGGACCAGGTCGCCTCGATCCTCGTCTCGCTGGTCGAACTCGCGAAGGCCGAGGACGCGACCCTGATCGAAGTGAACCCGCTGGCCGTGCTGGCCGGGGGCAAGGTGGTCGCCCTCGACGCCAAGGTGACGATCGACGGCAACGCCCTCTTCCGTCACCCAGAGCTGGCTGAGGTCGCGGCCGACGCGGATGGCGACCCGCAGGAGAAAATGGCGAGAGAACGTGGCCTGACCTACGTCAAGCTCGATGGCGACATCGGAATCCTCGGCAACGGGGCCGGCCTCTGCATGTCGACCCTCGACGTGGTCGCCCAGGCCGGTGGCGACCCGGCCAACTTCCTCGACGCGGGCGGCGGCTCGAAGGCGGACGCGATCGTCGACGCGCTCGAGGTGATCACCTCGGACCCCAAGGTGACGGCGATCCTGTTCAACATCTTCGGCGGAATAACCCGGTGCGATGAGGTCGCGAAGGGGATCATCGAGGCGACCGGGCGGATCGGGCTCGAACTGCCGCTGGTGGTCCGGCTGGACGGCACCAACTCGGAGGAGGGACTCGCCCTGCTGGCCGAGTCGGGCCTCGGGAACCTCCACCAGGAGGAGACGATGCTCGGCGCAGCGGCGAGGGTGGTCGAACTTGCGGAGGGTTCGGGATGAGCATCATCATCGACTCCGACACCAGGCTCGTCGTCTCGGGCCTGACCGGCAGGGAGGGGAGCTTCCACGGCCTCCGAAACCGCGACTACGGGACCCAGGTGGTGGCCGGGGTCACCCCGGGCAAGGGTGGCCAGGACGTCGAGGGCATACCGGTCTTCGACACGATCGCCGAGAGCGTGAGCGAGGCCGGGGCGAACACCTCGATGATCTTCGTTCCAGCCCGGTTCGCGGCCCAGGCGATCGACGAGGCGATCGATGCCGGCGTCGATACGGTGATCGCGATCACCGAGGGAATCCCGGTGATGGACATGCTCTCGACCTACTGGAAGGCGAAGGAGAAGGGGACGCGGCTGATCGGGCCCAACTGTCCGGGAGTGCTCTCGCCCGGCAAGGCGAACGTCGGAATCATCCCGGCCCAGTTCTTCGATCCCGGTCCGATCGGGGTCGTCTCGAAATCGGGAACGTTGACTTACCAGATCGGCAACGAGATCAAGCAGGCCGGGGCCGGCAACTCGTCGATCGTCGGGATAGGCGGAGACCCGATCGTCGGCTCGGACTTCATCGACGTGCTGGCCCTGTTCGAGCAGGATCCCGAGACGGAGTTGATCGTGATGGTCGGTGAGATCGGGGGCGATGCCGAGGAGCGGGCGGCCGAGTACATCGCCGAGCACGTGAGCAAGCCGGTGGTCGCCTACATCGCGGGATTCACGGCGCCCCCTGGCAAGCAGATGGGGCACGCAGGGGCGATCATCTCGGGATCATCCGGAACGGCACAGGCCAAGAAGGAGGCCCTGGAGGCAAAGGGAGTCCGGGTCGGGCAGAGCCCGACCGAGGCTGCCGCGATCGCGGTTTCGGTCCTGACGGAGGGATGAACGAGCTGAAAGGGGAAGGCCGGGCCTGATGCGCTGGGTGGACGAGTTCCAAGCGGCCATCGACCGCGGAGGGTCGGGCCAGGCCGAGCCCCGGAAGGCGTGGATCGTACTCGGGGCCGGGGCGCTGCTCTCGGCCGTGCTCGCACTCTGGCTGGGCCGGAAGGTCTCCTTCACGGTGGACGAGTACTCCTGGATCTCGCTGGCCGGTGAGAACGGCCTCGGCGACGTCCTCGAGCCATACGTCGGCCACCTGATCGTCCTCCCGCGGCTCGCCTACTGGCTGGTCCTCGAGCTGAACGGCGCCTCGAGCTACGTGGTCTTCCAGGTCCTCGCGCTCGCCTCGCTCTTCCTGATGGTCGGCCTTCTCTTCGCCTGGCTGAGCGAGCGGGTCCCGGCCTGGATCGCTCTCGCACCCTGCCTCGTGATCCTGATCTTCCCGGTCGACCACCTCCACTACCTGACCGGCAACGGGATCGTGATCTCGCTGGCGATGGCATTCGGGATCGCCGCCCTGATCGCCTGGGAGCGCGAGTCGCGGGGCGGGGATCTCCTGGCATTCGGCTTCCTGATCCTCGGCCTGCTGAGCTACACGGTCGCCGCGGCCTTCGCGGTCGGCCTGGTGATCTCAGCACTGGTGGAGCGCAGGTGGGGCCGTATCTGGGTCGGGCTCCTGCCGCTCGTTCTCTACGGGGTGTGGCGCTTCCTGGCGGTCTCGAGCGGGGTCGAAGAGGTCGAAGGCGGCCCCGAGTGGGACAATCTGCTGCTGCTCCCGGCCTGGACCTTCCAGTCTCTCGGAGCGGTACTGGCCGCCCTGACCGGCCTCGGGTTCGACTTCTCTCAACTGGCCGGGGGGCCGGCGCTCGAACAGGGCAGGGCACTCGGGCCGGCCCTCGCCACGACGACCGTCCTGGCGCTCGGCTGGTGGTTCTGGAACGGCAGGCGGGTGACCATGTCCTTCTGGGTCACCGGAGCGATCCTGCTGGCCCTGTTCGCGTCGCAGGTCCTGGTCTGGGGGACGATAGACGCCCGCGATCCCGGGGCGCCCCGGTACCTGCTGCCCGGAGCCGTGGTCGTGGTCATGGTCACTGCGGCGCTGCTCACCGGTGCGAAGTGGGGTCGGGCCGCATTCGCAGGCCTCTGGATCGTCGCGCTTTCAAGCCTGGTGATCTCGATCGGCATCCTGGCCAACAACACCGCCTGGTTCGAGACGGTGGAGCGGGGTGCGAGGGCCGAGGTCACGGCGATCAGGGTGATCGAGAGCTCCCGCAAGAAGCCGCTCTCGCCCGCCGCCCAGCCCCGGGACCGGATCAGGCCCGAGTTCTCGTTCGAAGCGAGCAGCGTGTACGGCAACCTCGGTTTCGCCCTCGCAGAGGTAAGGCTGGAGCCGGGCTGGGTCGGGAAGCGGGTCGACACCTTCATCGCCGAGTCGCTTCAGATCGGAATGAGGCCCCTGCCACCGGGTGCCGGCCCGCCGGAAGGCTGTCGTCAGGCGGTCGAGGCCGAGGAGTTCGTCCCTTACCGGACGAGGGTCAGGATCCCGAGTCCCGGCGCGATCCTCCGGGCTGATGCCGAGATCGAACTTGCCCTGGGGAGGTTCGGCCCCTGGCCGGACGTCGAGCTGGGCCCGATCGGCAAGGGGGCTGCCCGGCAGCTCTGGCTGCCGTCCGACGCGGGACGGGTGGAGTGGTACATCCAGGCAACCCCGGAGCGGGCCGGGACCCTGGCCGACCTCGAGATCTGTCGCTTCTCCTGAGTCGCCGTTAGCGCGATGATGGAATCGACGGGTCACGGAAGGCCGGCGGAAACGAGCCGCCGATCGCCCGAGTGGGTGCTGGTCGGGGGGATGGCCTTCTCGGCCTTCCTGGTCCTCTGGTTCGGACGCGACCTCTCGTTCACCGAAGACGAGGTGATGATTCTTTCGCGAGTCGGGAGCTTCAGCCCGGGCGATCTCTTCGAGCCTTACGCGGGGCA
>JAUMBO010000135.1:0-7355 GCA_032119635.1 Solirubrobacterales bacterium
CTGGCCGGGCGCTGAAGTCTCGGTCATGGGGGCCGAGGGGGCGGTCAACATCATCGGCCGTTCGGCGATCGACGCCGCGGACGACCCCGAGGCGACTCGCGAGGCGATGCTGAACGCAGTCCGGGAGCAGATCGACCCCTACATCGCGGCCGGCAACGCGATGATCGACGACATCATCGATCCCCGCGAGACCCGCCAGACGGTGATCAGGGGGCTCCGCATGGCCCGGGGCAAGAAGGTCGAAAAGCCCTGGAAGAAGCATGGGGTCATGCCGGTATGAGTTGCCATCCCCCCGGCACCGTTCGCACGTCGCGGAGGCCCGCCGGCAGTCGCATCGCTTCGTCGTCGGAACCCCGAAATAGCGCTGCTATTCCGGGAACCGCGACTCCTCGCCCTGCTCGGCCGGAGAACCACCTCACCGCACGTTCGGTTTGGGGGTATGGCTCGGGCCTCTCGCAGAGCGGGCTGCGGAAAGGACGAGAACTCCGGTGAGCAGGTTCGAGGACCCGGTGGTCATCTCGAACTCGATCTCCGGGGTGATCGCCAACCGGGAGCAGTGCCCGGCGATCCCCTACACCCCGGCCGAGTACGCGGCCGAGGCGCGGCGGGCGGTCGACGAGGGCGCTTCCCAGATCCACATCCACGCCCGGAAGCCAGACGGCACCCCGTCCTGGGACGTCGAGGACTTCCGCGCGATCACCGAGGCGATCCGAGACGAGGTCGGCGACGTGATCATCAACTATTCGACCGGGGCGATCGGCGTCCCGATCGAAAAGCGGATCGAGTACCTGGCCGAGCTCAAACCCGACGTCGCGGCGCTCAACATGAGCTCGATGAACTACGCCAAGTACTCCCGGCGTCGCAAGGAGTTCGTCTTCCAGGCCGTGTTCGAGAACTCCTTCGACACGATCATCGAGTTCGTCACCGCGATGAAGGAGCTCGGGATCCAGCCCGAGCACGAATGCTTCGACGCCGGCCACGTGGCCAACGTCGACCCCCTGATCGACATGGGGCTGCTCGAGGAGCCGCTCCAGATATCTCTGGTGATGGGGGTGGTCGGCGGGATCCGGCCGACCCCGCGCAACGTCGAGGTGATGGCCGATCAGATCCCGGGCGGGTCCGAGGGGCCGAACAACTGGCAGGTGATCGGAATCTCGCGCGACCAGTGGAAGCTGCTCGGGGCCGCGGTGGTGCTGGGTGGCAACGTTCGGGCTGGGGTGGAAGACAACCTCTACCTGCCGGACGGCTCGATGGCCAGGTCGAACGGCGACTTGGTCGCCAAGGCACGCCAGATCGTCGAGGACGCCGGCCGCCGGGTCGCCACCGTCGGGGAGGCCCGCGCCCTGCTGGGCCTCGAACGGAGCTGAGGACCGGTTGGCACCGCTCGAGGGGATCACGGTCCTCGACCTGACCAGGCTCTTCCCGGGTGGCTTCTGCACCCAGATGCTGGCTGACTTCGGGGCCGACGTGATCAAGGTCGAGGACACCGGCGCCGGCGACTACATCCGTCAGGCCCCGCCCTTCTACGGCGGAGAGCTCGACCCGGGCCAGACCGCCTCGGCCCTCTTCCTCTCGCTGAACCGCAACAAGCGCTCGATCCGGCTCGACCTGAAGTCGGAGGGCGGTCGCGATGCCTTCCACCGGCTGGTCCGCTCGGCCGATGTCGTGGTCGAGGGCTTCCGTCCCGGGGTGACGGCGAGGCTCGGGGTCGACTACGAGACGGTCCGGGGGATCAATCCCGCGATCGTCTACTGCTCGATCACCGGCTACGGCCAGGACGGCCCATCGAGGGACCGGGCCGGTCACGACATCAACTACCAGGCCCAGACCGGGATCCTCGGTCTCACCGGGGCAGCGGGCGGGCCACCGGTACAGCCTTCGGTCCAGGTCGGCGACCTCGGTGGCGGTGCGCTGCCGGCCGCTTTCGGCATCCTCACCGCCCTGTTCGAGAAACAGCGCACCGGCCGCGGCCAGCTGGTCGACATCTCGATGACCGACGGAGCCCAGACCTGGCTGGCGATGGTCGCTGGCCGCCACTTCGCCGACGGCCACGACCCGGAGCGGGGAGGACTCGAACTCGCAGGGGCGATCGCCTGCTACCTCCCTTACGAGGCCGCCGATGGCTGGGTCGCCTGCGGGGCGCTCGAGCCGAAGTTCTGGCAGGCCTTCTGCGACGGGGTGGACCGCCCCGACCTGGTCGAGCACCAGTTCGCGAGTCCGGGCAGCGAGGGGTGGGAGCTGGTCGCCGAAGTCTTCCGGTCCCGGACCCGGGACGAGTGGAAAGCATTCAACGACGAGCACGACTGCTGCATCGAGCCGATCCTCGGAGTCGGTGAGGCGCTCGGGTCAGACCTGGTCCGGGAGCGCGCGATGGTGATCGAGTTCGACCAGCCCGGAATCGGGAAGGTCCGCCAGGTCGGCAACCCGGTCCGGCTCTCCGAGACCCCGGCTGTCACCTCCGGCCCGGCCCCGGCGATCGGGGCCGACACCGAGGCGGTCCTGTCCGAGGCAGGAATGAGCGGCGAGGAGATCGAGGCCCTGATCGAGTCCGGGGCAGCCGCAGGGCCCGGCGGCGAGCCAGCCGCCGGAGGGTTCCGACTGTGAAGACGGCCGGGCGGGAGGCCGGGCTGCTGAAGATGTCCGAACTGGTCGAGGCATCGGGGGTACCGGCGGCGACGATTAAGCACTACCTGCGCGAGGGACTCCTGCCGGAGCCGATCAAGACCAGCCGGAACATGGCCTGGTACCGGCCCGAGACCGTCGAGCGGATCGCCCTGATCCGGCGCCTCCAGGATGAGCGCTTCATGCCGCTCAAGGCGATCCGGGCGGTACTGGACGAGGATTCCGAGCAGGCGATGGCCCTGCTCGAGGTGGAGGACTCGATCCTCGAACGGGCGCTCTCGGGCGAGCGGACGAGGACCGGCGGGGCCGAGGTCAGGAAGGCATACGGAATCCCGGCCGAAGTGCTCGACCGGCTGGCCGAGATCGGGATCCTGACTCCCAACTCGCGTGGTTACTCGCCGGAGGACGTGCGGATCATCGAGGCGATCTCGCGGTTCCGGGCCGGGGGCTACGACGAGCAGACCGGTTTCACCGTCTACGACACCCTGCGCTACCGCAGCGCGCTCGAAGAGCTGGTCCGGGAGGAAGTCGACGTCCTGATGGAGCGGCTGGGCGACGAGCTATCGGACGACCAGGCCAGGCGGCTGATCGAGTCCGGGGTCGAGCCGCTGAGGGACTTCATCGCCGCCCTGCACACCAAGCTGATGCTGGAAGAGGTCCGGCGCCGGAGGGACTGAGGCCGGGCGCCTGCTTACTCGCCGGACCCGGTGTCCGGCAGCGGCATCTCGAAGCTTCCCCGGGTCACCGAGAGGATCTCCTCGGCCAACTTCGACCCGTCCTCGCGATTGACCGGGGTGGCCGAGATCCGGACCACGACGTCGTTACGGTCGATCTCCTCGAGCCAGATCGCGGGTCGCCTGAGGGTCGGGACGGTGATCGCGTGCTCGAGCATCTCCTGGATTCGGGAAGGACTCACGTGGCTGTCGAAGCGCGCCTTGATGTCGATCCCCTCCGGCTCATGGAGTGGGATCACGGTAGCCCCGAGGACCACGCTGTTGGGGATCATCACCCGCTCGCCGTGCCGGGCGAGGGCGAGGTAGAAGAGGCCGAGCGAGCTGATCGTCCCCTCGATCGTGTCTGCCACGGCGCCCCCCGAGAGCCTGACCCGGTCGCCCACCCGGTACGGCCCGGCCCCCTGGAGTACCACTCCGGCGAAGACGTTGCCGAGCGTCTGTTGGGCGGCGAGACCGAGGATCGCCACCGTGACCGCGCCGCCGACCAGGATCGTCTCGGGCCGGACCCCGGCCACGCCGAGTGCGATCGCCGCGATCACCAGAATCGAGACGAGCCGGATCGCGAAGGCGACGGTGCCGGCGGTACCGGGATCGAGCCGCCGGAGGACGAACGGGGTGACCGTTCGACCGAAGGCCGCTGCCAGCCCCCACCCGAAGGCGAACAGGAGTATTGCCGTGACGACTTGCACCTCGGTCGCGTATTCGGGGAAGAGGCCGGGGAAGAAGTCCTTGCGGTTCCCGAACAGGAAGAGGACGAGCGCGGTCAGTAGCCCGAACCCGGCCAATCTTGTCCAGGGCAGGGGTCCGCCGGACCGCTCCAGCTCGCCGCCGATCCCGGCCCGGTGCCAGGCATCGGTCCGGGTCTCGAACATCCAGGCCGGCATCTGGGTCCGCCGGTCTGCGGCGTCGGACCCCTCGGCTCCGGTCGGCTCCTTGCGTGGCACTTCGGTCATCCCGGCTGAGGTTAACCCTCCGACCCCGGCCGGTCGCCGATCGCCCGGCTCCGGCGAAAGCCTCCCACCCCGGGACCGGAACCTTTTCGGCGACCTGGTCAGGATTGCGATACTTTTTGCCCCAGTACTGGTTTGCCCAAGGGAGGGTGGCAGGGGAGCTGCCCCGTCCAGGACCCGCAAGGGGAGGAGACACACTTGAAGCTCGTTCGTCTGGCCGCCATCGTTCTCGTCGGAGCAGCAGTCGCCTTCGGTCCATCGGTCGCATCTGCCGATGCCGCGCCGAACTACAACCAGCTGGCGAAGCAGAAGTGCAAGGCGAAGAAGGGCAAGGCGAAGCAGAAGTGCATCCGCAAGGTCGCGCAGATGCTCCGCGACCGGGACAATCCTCCGGTCACGATCCGGACCACGAGCTACGGCATCCCCAGGATCGTCGCCGACTCGGACCGGGGTCTCGGCTTCGGGTACGGCTTCTCGATCGCCAAGGAGAACATCTGCACCCTGGCCGAGAACTACCTCACCCTGAGGGGGGAGCGCTCCAAGTACTTTGGACCGGGCAACGGCAACCTCAACTCGGACTTCGTCCGGAAGCAGATCATCGTCCAGGGCAAGGTCGGCGAGCTGCTCTCCAAGAAGGGCATCAACGCGGTCAAGCCCGGGGCCCGCGAGGTCGTCCGGGGATACGTCATGGGCTACAACCGTTACCTCCAGATGGTCGGACGGGACAACATCCCGGACGAGACCTGCAGGGGCGAAGAGTGGGTCAGGCCGATAACCGAGCGCGACGTCTACCTCCGCTTCTACGAGCTGCTGGGCTACGCCGGCACCGGCCAGGTGACCAACCAGATCGCCGAGGCTCAGCCTCCCTCGAATGGAGGGCGCATTGCGCCGACTTCGGGCAGGAATTCCGAGCCGGTACTGGACATCGGCGAGGGTGACGAGGAACCGCTCGGCTCCAACGCGGTCGCCCTCGGCAGCGAGTCGACTTCGACCGGCAGGGGGATGCTGTTCGGCAACCCCCACTTCCCGTGGAGCGGGTCGCTGCGGATGTTCCAGGCGCAGCTCACGATCCCGGGCAAGCTGAACGTGAGCGGTGGCTCGCTGTTCGGCGTACCGATGGTGATGATCGGGCACACCCAGAAGGCTGCCTGGAGCCACACCGTCTCGACAGCGCGGCGTTTCGTGCTGTTCAAGCTGACCCTGGCCGATGGCAACCCGACTGCCTACGTCGAGGACGGGCAGGAGATCCCGATGTCAACGACCCCGGTAACGGTCGAGGTCAAACAGGAGGACGACTCGATCGAGACCGAGACCCGGACCCTCTACTCGACCAAGCACGGAAACCTGCTCAGCACATACCCGGGCGTACCGGGTGGGCTTCCGTGGACGGATCAGAACGCATACGTGATCCAGGACCCGAACCTCGATTCGTTCCGGGTGATCAACCACTTCTACGACGTCAACCGGGCCCAGAGCGTCCGGGCGATCGAGGGGATTCTCGATCGCTACCAGGCGATCCCGTGGGTCAACACGATCGCCTCAGACTCCCAGGGCAATGCCTTCTACGGTGACATCGGGGTGATTCCGAACGTGCCCGACGAGAAGATCCAGGGGCCGTGTGGTGCGGCCCCGTTCCTCTGGGGCGCGCGGCTGGCGGTACTCGACGGCTCCGATTCGGACTGCCTGCTCAAGAAGGCACCGGATGCGGCGGTGGGCGCGATCCTGCCCCGTGACGCCAACCCGAGGCTGACCCGGCAGGACTACGCGACCAACATGAACGACAGCTACTGGCTGGCGAACCCGGAGCAGCCGCTCGACGGCTACGACCGGATCGTCGGCGACGAGAACCTGCCCCGCTCGCTCCGGACCCGCAACGGGCTGTTCCAGATCGAGGAGCAGCTGGCAGGTGACGGCAGCTTCACCCTCCCGGACGTCCAGGCCCAGCTGACCAACGGTTTGGACTACGGTGCCGTGGCACTCAAGACCGGTGTGTTCCAGGTCTGCCAGAGCGCACCCGGAGGGGTCCTCCAAACCGCCGGTGGAACCCCGGTCAACGTGAGCGCCGCCTGCTCGGTGATCGCTGCCTACGGCAACACGAACACGCTCGACGATGTCGGGGCACTGCTCTGGCGGCGGATCATGGTCAAGCTGCCGTACACCAACTCGGCCGGGGTCTACACGGGGCCGCTGTACGCGACCCCGTTCTCTCTCGCCGATCCGGTCAACACGCCGGTCAACGCCAACACGGCAAACCCGGACGTCGGCTACGCGATCGCTTCGGCGGTCAAGGAGTTCGACGATGCCGCGGTCAACTACGGCGCGACCCTTCGCGATCATCAGTACGTGACCCGAAATGGCGATCGCATCCCGATTCCTGGCGGACCGGGTGGGCTCGGCGTCTACAACGCGATCAACGTGGGCAACTCGGTCTACGACCCGGCGACGATGTCGTACACCAACGTGCCTTCGGGTTCGAGCTTCGTGATTGCGGCCTCGCTCACCGGCGCCAAGTGCCCGCCGGTGAGGACGATCCTGACCTACTCCCAGGCAGCAACCGACGAGACCTCGCCCTACTACTCGGACCAGACCGAGCTGTTCTCGGAAGGTGGCTGGGTGGTCGACCGGTTCTGCAAGAGCCAGCAGCTGAACGACCCGGACCTCCAGATCCGGAAGCTGAACGGGGGCTCCAGGACGGATAGCCAGGACTGGTACTTCCCCACCCAATCCGGGCGGTAATTGGCCCAGAGCCTGTCTGCGGGGCCGGGGGCGAGGTTCGAGGTGGTCACCCCGGTATATTGCGGCAGTTGATTGACGCGTCAATCAACTCTCATGCAAGTTGCCGCCGTACAGATGAACTCGGGCCGCGACGCCGCTCGCAACCTTGCCGTCGCCGGTCGACTGGTCGCCGAGGCCGCTGCGGCTGGGGCCGAGCTCGTCGTCCTGCCGGAGAAGTGGCCCTGGCTGGCCCAGGGGGATGGCGTTCGGGAGGGGGCCGAGCCGATCGACGGTCCGGCGCTCACGACGGCGCGGTCCTGGGCCCGTGATCTCG
>JAUMBO010000136.1:0-2438 GCA_032119635.1 Solirubrobacterales bacterium
GAGGCTTCGGTCTCGGTCAAGCTGGTCTCCGAGGTGGGGGTTGGGACGGTCGCGGCCGGGGTGGCCAAGGCGAATGCGGATCACGTCCTGATTTCGGGGCACGACGGCGGAACCGGGGCTTCCCCGCTCTCCTCGATCCAGTCGGCCGGCATTCCATGGGAGATCGGTCTGGCCGAGACCCAGCAGACTCTGGTCCGCAACGACTTGCGCTCGCGCATACGGGTCCAGACGGATGGCCAGCTGAAGACCGGCCGCGATGTGATCGTCGCGGCCCTGCTCGGAGCGGACGAGTTCGGCTTCTCGACCGCTCCCTTGATCGCCTCCGGCTGCATCATGATGAGGGCCTGTCACCTGAACACCTGTCCGGTCGGAATCGCAACTCAGGATCCCGAGCTGAGGAAGCGATTCAAGGGGCTGCCCGAACACGTGGTCAACTACTTCTTCTTCGTAGCCGAGGAGGCCCGTGAACTGATGGCCGCTCTCGGCGTTCGGACCCTCGACGAGCTGATCGGAAGAACCGACCTGTTGGACGCCGACACCGCGGTCGATCACTGGAAGGCGAAGGGCGTCGACCTCTCGGGCCTGCTCGACTTCCCCCGGGGCGTCCCTGACGATGCCCCGCGCCACCAGACCCGCTCTCAGGAGCCGGTTCTCGACGACAACCTCGACTGGGAGCTGCTCGACCTCGCGTCGGGGGCCGTCGAAGGCAGGGGCAGCGTTGCGCTCGAGCTGGAGGTTCGTAACGTCGACCGGTGCGTGGGCGGGATCCTCTCGAACAGGATCGCCCAGAAGCACGGTTCGACCGGCCTTCCGCCCAACTCGATCGTGGTCGACTTCACCGGATCCGCCGGGCAGTCATTCGGGGGCTGGCTGGCCCCCGGTGTTACCTTCCGCCTCGCCGGGGACGTCAACGACTACCTCGGCAAGGGACTCTCGGGTGGCGTTCTGGCGATCCGTCCTCCCGATGACGGGACCTGGGAGGCGGCGGACAACGTGATCGCCGGCAATACGTCGCTCTACGGTGCAACTTCCGGGCGGGCATTCGTGTGCGGGGTCGCGGGAGAGCGCTTCGGAGTTCGGAACTCGGGTGCCCTGGCGGTGGTCGAGGGAGTGGGCGATCATGGCTGTGAGTACATGACCGGTGGCCGAGTCGTCGTTCTCGGGCCGACGGGACGCAACTTCGCCGCCGGAATGAGCGGGGGAATCGCTTACGTGATCGACCCCGATGGCACCTTCGGCGACCGGATCAACCCGGCCATGCGCAACCAGCTCGAAGAGCCCGGGTCAGACGACCTGGACGAGGTCAGGGGATTGATCGAGGAGCACGTCGAGCTGACGGGCTCGACCCGGGGGAGGGAGATCCTCGATGACTGGGCTGCGGCGAGCCAATGGTTCGTCAAGGTCTTTCCGGCCGACTACAAGCGCGTTCTGGCCGAGCTGGAAGAGGCCGGGGGAGAGGCATTCGAAGCGACGACCGGGGCAGGGGGAAGAGCCTGATGGGCAAGACTGGCGGTTTCCTCGAGCTTCACCGGGCGGGACTCGTACATCGAGATGCGACGGAGCGAGTCGGAGACTTCGGGGAGTTCGTCGTCCAGAGGAGCGACGACGAGCTGGCCGACCAGGGCGCCCGTTGCATGGAGTGCGGGGTTCCCTTCTGCCACAACGGCTGCCCACTGGGGAACTTGATTCCGGACTGGAACGACATGGTCTACAAGGGTCGCTGGCAGGACGCGATCCGCCAGCTCCACGCGACCAACAACTTCCCCGAGTTCACCGGACGTCTCTGTCCGGCGCCTTGCGAGGCAGCCTGCGTCCTCGAAATTCGAGAAGACGACGCGGTCACGATCAAGCAGATCGAACTCGCGATCATCGACCGGGCGTGGGAGGAAGGCTGGGTCCTGCCCGAGCCTCCGCGTCGCGAGACCGGTCACCGGGTCGCCGTGGTCGGCTCCGGTCCGGCCGGCATGGCTGCTGCCCAGCAGCTCAGGCG
Source organism: Solirubrobacterales bacterium (assembly GCA_032119635.1). GTDB lineage: Bacteria > Actinomycetota > Thermoleophilia > Solirubrobacterales > 70-9 > 67-14. Next base: position 1,991 of record JAUMBO010000136.1, read on the forward strand.
TTCAGGTCATGGAGTGGTGCTGTTCGAGCGCGATGAGGCGGCCGGCGGGCTGATCCGGTTCGGAGTGCCCGACTTCAAGATCGAGAAGCGGGTAGTCGAGCGTCGGGTCGGCCAGCTGATCGCCGAGGGCGTTGAGCTTCGGTACGGGATCGATGTCGGGGTCGACCTGAAGGTCGAGGACCTCAAAAGGGGGTTCGACGCGGTCGTCCTGGCCACCGGCTCCCGGGTCCCGAGGGACCTCGAGGTACCCGGCAGGGAGCTGGATGGAATCCACTATGCGATGGAGTACCTCTACGGGCGTAACCGGGCGATTGCGGCCGGAGGCGAAGCGAGCCCAGACGAGGGCGCACCGAGTGCGGCCGGAAAGGACGTCGTGGTGATCGGTGGCGGGGACACCGGGGCCGACTGCGTCGGGAACGCTCTCAGAGAGGGTGCCCGCCAGGTCGTC
>JAUMBO010000137.1:0-10587 GCA_032119635.1 Solirubrobacterales bacterium
AACTGGATCTCGGTCTACGGCAACTCGGGCCACGTCTACATGGTCGTCGCCGGGCTCAGGTGGGACACCTCCGACACCGGCGGCACCGGCCCGAGCTGGCACACCTCGATGCGCTCGAGCGCCGGATTCATCCCGCGCCACCCGGCCGGGCTCTAGTCCGACCGGGTCGGCCTCCCGGACGTCCCCTCGGGCACTAGTCCGAAGCGCCGTCCCCCGGGCTTTCGCTTCCGGCACCTGCCGTCTCGCTCGCCGCCGATGGAGCCGGCGGCTTGATGAACTTCTGGGCTAGGGCACCGGTCAGGATCGAGATGAAGCCCACCCCCATGACCAGCAGCCCGAGCTCGACCACCTCCGAGACCGTCGTCGTGGGCTGGTACTGGGAGCCCAGGGTCATCATCGTGGTGATCGCCCAGTAGATGCTCTCCCACTCGGTCAGGTCCTGGTTCTTGGCCTCGACCGATCGGAACAGGGTTCCGCCGGCCAAGGCGACCATCAGGGTCATCAGGGCGGCGTAACCGAGGCCCTGGGTCGAGAAGGCGGTCCTGGAGAGCTCTGCCAGCTTGAGCAGGCGGAGCAGGCGGAGCAGGCGGAGCATCCTCAGCAGCTGGAATCCGGCCGGGAGTACCGGCGGCGTGAGTACGACGATCGCGATCTCGAGCGGGTGACTCCTTATGTAGCGCCACCGGTTTGGAACGACCGCGAGCATCACGACGAGCTCGACCAGGAAGGCGAGCCAGGTTCCCCAGTTGAGGATCACCGAGAGCACGTAGAGGAAGCCCGTCTCCCTGGTCTCGAGCAGGATCAGGCTGGGAAGGGTGAGGGCGGCCGCGATGATCATCGGCATCTGGAGCGCCCGTTCGGCCTTGAGTGCCCGCTTGCCGACCACTCCCCTGCCCGGCTTTATCTGGGCGGCGATGTCGTCGTTGGCCGTGTCGTAGGCAGCCCTCAGGCGGCCCTTCCTGCGGGTCGGGTCGGCGGGGTCCGGCTGCCCGGTCTCGTTTTCCGGTGAGTTCTCGGCCATCTGACCGATATTCGACCCCCGGCCCCGTCCGCCTGCCGACGCAATTTCGCTACCCGTAAGGCGGGGCGTTTCACCGGGTCGGCCGGTCAACTAGCCTCCAGAGCCTGATGGAGGTCGCGGTTCACGATGCGCACGGGTACTGGATCGCCGAAGCCGGCGCACCTGAGCAGCTCGAGCCCCTCCGGCACGACGTCGAGGCCGACGTGGTCGTGGTCGGTGGCGGCTTTACCGGTATGTGGACTGCCTGGCACCTGCTCGAGGCCGAGCCGGGAGCAACGGTCGTACTGCTCGAATCGGACCGGTTCGGCTTCGGACCTTCGGGCCGAAACGGCGGTTTCTGCGATGCGATGTGGGTCAGCTTCGCCCGGCTGGTCGAACGGTTCGGGGTCGAGGCGGCGATCGAGGTGGGTCGGGTGGCCGACGACTCGGTATCCCAGATCGGCCGGTTCGCCGAGCAGCGGGGGGTCGACTGCTGGTTCACCAAGGCCGGCTACCTGAACGTCTCGACCGCCCCCGCCCAGGACGGCTCGTGGGACGGGAACTACGAGGCGATGGTCGCTGCCGGTTTCGATGACCTGCCGGTCCAGCTAGACCCAGAGGGCGTGGCCGGAATCTGCCGTTCGCCGGCCTTCCGTGACGGACTCTTCTATCGCGAGGCAGCGACCGTCCAGCCGGCCCGGCTGGCCTTCGGGTTGCGCGAGGCCCTGCTCGACGCAGGTGCCCAGATGTTCGAGCGAACCGCTGTCCGGGCGGTCGAGGACGGACCGGGTGGCGCGGTCGCCCTGACCGAGCTCGGGTCGGTTCGGGCCGATTCGGTGGTGCTCGCCGGCGGCGCGACGATGGCCGGCACCGGCTGGCCGTTCGCCGATCGGGTGACCATGGCCTCGAGCCACATGGTGATCACCGAGCCGGTGCCCGACCTGCTCGAAGAGATCGGGTGGACCGGGGGAGAGGCGATCAGCGATTGCCGCTCACTGCTGAACTACTTCCGTACGACCCCCGACGGCCGGATCGCCTTTGGCTGGGGCGGTGGCCGAATCGCGGCCGGTGGCCGGAGACGCGGCACGGCCGAGGTCGATCCCGAGGTCACCCGCCGGGTGATCGAGAACGCGATCTCCTACTTCCCCGGGCTCGAAGGCAGGCGGTTCGAGCACGCCTGGGGCGGACCGATCGACGCCTCGGCCAGCCACCTGCCGCACGTGGTCCGGTTCCCGTCGGGGAGGGCCTTCGGGGCGGTCGGTTACACCGGCAACGGTGTCGGCCCGACCCAGCTGGCCGGACGGTGCCTTGCATCGCTTTCCAGGGGCGTGGAGGACCGCTACTCGAACCTGCCCCTTGTCGAGCCAGTGGCCGCCCTGACGAGGATCCCGCCGGAGCCCTTCCGCTGGGCCGGCGGCGCCGTGATCAGGGCCGCGATAGAGAACCGGGAAGCGGCCGAGATGGCCGGCGTCCATCCCGATCCCCTCAGCAGCGGGATCTCCCGCATCCCAGGCCTGATCGGCTTCCACATCGGCCGTTAGTCCGGGGCCGGAATGAAAACGGGGGCCGCGCCAACGGCACGACCCCCGCATCCGGAACTTCGCCTCCGCCCCTCGGGCGGAGCCGGTCAGCCGGTGTAGCCGGCCTCGCTGAGATAGTCGGCCGCCACCTGGTCCGGCTTCTCCTTGTCGAGGTCGATCCGGGCCGAGAGCTCCTGCATGACCTCTTCGGTCAGGTTCTCCTGGACCAGTTCGATCGTCGCCTGGTAGTCGGGTCCGGCCTTCTCGACCACGGCCTCGCTGGTCATGAAGACCACGTTGCCCGACGGCAGCACCCCGAGGTCGTCCTCGAGCGTCGTGTACTTGTCGGACGCGCCGAGCTGGGCATCGGTCGTGAACAGGATCGAGACGTCGGCCTGTCCGTTGTCGAGCACCTCGTAACGGAGTCCGATGTCGACCGGCGTGAAGGACTCGAACTGGAGTCCGTAGTTCTCCTGCAGGCCGAGCAGGCAGTCGATCCGCTGGCGACACTCGGGCGAGCCGTAGAGCTTGAGCTGTTCGCTCACGCCCTCGAGATCGGACACCTTCTCGACTCCCAGCTCCTCTGCCTTCGAGCTCAGGAGGCCGACCGCATTGGCGCTTGCGAACGGGGTCGGACCGAAGACGACGAGGCCCTTCTTCGAGGCTTCGGAATTGACCTCGTCGGCCCCCTCCTGAGCATCGTTCGGGACCTGCTCCGGGTCTCGCCCGAAGAACGAAGTGAGCGCGGTCGAGATGTACTCCGGGTAACCGGAGATCTCGTCCTGCTCGAGCGCCTTCAGAGCGACGGTCTCGGAGCCGAGGTTGAGGTCGGTCTTGACGTCGTATCCGGCCGCCTCGAGTGCCTGGGCGTAGATCTCGCCGAGCACGATCTGCTCGGTGAAATTCTTCGACCCGATCGTCAGGCTGACGTCGGAGTTGGCGTCATTTCGCTCGATCGTCCCGCTCGCCGTCGTGTCGGATCCGTCATCGCTCCCACAGGCGGCAACGCCCGCGGCGAGCAAGAGGCCGACACCGACAGCCAGCACAATCTTCCTAGCCTTGTTCAAGGAATTCATCTCTCCCCTTCTTCGTTTTGCCGGCGGCAGGGCCGACTATTGAAGGAACCCTTTCAGGAAACGCGGCCATCCCGCAGGGATCTCGGTGTCAGCTTCCACTGGAGGCCGGCGAGGACCCCCTCGAAGGTCAGTGCCATCAGGGCCACGAGGATCGCCCCGGCCAGCACGCCGGCATCGCCGTAGACGTTGCGGGCGAGGATGAAGTCGCCGAGCGTGAGGATCCCGGCCAGCGGGGCGATCGTCGCCGTGGCAACGATGTTGATCGCGGCCGTCCGGATGCCGCCCATGACCGTCGGTACGGCGAGTGGGAGCTCGATCCGGCCCGCGATCGCGAGGTTGCCCATTCCCATCCCCCGGGCCGCCTCGACCACCGAGTCGTCGACCTGCCGGATGCCGACGTAGGCGTTGGTCAGGATCGGGGGGATGCCGAGGATCGCGAGGGCGACCACGAGGTTGATCATGCCGACCCCGATCGCGGCGGCCATCAGGGCGATCAGGGCGAGCTCCGGCAGGGCCCGGCCGGCGTTGCCGACCGAGACCGCGAGAAACTCGCCGCGCCCGAAGTGACCCAGGGCGACCCCGGCCGGCAGGGCGATCAGCAGGGCGACGCCGAGGGCCAGCAGGGTTACCTCGAGCTGAGTGGTGGCCAGGTCGAGGACCTGTTCCGGACCGCCGACCCTTACCGTCCCGATCTCGGCCTGGCGTCCGTCGAAGACGAACTCCCAGGCCTGGCCGAACAGTCCGAGGAAGGCAAGGGGAGGGACGGTCAAAGGGCGGCCCTCTCCCAGGGCGAGAGCAGGCGGCCGGTCAGGATCAGCAGGCCGTCGAACAGGAGCGCCATCAGGATCGCGATCGAGCCGGCCATGATGATCCCTGTCTTGAAGGTGATGTTCGACCCGACGACGATCTCGGAGCCGAGACCACCCCCGTTGGCGAACACGGCCAGGGTCGCGAGGGCGACCGTGCTGACCGTTGCGACCCTCAGCCCGGCGATGATCTCAGGCAGGGCGAGCGGCACCTCGACCCGCCACATCGCCTGGCGTTCGGTCATCCCCATGCCCCGGGCCGCTTCGCGGACGTCCAGGGGGACGTTGGCGAGACCGGTCGAGACGTTGCGGAAGATGATCTGGAGCGAGAAGGCGGTCAGGGCGATGATCGCGGTCAGCGCGCCCCGTCCGGTCAGGGGGAGTAGCAGGAAGAAGAAAGAGATCGAGGGGATTGTGTAGAGGATTCCGGTTGCCGCCAGGAAGGGAGGCGCGAGCCACTTCTTGCGGTGGGCGAGCAGGGCGAGTCCGAAGGCGATCCCGAACCCGGCCACGACCGCGACCAGGACGAGAAGGGCATGCTCGAGGGTCGGGTCGACGTAGCGCTCGAGGTTCCGGATCGCCCAGTCGGCGCAGAACAGACCATCGTTGGAGAGGCAGTCGTCGCCGGAGCGGTCCCGGAAGAAGTCGTCCGAGAGCGTGGCGAGTGAGGCCGGGGCCCGGCCCATCAGCCCCGCGGCCTCGCCGCTGCCGGTATCTCGAGATCGATGTCCTCCCCCGCCGAGAGGAACCCGGAGATCGCCGAGACCGAGATGACTCCGGCCAGCCGGCCGGAGCCGTCGACCACCGGCGCCTGGGAGACGCCGGCCTGGAGCAGGGCCGAGAGTGCGTCTCGCAGGGTCGAGCTCGTCTCGATCACCGGCTCCGGCGGCGTCGGGGCCGAGGACGGAACCGGACCGGTCTCCAACTGACCCGAGTCCAGCCAGCCGAGCGGCCTCCCGGCATCGTCGATCAGCAAGGGGTGGGGGGCCGACCCGGTGGCGATCCGGGGCATCACCTCGGCCGGGGACTCGCCGGCCCGGACGGTCACCGGCTCGGCCAGTTCGACCTCGGACACCGGAATCAGGGCCAGCCTCTTCAGGGCCCGGTCGGTGCCGACGAAGTCGCGGACGAAGTCGTCGGCCGGGCGGGCCAGCAGTTCGGCCGGGGTTGCGTACTGGGCCAGCTCACCACCTTCCCTCAGGACGGCGATCCGGTCGCCCATCTTGATCGCTTCGTCCACGTCGTGGGTCACGAAGAGGACCGTCTTGCCGATCCGTTCCTGGAGCCTGAGGAACTCGTCCTGTAGCCGGGTCCTGTTGATCGGATCGATCGCACCGAACGGTTCGTCCATCAGCATCAGGGGAGGATCGACGGCGAGGGCCCGGGCGACCCCGATCCTCTGCTGCTGCCCCCCGGAGAGCTGGGCCGGGTAGCGGTCGCCGTAAGCGGGATCGAGTCCGATCAGCTCGAGCAGCTCGGTGGTCCTCGCGGCGATCCGGTCTTCTTCCCAGTCGAGCAGGCGCGGGACGGTGGCGATGTTCTGGTCGACGGTCCGGTGTGGGAAGAGCCCGATCTGCTGGATCACATACCCGATCTCGCGCCGCAGTTCCGAGGGGTTGCGGTCAAGAACGGACCGGCCGCCGATCTCGATGTCCCCGGAGGTGATCTCGACCGTCCGGTTGGCCATTCGCATCGCTGTCGTCTTGCCGCAACCGGAGGGACCGACCAGCACACAGATCTCCCCCGCCGGCACGTCGAGGTCGAGTTCGTGAACGGCATCGGACTCGGCACCGGGGTACCGCTTGCTCGCCTTCAGGTAGGCGAGCGATGCCGCTCCGCTCCCTGGATCCTCTCCCCGTTCGGCCGTCGTTCCGGACACCCGCGTCAATGCTAGTGGGGTGCCGGTCGGCATTCGCGACCGGTTCGGCAAGGGTTCATGCAGGGGCGGCCGATCGTTGACGAATGTTTGGAGATGCTTACACTTCATCCCCTTGGTTTCGCGTGCCCCCCTCAGCCCGCATTCCCAGACTGCGCGCCTGCTCACGGCGGTGGCGGTTCTCGTCGGCCTGCTCGCCGCCTTCCTGATCGAGCGGGGATCGGCCAGCGCCTCGGTCGAGGAGCGCCTCGATCGCACCGCGAACAAGATCGATCGGGTGAACCAGAAGCGGGGCGTCCTCTCGGGCGAGATCGATGCCCTGAACGGCCGGATCAGGACCATCGAGACCCAGGTAGCGGCACTCAGGGTCGAGGAGCGGGCTGCCGAGCGGCGACTCGCCGACAAGCAGGCCGAACTCGACACGGCGGTGGGGGAGCTGAGGAGCGCCTACCGGGAGCTGAAGGTCCTCGCGAAGAAGCTCGAGGTCTCGCTCGACACCCTGAGGGACCGGCTGGTCGCGATCTACGAGGCCGGGACGACCGAGGTTTCAGACCTGGTCTTCGCTTCGGAGGACTACAGCGATCTGATCGAGCGCAGCGAGTACATCGAGCAGATCCAGAGCTCGGACGAGAAGCTGATCATGCGGGTCCGGGAGCTGAGGGACCGCCAGAAGACCCTGGTCCTGAAGCTGAAGACGGTCAAGGAACGGATCGAGGCGGTCCGGGACCAGATCGCCGAAGAGGAAGAGGCGCTCGCAACCGCTCGGGCGGCCGTCCAGAGGCGCGAGAGCAGCCTGGTCGCCGCGAGAGGTAAGCGGCGCTCCGCCCTCTCCCAGCTCGACGAGCGGGTCGGGCGCCTCGAGAACATCCGGGCGGAACTACAGGCCGAGATCCAGGCCGAGATCATGGCCGCGTCCGGGGTCTCGACCCTGCCGGCCGGTCCGATGAGCGCCCCGAGCGCGGCCGGGCTGGTCTGGCCGCTGTCGGGGACGGTGACCTCCGGGTTCGGATACCGCTGGGGCCGCATGCACGAGGGAATCGACGTCGCGGTGCCCGAGGGGACGCCCGTTCGCGCGGCCAAGGGCGGCACGGTCATCCTCGCTTCCTACTACGGCGGCTACGGCAACTACATCTGCGTCGACCACGGGGGCGGACTCTCGACCTGTTACGCCCACCTCTCCGGCTACGCCTCTTCGACCGGCCAGCGGGTCGGCCGGGGCCAGGTGATCGGCTACTCCGGCAACACCGGGTCCAGTACCGGACCTCACCTCCACTTCGAGGTCCGGATCAACGGGGCCGCCCAGGACCCGATGGCCTACCTCTAGTCCGGCCCCGGCTAGCTCCCGTTCAGGAAAAGAGCCGCCGGGTGATCTCCCGGGCCCGCTCGATCACTTCCCGGTCCCCGTCTCCCTGGTCCCGGGCCGAGACGACCTTGCCATCGACCACCAGGGTCTCGACCGCCTCGCCGGTCGCGCTGAAGAGCAGGTTCCAAGCCGGGTCGCCCAGCGCCATGGCTGGCGAGTCGAGGTCTACTAGCGCGAAGTCGGCCGGCCGCCCGGGGGCCAGCGGGTCGTTGCCGACCAGCAGCTCCGACGCCTGGCCGGTGGCGATCCGGAAGGCCTCCCCGGCGTCGAGGGCCGGTCCGTCGTCGGTCGCCTCGGGCTGGGCAAGGGCGAAGACCTTGAGGTCGGCAAGCGGATCGAGCGAGTCGTTCGATCCCGGTCCGTCGGTACCCAGGCCGACCGTCACGCCGGCTTCCCGCGCCTCGATCCAGGGGAAGTTCCGTCCGACGGTCAGTTTCTGGTTGGCGACCGGGTTGGTCACGACGGTCGATCCACGGGCCGCGACCAGCTCGAGTTCGTCCCGGTCGAGCCAGACTCCGTGGGCGAGCAGGGTGTCGGGACGGAGCAGGCCCAGGCGGTCGAGGTAGGGCGCGGGCCGGAGGCCGTGCTCGCTGAGGCAGTCCTCGACCTCTCGCTCGGTCTCCGAGAGGTGGATGTGGATCGGGAGGTTCCTCTCCCGCGCCAGCTCGCCCAGCTCTTCGAGCCGTGCGGTCGAGACGGTGTAGATCGCGTGGGGTGCCACTGCCGCACGGACCCGCGGGCCGAAGGACTCGACCCGGTCAAGATCCCCGGCGAGATCGTCGTCGGGCCCGGCCCCGTCTTCCCCTGGCAGGCTGAGCACGACCGGGCCGACCACCGCCCGGAGGCCCGAGTCGGCGACGGCTCTGGCCACCTCCGGCCCGTGCCAGTACATGTCCCAGAAGGTCGATACCCCGTTTCGGGCCATCTCGAGGCAGGCGAGCCGGGTTCCCCAGTAGACGTCTTCGGGCTCCAGCCGTTTCTCCACCGGCCAGATCACTTCCTCCAGCCACCTCATCAGGGGAAGGCCCCCGCCCCGGCCACGGAACAGGGTCATCGCGCCGTGGGTGTGGCCGTTGACCAGCGGAGGAATCAACAGCCGGCCGGATCCATCCAGAACCCGGGCCCCTTCGGGCGCCTCGACTCCCGGGCCGAGTTCGACGATCGTGCCACCTTCGGCGACCAGGCCGACCGGCTCGCCGTCGAGGCCGGTCGCCCCTTCCACCGCAAGCGGCTGCTCGCTCATCGGGCCGTCCCGGCCCGCGAACGCTGACGGGACTGCCGGATGAACTCGGCCGACCCGAAGAAAGGGGCGATACAGCCGAGCAGGGCGATTGCCACGGCCAGCCGCAGGTTGATGATCGAGAAGTGGACGGCAGCGACGGCGGTCAGCGACATGACGATCCAGATGATCCCGTGGGTCAGGCCGAGGACGAAGGTCCAGGGCTGGGGACCACCGAGAAGGAAGGCCGAGACGAGCAGCCCCAGGTAGATGATCGAGTGGAAGAGGCTGACCACCTCCATCCGGTCGAAGGTGACGATGCGGGTAAAGAGTCGGCCGGCGGGCCCCTCGGTCGAAGGCTCTCGCCGTTTGGCCCGGAGGGCCTGGTCCGTTCCCGGGAGCATGCCTCCCAAGCCTTTCACGCCGAAACGGCGGGCCGCCCGCCCGATCTCATCTAGCAGGCGATCGGACCCGGGACCTGTCTTTCAGTCGAGCATCGCCGCAAGGACGGCCAGCTCGGCCCGGATCGCCCTCTCCAGCGCCGGATCGACTCGGCCGGGCTCTACGACCTCGAGATCGCCCTGCCAGTGGGCGAGCCTCCGAGCGGCCTCGAACTCTCCGGGATCGCGGCCCGCGCCGAGCAGTTCGATCAGGGTGAGGATTCCGTCGCGACGATCGCTCAGGTAGACGGCCCGCTCGACGGTCCCGGCACCGGCGACTCGTCTGCGGTGGTCGTCGCGCCGCTCGTCCGGATCCTCGATCGAGCCGTCCTGACCGAGGACTTCGATCATCGTCCTCGTTTCGGGACCGAACGACCGCTCGATCTCCCCCGGGTCGAGTCCTGCTTTCTCGACCGTGTCGTGGAGGTAGGCCGGGACGAGCCCGTCGGGCCCGGTGAAGGGGAGGCAGAGCCCGGCGACCGCGACCGGATGCTCGATGAACTCCCGGCCGAAGCGGTCGATCTGTCCGCGATGGGCCTCCCTGGCCAGGGCCAGCGCCCGAGCTGCCCGGTCTCCATCCGACCGGAGCGCCCCTTCCTCCTTCAGCGTCTCGGTCATGGGGCGGGAGGGACGCCCCCACTCGCGCCGTCGTCGCCGACACCGGCGTCGGGAACCGTCCCGCTGTCGAGTCCACCGGTCTCGGGGGAATCCGTCCCGGGCACGACGCCGGTTCCAGCATCCGTCTCGGCCCCCGTGTCGCTCTCTTCTTCGGTCGAGTCAGTCGCGGCGACCCCTGCCGCCGCGGCTTCCAGGTTCTCGATCCTGGTTTCGAGGGCGTCGATCCGTTCGCTCTCGGCGTTCTTGGTCAGCGATACGTAGATCGCGGCCGCACCGGCCCCGATCGCGAGTGCGGTCAGGACGAGCGCCACCACCGAGCGACGCTTCAGGGAGCGGTCGATCTCGGCCAGCCAGCCACGCAGGCCGTCGAGGCGCCTGGTCACGTCCTGAGGCCCGGCGGGAGGGACGGGCTGACCCTGCGTGGGGGGCCCTTGCCGGCCGGATCGGTCTGGCGGGATGCCGGTAGCCATCGGGATCCGTCAATCTACCTGCTACCTGCGTCAGGCAGGCCGGTCCACTAGGTTGCCGGACACGTCCAACGCCCCTTCCTCCCCGGAAGGGAAAACGAACAAGGAGATTTCCCGTATGCCCGAAGCAGTGATCGTCGACACCGTCCGTACTCCGATCGGCCGCGCCTTCAAGGGATCGCTCGCCCAGCTCAGGCCGGAC
>JAUMBO010000138.1:0-6311 GCA_032119635.1 Solirubrobacterales bacterium
CTCGGGACGAGAAACGAACTGGACGGACCAGGGGACGGTAACAGGCGGAACGACGCAAGGCCGGTCGGGACGGGCAGGCCGGTCCTCGGGATCATTCCGTTCGCGAATCGTGGTTCGAGGGGACGGTCCACTGCCAGGGGGGTCTTTCATCGGGTCCGAACCGGGCGTGGTTTCGTCCGTCTAGGGCCTCGAGCGGGACCAACAGCGGGCTGTCCGAGCGCCGAACCGGTGTCTTCTTCACGGCCGACAGCTCTTCCGGGCCCGCCGTTATCCGGGTCGCTTCCCACCCGATTCCCGGGCGCCATCCCCACCAGGTCAGGTTCACGGTTCCGCCGGAGCGCGAGGCCTCGGTGAACAGGGTGGTCCGGCGATTCGAGAACGTCAGGTCCAGTTCGGGCCGGGAGGGGTCGACCGTCGCACAGGAGGGGATCCGGCACCGTCGGAAGTCGACTGGCAGCAGGCTCCTGCCCTCGCCGTCGGACCGGATCAGGTCGGTCGGGGCAAAGGCCCGGAGCGCTGCTGCGACCGAGGGGCCATACGCCCCGACCGCCGGATGTTGCCGGCACGGTCCGGGTTCGAGCGGCCCGCAGGCGATCCGGTTGGCTATCCGGGTCGCCAGGCCGCGGCCGGCCTCCGGCCCGAGCGAGCCCGGCAGCAGGAAGAGCGCCCCTACCAGGGCGAGGCAGACGATCATCAGCAGGCCGACCTGTTCGACCGTTGCCGACCCCCGGACTCCTTCGCCTTCCCATCGATCCGTTCGACCCCTCACCCGACCGACCGTAAGCCGGTCGAGAACTCATTTCGCTGGCCACCCGATCGAAACGGCTACATTTCCAACATGGAAGGTTCACCCTTTGGAATGTTCGGAGACCCCGACGAGCTCCGGGCCCGGATGCAGGAGATGGCCGAGCAGATGCAGTCCTCCCAGGAGGTCGCCTGGGCCGACAACGCGATCCGGCTGGCGGTCGAGATGACGGTCGCCTCGCTCGGCCGGCTCGAGCTGACCGGCTCGCCCGACGAGCAGGCGATGCAGGCCAGGGAAGCGATCCGGATCGTCTTCCCCGAGGCGGTCACCCTGGTCCGGGAAGCCCGCCAGGGCCTTCGCTGAGCGAGCTCCACTCATGCAGCTGGGGCGAAGGCCCCCCGTCGCTGGCGATCCACGGCACCGGCACTTCGTCTCTCTTCTTCGAGTCGGCTGGCGATGCCCTCGGTGAGCTGACCCGGATCACGGCACCCGACCGGCCGGGCTGGGGACTTACCCCACCGCCCGAGGACTACCGCCGCACCTCGATCGCCGAGCAGGCGACTGCGGTCTCTGCCTGCCTCCCGGCCGATCCGGAAGTCGCCACGTTGCTGGTCGGCGAGGGCCTCGGAGGGGTGGTCGGCCTCGAGGTGGCACTGGCCCGGCCGGACAGGGTGGCGGCCGTGGCGATGATCGATCCGCCCCTGTTCGGCCTCCTTACCGACGCCACCCCCGGCGTTTCGATCGATACCGAGCGGGTCCGGGAGGCGGTCGAGCAGGGCGGCCCGCCCGCCGCCTACGAGCTTTTCCTGGCCGGAGACCTCACGACCCTCGGTGCCGGCGCCGATCGGCTCGGCGGGCTGGCCGACCGTGGCCCGGCCGCCCCGCGCTCCTTCCTGGTCGAGCTCCCAGCCGTCCCCGCCTGGTCGCTCGAGCCTGAACGCTTCCGTCGCCTCGACGCCCCGGTGCTGATCGCCTCGGCCGCCGACTCGCCCGAGATCCTCCGTCGGGCGGCCGACTCGGTGGTCGACCGGATCCCCGGGGCCGAGCGCCTGGAGCTCGCCTCGGCCGGTCCGGCAGCCGCGGTCGAGGTCCTCTCGGCGATCGCCGGCTGACCGGGCTGAGCCCGGCGGGCCCCGGCCTTCCTCAGTCGGCCGTGGTCCGGACGGCGTACTCGCCGCACCGGCCGGTCGCCGCCCCGATCAGCTCGAGCGGCACGGCGAGCACCAGCACCGGGATCGCCAGCACGACCGTGATGAACCAGTCGAGGGCCCGCTGCCAGGCCCGGTCGGCCAGGGCCGAGCTGCTTCTGCCGGCGGCCCCGAGGGCCACGTTGTGCCCGAAGGTGAAGGTGTTGATCACGCTCTGCCACATGCCCGGGATCGAGCGGCCCAGCCGGGGCTTCCGCTCGGTCACCAGGCGGTCCCCGGCGGCCATCAGCCGCTCGACCGCGTCGGGCGTGAAGCGGTAGGCGTGGCTCGTCTCCAGGCCCGACCAGCCCCCGCCCGTGAACCGGGCCTGGGTCGAGTCCCGGTTCTCGAACGGGATCCAGCCGTCCTCGCCTGCGTCGCTCTCGAGGTCGGCGAGCGCCCGGGTCCGATCCCCTTCCGGACCGAGGATCCCCAGGCCACACTCCTCGCACCTCCGCGCCAGTCCGGCTCCGCCCGGAAGCTCGAGCCAGGGGAAGATCGGCTCTCCGCAGATCGGGCATGGCGGATTCTCCGGTCCGAGCCCGGCCTCGAGGGGAACCTTTGGCAGGTCGACTTCCAAGACCGCCGGTAGCGTATTCGGAACGTGGAGCGACCGGAGACCGAGACCGCAGAGGAACCGGAAGAGGGCGGCCGGCCGGCATCGCCCCTGGAGCGGCCGATCGCCCTCGCCGCGCCACTGCTGGACCTCCTGCTCTGGGCCGGGGACCGAATCTCCCGCCTGGCCGGACCGGCCGATCACGAGTACTACCCGGCCCGTAACCCCGACCGGGACGACCCCGGGACCGGGGAGGATCGCGATCAGGACGACCGGTAGGCTTGCCCCGGTCGCGCGCGGTCGGATCCGCTCTCGCGACCACCCCGGACCCGGAACATGTCAGACAGGCAATCGATACTCGAGAGGGAGCGCAGGTGGCTGTTGCCGGCTGGCATCGCCTCGGTCGCCGGCGTCGCCCTGATCCTCGCCACCTTCGGCGAATCGGCCGCCGCGATCCGCAGCTCCGAAGGTCTTGCCGAAGCGCTCCGGGAAGTCCATGCCGACTCCGGCCCCCTGCTGATCGCCAGCCTCGTCCAGGCGCTGGGCTGGATCCTTCTCGCCGTTCCGCTGGTGGTCCTCTTCCGGGCGGCCTCTGCCCGCAGTACCAGGATGAGGACCGGCCTGATCGGGGTGGTGATCGTCGGCCCCCTCTTCCTCGCCGTCGGCTCGGTGCTGGGGGCACTCGCCGTGACCGAGGCCGCCGATGCCTTCACCCAGGACGGCCCTGCCGCGATCGAGAGGTGCGTGGAGCGAAAGAGCGAGGCGAACCAGGACGGGGGTCAGGAGAACCGGCAGGGTGAGGCGAAACAGGGTCAGGGCGGTGCGGCCAATGACGGCCGGGCCGCGGACCGGGATGCGGTCGCCGACTGCGAGGAGCAGGTTGCCCGGGACGAGCGGACCTCGACCTCGGTCGCCGGGGTCGAGACGGGGTTCGGCCTGGCCGGACTGCTCGGCTTCACGATCGCCGTCGTCTACACCGCCCTCTGGACGCTCCGGACCGGCCTCCTGACCAGGTTCTGGGGCTCGCTCGGGATCGCTCTCGGGGCCGTCTTCTCCTTCTTCACGCTCTTCACCCTCGCCTGGTTCATCTACGTCGGCCTGCTCCTGGCCGGCTGGGTGCCGGGCGGCCGTCCGCCCGCCTGGGCGTCCGGGGAGGCCAGACCGTGGCCGAAGGGTGGCCCGCTGTTCGGTGGCGGGAAGGGTGAAGGGGATTCCGACGACGGTGTGATCGAGGGCGAGGCCGAGGAGCTCCCGGCCGATCACGACCAGGCACCGGGGTCACCCGAGCTACCCGAACCGGCCGACCACGGCCAGGCCGGCGAGCCGCCCCGCAAGCGCAAGAAGCGCGACTCCTGAGCTCCCGACTCAGGCTTCCGATCGGCCTCTGGTCAACCGCCGGTTGATCTCCCAGAGAATCGCTCCGATCAGCAGCAGGACCCCGGCCCGGGCGAAGATTTCGGGATCCTTGGTGGTCATCAGGAGCAGCGAGGAGAGCAGGCCGAGGACCGGCATCAAGGTCGGGGCCCGGAACCAGTCGCCCTCGCCCGGCCCCTGCCGCCGGAGGGCCAGCACGGCGACGTTCACCGTCGCGAAGACCCCGAGCAGGAGCAGCACGGTCGTCTCGGCCAGATCGCCGAGGTCCCCGGTGACCAGGATCAGGCCGGCCAGAGTGGCGGTGAAGACGATCGCCGTCCACGGGGTGTGCCGTCCGGGAAGCACCCTTCCCAGCGCCTCCGGCAGGACGCCCTCCCGGGCCATCCCGTAGGTCAGTCGCGAGGCCATGATCAGGTTGATCAGCGCCCCGTTGGCGAGGGCGAACAGGGCGATGGCCGAGAACAGGCGGTCCGGGACGGCCAGCGGCCCGACCGAGGTCACCTCGAGAAGCGGGGCGGTCGATCCGGCGAGCTCCCCGGTCGGGACGACCATCGAGGCGACCACCGTCACCGCGATGTAGAGGCCGCCGGCCACCAGCAGCCCGACGAACAGGGCCCAGGGGTAGTCGGTCCGGGGCCGGTGTGCCTCCTCGGCCAGGTTGACCGAGTCCTCGAACCCGAGCAGGGCGAAGAAGGCGATCCCGGCTCCGCCCAGGATCGCCAGGAAGACGGGAGTATCGGGACTGAACTCGACCGCCCGGGCCGGGTCGCCGAACCCGGCCGAGAGCGCCGCGACCCCAATCGTCACCACCAGCAACAGGCCGCCCAGCTCGATCATCGTCAGCCCGAAGTTGAACCGCATCGACTCCCTGATCCCCCTCAGGTTGATCAGCGAGATCAGGAAGATGAAGCCGAGCCCGACCGCGATCACCGGCAGCTCGACGAAGGTCGAGAGGTACTGGCCGCCGAACGCCCTCGCGATCGTCGCCGCCGAGGCGAGGCCCGAGGCGAGCACCGCGAAGGCGACGATGAAGGTGAGGAACGGAGTCCGGAAGGCGCGGTTCGCATAGAGCGCCGCCCCGGCCGCCCCGGGGAACCGGGTCACCAGCTCGGCATAGGAGAAGGCCGTGAACATGGCGAGCAGGAGGGCCAGCAGGAACGGTGCCCAGATCGCACCTCCAGTCTCGCCAGCCACCTCCCCGACCAGCGCGTAGATGCCGGCGCCGAGGACGTCGCCGATCACGAAGAAGACCAGCATCCGCCGGGTGATCGCCCGACTCAGCCCGGGTTCGTCGGCCTTCCCGGCCGCAGCCGGGGCCCGCCCCGGATCGTTCAGCGGGACCGCTCCACCTGGGCCCTCAGGTCCTCGACCACGCCGGGATCCCGGAGCGTCGTCGTGTCCCCGAGGTCGCGGCCCGAGGCCAGATCCCTGAGCAGGCGGCGCATGATCTTGCCCGACCGGGTCTTCGGCAGGTCGTCGGCGAAGTAGACGGCCGACGGTCGGGCGAGCTTGCCGATCCGCTCGGCCACGTGCCGTTCGATGCCGGCGGTCAGCTCCTCGCCTCCCTCGGCCCCGTCCCGCGGGGTCACGAAGGCGACCAGGGCCTGGCCGGTCCGCTCGTCGTCGACCCCGATCACCGCCGCCTCGGCGACCGAGGGGTGGGAGTCGATCGCTGCCTCGACCTCCATCGTCGAGAGCCGGTGGCCCGAGACGTTGATCACGTCGTCGAGCCGGCCGACGATCCAGAAGTAGCCGTCCGCGTCCCGGAAGGCCGCGTCGCCGACTTCGTAGGTCGAGGGTCCGAAGCGGGTCCAGTACGTCTCGACGAACCGCTCCGGCTCCCGGTAGAGCGACCGCGCCATGCCTGGCCAGGGAGCCGTCAGGACGAGGTTGCCGCCCCTCCCGGCACCGACCTCCCGTCCCTCGACGTTCAGCACCGCGGCCGAGATCCCGGGCAGCGGCACGGTTGCGGAGCCAGGCTTGGTCACGGTGATGGCCGGGAGCGGGCTGATCATGATCCCGCCGGTCTCGGTCTGCCACCAGGTGTCGACGATCGGACACCGGCCTCCCCCGATCACGTCCCGGTACCAGAGCCAGGCTTCCGGGTTGATCGGCTCACCGACCGAGCCGAGCAGGCGGAGGCTCGAGAGGTCGTGGCCGGCCGGCAGGTCGTCGCCCCACTTCATGAAGGTCCGGATCGCGGTCGGGGCGGTGTAGAGGATCGTCGCCCCGTACCGCGCCACGACCTCCCACCACCGGTCGCGATTAGGGAAGTCGGGTGCGCCTTCGTACATCACCGAGGTCGCCCCGTTGGCGAGCGGGCCGTAGACGATGTAGGAGTGGCCGGTGACCCAGCCGATGTCGGCCGAGCACCAGTAGACGTCGTCGTCCCTCAGGTCGAAGACCATCCGGTGGGTGGCGCTCGCGTGGGTCAGGTAGCCCCCGGTGG
>JAUMBO010000139.1:0-12259 GCA_032119635.1 Solirubrobacterales bacterium
CTGTCCGTCGACCGGGTCGACGAACTCGCCGTTGATCATGTTCTGGAGCTTGATTTCCCCGGTCAGGAACTGCTTGATCCTCTCCTCGACGGACATGCGACTCCTCTCCTCGAAAAACGTTTCCGGTCGGCCCGTGCCGGGCCTGACCCAGTGACCGAATCTAACCACAGCGACGCCGGCCGCGGTGGCGGCTGACGCAGGGGGTGCTCCCGGGGTGGGTCGTCAGGCCCAGCCGAGTGCCTGCTCGACAGGCACGTACTGGTTGCCGGTCGCCTCGGCCACCGGCTCGAGAGTCACCTGACCGTTGGCGACGTTGACCCCGGGCTTGAGGCCGGGATCGGCCGCGACGCTCGCCTCGAGACCGTGATCGGCCAGCTTGAGGGCATAAGGCAGGGTGGCGTTGGTCAGGGCGTAGGTCGAGGTGATCGGAACCGCACCAGGCATGTTGGCGACGCAGTAGTGGATGATCCCGTCGACCTCGAAGACGGGGTCGGAGTGGGTAGTCGGCGTCGAAGTCTCGAAGCAGCCTCCCTGGTCGATCGCCACGTCGACCAGCACCGCGCCCGGCTTCATCAGGCTGAGCTGATCCCTGGTCACGACGTACGGAGCCTTGGCGCCGTGGACCAGCACCGCACCGATGACCAGGTCGGCCTTCGGCAGGAGCTCCTCGACCGCCAGGGTGGTCGAGTAGACGGTCGATGCCTCACGGGCGTAGAGCTCGTCGAGGTGCCTGAGCCGGTCGAGCGAGCGATCGAGGATGAAGACGTCGGCCAGCATTCCCATCGCGATCGCGGCCGCGTTGGTGCCGACCACCCCGCCGCCGATCACGACCACGTTCGCCGCCGCGACTCCCGGGACGCCGCCGAGCAGGACCCCCCTGCCACCGAGCGGCTTCTCCAGCATGAAGGCCCCGGCCTGGGTCGCTATCCGGCCGGCGATCTCGCTCATCGGGGCCAGCAGGGGAAGGTTGCCCTTGCCGTCCTCGACCGTCTCGTAGGCGACGCAGGTCGCACCCGACTCGATCAGGCCCGTGGTCTGCTCGGGGTCCGGGGCGAGGTGTAGATAGGTGAACAGCAGCTGCTCCGGCCTAAGCATCTCGATCTCGGGCGCCTGGAGCTCCTTGACGTGAACGATCATCCCGGCCTCGGCGAAGACCCCGGCCGGGTCCGGAACCATCGTCGCCCCCTGGGCTTCGAACTCGGCGTCGGTGATGCCGCTGCCCTCGCCGGCGCCCTTCTCGATCAGCACCTCGTGGCCGTGCTCACGGAACTCCCTCACTCCCGAGGGCGTGATCGCGACCCGGTACTCCTCTTCCTTGATCTCCCGTACGACGCCGATCTTCACGACTGTTCCTCACTCATCGCCCCGGCACCCTATCGGGACGTCTATCCGATGGCCGACCGGCTCAGCGGCTCTGCATCCGCTCCGACGCCTCGGCCAGGACCGGCCTGAGCACGTCGTGCATCTCCTGGAACTGCTCGGTGTCGCAGATCAGGGGCGGGGCCAGCTGGATCACGGGGTCGCCCCGGTCGTCGGCCCGGCAGATCAGGCCCCGGGAGTAGAGCTCGCCGGAGAGGAAGCCGCGGAGGAGGTACTCGGCCTCCTCGTCGTTGAAGGTCTCCTTGGTCTCCTTGTCCTTGACCAGCTCGATCGCCCGGAAGAAGCCGACCCCCCGGACGTCGCCGACGATCGGCAGGTCGGAGAGGCTCTCGAGCATCTCGCGGAACTCGTCCTCCTTGTCGCGAACGTGCTCGCAGAGGCCGTCCCGTTCGAACAGCTCGATGTTTGCCATGGCGACCGCCGAGGCGATCGGGTGGCCGGCGAACGTGTACCCGTGAGCGAACATCTCGTTGCCCGGCTGCATGAAGGGCTCGGCGACCCGGTCGGAGACGATCATCACACCCATCGGCACGTAGGCCGAGGTGATCGACTTCGCGGTCGTGATGATGTCCGGCTGGTAGCCGAACCGCTCGCAGCCGAAGAAGTGGCCGAGACGGCCCCAGGCACAGATCGTCTCGTCCGAGATCAGGAGGACGTTGTGACGGTCGCAGATCTCACGGACCCGCTGGAAGTAGCCCTCCGGCGGGACGAAGCAGCCGCCCGCGTTCTGGACCGGCTCGAGGATCACGGCACCGACCGTCTCGGGTCCCTCGAACATGATCGCCTCCTCGATCGCATCGGCCAGCAGCAGCGGATCGCGGTCCTCGGGCCAGCGATACATGTTCGTGTTCGGAACATGGACCGCACCGGGTGCAACCGGCTCGAACTGGACCTTCATCTCGGTCACCCCGGTCGCCGAGAGCGCCCCGAGGGTCGTGCCGTGGTAGGCGATCTGGCGGGCGATCACCTTCGTCTTCTGGCCGTGCCCATGCATCCGGTGGTAGTTCCGGGCGAGCTTCAGGGCCGACTCGACCGACTCCGCCCCGCCGTTGGTGAAGAAGACCCGGTTCAGGTCGCCCGGGGCGAGCGACGCGATCTTGGTCGCAAGCTCGATCGCCCGTGGGTGGGCGTAGCTCCAGAGGACGTAGAACTCGAGCTCCTCGAACTGGCGGGCTGCCGCTTCAGCCAGCTCGGGCCGGCCGTGGCCTGCGTTGACGCAGAAGAGCCCCGAAAGACCGTCGAGGTACTTCTTGCCGTGGACGTCCCAGACGTAGGCACCCTCGCCGCGGGCGATGATCGGGATCTCATGCTCGGCGTCGTAGGCGCCCATGCGGGAGAAGTGCATCCAGAGGTGGCGGCGAGCGTCCTCCTGGAGGCGGTCGAGGTCGAGTTCGGTGTCTGTTACGGCGGTCGGTTCCATCGATTCCTCCTTGCGAGCCGGGGGCTCGGGAAAAGATCTACTTCCAGATTAGACCACGGTGCCGGAAACCCTGCCGGAAAGCGGTTTACCGCCGCCCGGTTGTCGCGCTGCCGGGAACCGTCCGGGGCCGGACGGGCCTCCCGGGCTAGCCTCAGATGACACCAGGTCAGGGTTTCCCCTAGATTTGTCTACCCTTGGGAGTATCCGAATGGGATTCCTCACGAGGAGGGGATACGGGAGAGAGTGGAGAATCAGGTCGAGAACGGTGCGCAGGACTCACCAGCCGCCAAGGCCGGGGCCGGTGACGTAAGCCTTCGGGGCGTGACCAAGGCCTTCGGCTCCTTCATCGCGGTCGACGACATCGACCTCGACATCGCCGACGGCGAGTTCTTCACCATGCTCGGCCCGAGCGGCTGTGGCAAGACTACGACGCTCCGGATGATCGCCGGATTCGAGCAGCCGACTGAGGGCCAGGTCCTGATCGACGGCAAGGACGTGGCCGGGGAGCCGCCCTACAAGCGACCGACCAACACGGTCTTCCAGAACTACGCCCTGTTCCCCCACATGACGCTCGAGGAGAACGTCGCCTTCGGCCTGAAGCGAAAGAAGGTCCCCAAACAAGAGATCAAACGCCGGGTTGCCGAAGAACTCGAGCGGGTCGGACTCGGTCGTGAGGCAAAGCGCAGGCCGGCCCAGCTCTCGGGCGGCCAGCAACAGCGTGTCGCCCTTGCCCGGGCCCTGGTCAACCTGCCGAAGGTCCTGCTGCTCGACGAGCCGCTCGGAGCCCTCGACCTCAAGCTTCGGAAGGGCCTTCAGGTGGAGCTCAAGCGGATCCAGGAAGAGGTCGGGATCACCTTCGTCTATGTGA
This sequence comes from Solirubrobacterales bacterium, assembly GCA_032119635.1. Lineage (GTDB taxonomy): Bacteria > Actinomycetota > Thermoleophilia > Solirubrobacterales > 70-9 > 67-14. The sequence continues at coordinate 3,669 of JAUMBO010000139.1, forward strand.
CCCACGACCAGGAAGAGGCCCTGACGATGTCGGATCGGATCGCGGTGATGAACGAGGGCCGCATCGAGCAGTGCGCCGATCCCGAGCAGGTCTACGAGAAGCCGGCTACCACCTTCGTCGCCGGCTTCATCGGGGTCTCGAACCTGCTGCCGGCCGTGATCGATGGCGGGAGCGAGGTATCGATCGTCGACGGCCCCACGGTCTCGTCTCCGGACGCGAGCCGGTTTTCCTCTGGCGAGAAGCTCTTCGCTGTCGTTCGACCCGAGAAGCTCGACGTGTCGAACCCGGGCGAAGGCCCTGGCGACCGCCCGGGAATCGAGGGAATCGTCGAGAGCTCGCTATTCCTCGGCACCGCTACCCAGCTCGGAGTCAAGGTGGCCGACGATTCGAAACTGACCGTCCTCGTCCCCAACGCCAGCGAGGAGGAGCGCCACAGGCTGCCGGGGGGTGGCGCGAGGGTGCACCTCAGCTGGGAGCCCGAGCACATGCACCTGGTGACGGAGAGCCCCAACGGGGCCGGCCGGAACGGTGCCACGGAAACTTCATCGATCACCAACCAAACCGAAGGAGAGGAAGCACAGTGACCGAACCAACCTGGAAGCGACCGGCGAAGCTGTTTGCGGTTGCGACTGCCGGCCTCGTGGCGGCGCTTACGATCGCCGCCTGTGGGAGCACCGGCGGAACCGACAACTCGGATGTCCCGACCGCACAGGGCGGCAAGGCCTCTGGGACCCTGAACATCTCGAACTGGCCGCTCTACATCGACGGCAAGACGATTTCCGACTTCGAGAAGCAGACGGGGATCACGGTCAAGTACAACGAGGACGTCAACTCGAACACCGACTTCTTCGGCAAGGTCCAGCCGCTGCTTTCGAACGGCGACTCGGGCGGCCGGAGCATCCTCGTGGTGACCGACTGGATGTCCGAGAAGATGTACAACCTCGGCTTCCTCCAGAACCTGAACCCGGACGAGCTGACGACCGTGTTCGACAACATCATCCCGAGCCTCGAGGATCCGGCCTTCGACCCCGGTCGCGGCTATTCGATCCCGTGGCAGTCGGGGATGACCGGTCTGGTCGTCCGTACGGACCTGGCGCCGGACATCAAGTCGGTCAACGACCTGTTCGACCCGAAGTACAAGGGCAAGGTCACGATGCTCGACGAGCTGCGTGACAGCGCGGCCCTGGTGATGAAGGGCGACGGTGTCGATCCGACCGAGGCCACCACCGAGGAGTGGCTGGCGGCCGTCGACAAGGTCAAGCAGGCCAAGGAGAGCGGCCAGATCAGGCGGTTCACCGGCAACGACTACGTCCAGGACCTCGCCAAGGGCGACGTCGTGGCAGCGATCGGCTGGTCGGGCGATGCTATCCAGGCCCAGGCCGACAACCCGAACATCGAGTACATCCAGCCGGAGCAGGGCTGCATCCTGTGGTCGGACAACATGTCGATCCCGGTCGGCGCCCCCAATGCGCCGGCGGCGTACGAGTTCATGAACTACGTCTACGAGCCTGAGAACCAGGCCCAGATCGTCGAGTACGTGAACTACATCAGTCCGGTCGCGGGCGTGAAGGAGATCCTGACCAAGAAGGATCCGGCCCTGGCCAACAACGAGCTGATCTTCCCGTCCGATCAGTTCCTGAGCAAGTGCACCAACCAGACGAGCCCGCCCGGCGACGAAGCCGAGCAGAAGGAAGTGGAGAACGCCTGGCTGTCGGTGGTCGAGGGCTAAGGGCCCCGACTGCGCTGACGAGAGCTGGCGGAGCGTTTCGATCGAGGTGATGGGTAGACCTTGACGACGCTCCGCCAGCGACTCGTTCCATACGGACTACTGGGACCGGGCCTCCTTTGGCTCTTCCTCTTCTTCGTCCTGCCGATGGTCTTCATGGCCTGGTTCTCGGTGAGTTCTGGCTCGCTCGAGTCCGGGTGGTCGCTGACCTGGACCTTCTCCAACTACACCGACGCGATCTCGAACTACACGACCCAGTTCGGCCGCTCATTCCTCTACGCCGGAGCCGCGACGATCTTCTGTCTGCTGCTCGGCTACCCGCTGGCCTACGCGATCGCTTTCAAGGCCGGTCGGTGGCAGAACCTGATGCTGTTCGCGGTGATCGCGCCCTTCTTCACGACTTACCTGATCAGGACGATCGCCTGGAAGACGATCCTCGAGGATTCGAGCCCGGTGGTCAGCTTCCTGAAGACGATCCAGGTGATCCCAAGCGACGGACGGGTGCTTGCCACCTCGGCCGCCGTGATCGCCGGACTGACCTACAACTTCCTCCCCTTCATGGTCCTGCCGCTCTACGCCTCGCTCGAGCGACTCGACCTGAGGCTGCTCGAAGCGAGCAAGGACCTCTACGCCTCGGCCACCCAGACCTTCTTGCGGGTGACCCTGCCACTCACCGCGCCGGGAATCGTCGCCGGGGTCCTGCTCACCTTCATCCCGGCGGTCGGTGACTACATCAACGCGACCTTCCTCGGCGGGGTCAACCAGTCGATGATCGGCAACGTGATCCAGGCCCAGTACCTGGTGATCAACGACTACCCGACCGCGGCCGCCCTCTCCTTCACCCTGATGGTGATCATCCTGGTCGCCGTCTCGCTCTACATCCGTTTCGCCGGCACGGAGGCCCTGATGGGCGATGAGGAAGAGGCGAAGTAGGAATGGGCGTCTGGCAGCGAATCAGGGACAACTCGACCCTGTTCGTCGGGATCCTCGTGCTGGTCTACATGCTCGCCCCGATCGCCGTGATCGCGATCTTCTCCTTCAACGACCCGACGGGCAAGTTCAACTTCGAGTGGGTCGGGTTCACGACCGAGTACTGGGCCAACGCCTTCGACAACCAGGAGATCAACGACTCGCTCTGGCTGAGCGTCCGGCTGGCCTTCTTCACCTCGCTCGGAGCGACGATCCTCGGGACCCTGATCGCACTCGCCTTGGTCCGGTACGAGTTCGGCGGACGCAAGGCAGCAAACCTCCTGATCGTGATTCCGATCGCGACGCCCGAAGTCGTGATCGGCGCAGCGCTGCTCTCGCTCTTCGTCTATGCGTCGGCCTCCCTCGGGTTCACGACCCTGCTGGTCGCCCACATCATGTTCTCGATCAGCTTCGCGGTGATCGTGGTCAGATCGCGCCTGATCGGGTTCGACCGACGGCTCGAGGAGGCCGCGGCCGATCTCGGGGCGCCACCACTGACCACCTTCTTCAAGGTGACCCTGCCCCTCCTCCTGCCCGGCATCGCCGGGGCCCTGATGCTCACCTTCGCACTCTCGATCGACGACTTCGTGATCTCCAACTTCAACGCCGGCTCCGAGGTGACCTTCCCGCTCTACATCTTCGGAGCCAACCAGCGGGGCATTCCGGTCCAGGTCAACGTGATCGCGACGATGCTCTTCGTCATCGCCGTGGTCGCGATCCTCTTCGTCATCCTCCAGCAGCGCCGGGCCGAGAAGCTGGTCGAGAAACGGGCCGACGACGACAACAAGGCATCGCTCTCGATCCCGGTCTGATCCGATCGTGAGCGCCCCCACGACCGACCTCCTGATCGACGGCCGCCAGGTCGCGGGCGAGGGTGCCGCTTTCGAGGTCGAGAACCCGGCCACCGAGCAGGTCGTGACCTCGGTCGCCTCGGCCTCGCCGGAGCAGGTCGACCAGGCAATCGCGGCAGCCAACCGGGCCTTCGGGGAGTGGTCCCGAATGCCGGCGATCGACCGGGCGCCGTTGCTCCGCCAGGTAGCCGACGCCCTGCGTGAGAGAACGGAGGAGCTGGCCCTCCTGATGACGACCGAGATCGGCCGGCCGTTGACCGAGTCACGCGACGAGGTCGAGTGGTGCGCCTCCTGTCTCGAGTACTACGCCGAGGTGGCCCGTTCCGAGATCGGCCGGGTGATCCCGCCGATCGAGTCGTCCCAGTTCGCGGTCGTGGTCAAGGAACCCCACGGCGTGGTCGGCTGCATCGTCCCGTGGAACTACCCGCTGCTGCTGCTCTTCTGGAAGCTCGCCCCGGCGCTGGCCGCCGGTAACACGGTGGTGGTCAAGCCCTCCGAGCTGACCCCGCTCTCGACCCTGGCCCTGGCCGGGGTGTTCGACTGCCTCCCGGAGGGCACGGTCAACCTGGTCGCCGGCGACGGCGCGGTCGGTGCCCGGATCGCCGAACACGAGGGGGTCGAGTGCGTCGCCTTCACCGGGTCGGTCGAGACCGGCAAGAAGGTCGGGATCGCCTGCGCCGCCCGGAACGCCCGCGCGAACCTCGAGATGGGTGGCAAGGACGCCTTCATCGTCTGCTCCGACATGGCCGACGAGGCGATCGAAGTCGCCGCCCGGGGCGGGGCCTGGGCCGCCTTCCTGAACGCCGGCCAGGTCTGCACCTCGTCCGAACGCTTCTTCGTGGTCGAGGACGTCTACGACGCCTACGTCGAAGCGTTCGTCGAGCACACCAGGTCGCTGGTGGTCGGCGACCCGCTCGACGAGAAGACCGACGTCGGTCCGATGGTCTCGGCCGGGCAGCGGGGCAAGGCGGCCGGACAGGTCGAGGCCGCAGTCGGCGCCGGGGCGAAGATCCTGGCCGGGGGCGATGCCGGCGGCCGGGAGACGGGCCACTACCTGGAGCCGACCGTGGTGGTCGACGTGCCCGGGGACTCGGCCCTGATGACCGAGGAGACCTTCGGACCCGTGGCCCCAATCGTGCCCGTACCCTCGCTCGACGAGGCAATCGCGCGAGCCAACTCGCTCCGTTACGGGCTCGGGGCGATCATCTATACCCGCGACCTGGCGAACGCGGTCAAGTGCCTGAAGGAGGTCCGGGCCGGGTCGGTCTGGATCAACGACCCGTTGACCGACAACGACGCCGGTCCATTCGGAGGATTCAAGAATTCCGGGATCGGCCGGGAGCTCGGGGCCGAGGGGCTGGACGCCTTCCGCGAGGCGAAGCACGTCCATATCGAGACCGAGATCGAGATCAAGGAGTGGTGGTTCCCGTACGGCTGACCCGGGCCTGATTCAGGCCCGGGCCGGACCGCCGGCACAGTCGTCGAGGCCGTAAGCACGGGCCGCCCGGCCGAGCTTCGCCTCCAGCTCCTCGCCCTCGGCCGAGAGCGACTCCAGCTCCTCGACGTCGCCGGCCTCGACCGCAGCGGCGAGGTCCGGCAGGAGCGCCGCCTGCTGCCGCCCGACGGTCAGGAAGCGGTCGATCGCCTGGCGATCCTCGTCTCCGTCGGGCGCTTCGAGCGAATCGATCTGCCGTAGGACCCGCTCGAACCGGCGCTCGTACGCGATCAGGACCGCTGCTGCAGCTCCCGGGTCATCCGACTCGAGCGCGTCGCGAAAGGCCTGTTCGCGACCGGCCGACCACTGCGAGAACTCGAGGCAGAGTTCGTTGGCCTCGGCCGCGAAGTCCTCCTGGCTCACTCCGCCGCAGGCCGGGACCCCGAGGGCGATGACCGTAGCTCCGAGGAGAGCTGCGAAGGCCCGTCCGGGAGACCTGACGCCGCCCTTCGTTCTTCTCCTGTGCGGGTTCACGCCGAAGACCTTAGCCGGGCCACGGGTCGGGACCGACCCGCGACTACCGGCTCTACACTCGCCCGATGCCGGATCAGCACCGAACCCCTTATGTCGATGCCCTGCTCGAGTACGCCCGGAGCGACCCGGGGCGGTTCAACGTCCCTGGCCATCAGGGGGGCATCGGGGCCGGCGATTCGCTCCGGCTCCTGGCCGGCCAGACGGCATTGGCCGACGACATCCCGGCGCTGATCGAGGGGATCGACGTCGGAGACCCGAATCCCGTTCAGGAGGCACAGGCCCTGGCGGCCGATGCCTGGGGCGCGAGGAGGACCTGGTTCCTGCTCAACGGGGCCTCTCAGGGCAACCAGTCGATGTGTCTCGCGGTCGCCCACCGGGGCCAGGCGCTGGTCGCGCAGCGAAACGTCCACTCGTCGGTGATCGACGGAATGATCATGGCCGGCCTGAAGCCCCACTTCGCGGCACCGGAACTCGACCCCGAACTCGGGGTCGCCCACTGCCTGAGGCCGAGCGACCTCGAACGGGCGCTCGAGGAGTGCCCGGACGCCGCCGCCGCGATCATCGTCTCGCCGACCTACTTCGGTGCCGCCGCCGATGTCGCCTCTCTCGCCGCGGTCGCCCACGGGCGGGGCATCCCGCTGGTCGTCGACGAGGCCTGGGGTGCTCACCTCAAGTTCCACCCCGACCTGCCGGACGACGCGCTCTCCTCTGGTGCCGACCTGGTCATCTCCTCGACCCACAAGATCGTCGGCTCGCTTGGGCAGTCGGCGATGCTCCACCTGGGAAGCGACCGGTTCGAGGAGGAGATCATCGACCGGTGCGTGGCGATGACCGAGACGACCTCGCCCAACTCCCTGCTCTGCGGCTCGCTCGACGCGGTGCGGAGCCAGGCTGCAATCCACGGGGAACAGCTGCTCGGGGAGACGATCGCGGTCCTGAACGAAGCCCGGGCCGAGCTCGACGCGATGCCCGGGGTCGAGGTGATCGGGACGAGGCTGCTGGAGCGCGAGAGCGTCCACTCCTGGGACCCGCTCCGACTGACGATCGACGTTCGGGGCACCGGGATGACCGGATACCGGGTCGCCCGGGGCCTGAGGGAGATCGCCAACGTCCACGTGGAGCTGGCGGCCGACACCGTGATCGTCGCGGTCTTCGGCATGGGAACCGGGACCCCCGCACGGGCGAGGCGCCTGCTCGACGGGATCGAGACGACCCTGATCGAACTCGGGGTGGAGCGGCCCGAGGTCATCCCGGAGTTCGCCCCACCGCCCCCCTGGGGCGAGCCCCGGATGACCCCGCGCGAGGCCTTCCTCGCGCCCCAGGACGTGGTCCAGTTCGACGAAGCAGAGGGCCGGATCGGGGCCGAGCCGCTCGCCACCTACCCACCCGGGATCCCGAACGTCCTGCCCGGCGAGATGTTGACCCGTGAGACCCTCGATTACATCCGGGCCGCAGTCGAAGGAGACGGCTACGTTCGCGGGGCCACCGATCGCGAGCTGACCACGCTCCGGGTCGTCGCCGAACGGGACTAGAAGGCGGCTCAGCCGGTCTTTTCGATCAGCTCGACCCGGTAGCCGTCCGGGTCGCCGACGAAGCAGAGCCTCGGGCCGTCGTCCGCGACCGTGTAGGGCGGCTTCTCCGACTCGATCCCGGCGAGGGCGAGGCGCTCGAGGACAGCATCGAGGTCGTCGACCTGAATCGCGATGTGGCCGTACCCGGTACCGATCTCGTAGGGCTCCTTACGGCCGAAGTTGAAGGTCAGCTCGAGCCTCAGTCCATCCCCCTCGAAACCGAGGTAGGCGTTGACCGCCTCCTCGCGGATGTGGAGCCTGCCCATCTCGGTCATGCCGAGCTGTTCGTAGAAGGTGATCGACTTCTCCAGGTCGAGGACCCGGTAACAGGTGTGGATCAACTCGGACATCGCTCGCTCCGGTCCGGCGACGGCCGGACTCAGTCCTCCCTCAGGGCCTTGAGCGCCTCGGCCCACCTGGCGAGCGAGTCGAGCAGCGAGGCGGCTCCGTGCTCGACCGGCTCGGTCGGGTGGAAGACGCCGTCCTCGATCATCGAGCCGACGAACGGGATCACGACGCCCTCGGGAACCGGCATCATCGAGAACTGGAGCAGGTTCGGCTTCAACGCCTGGACTCCCCTCATTCCGCCCGAGACCCCGCCGTAGCTGACGAACCCGACCGGCTTGTAGCGCCACTCGTGGTAGAGGTAGTCGAAGGCATTCTTCAGCGCCGGGGACGAGCCGGCGTTGTACTCGGGAGCGACCAGGGCGTAGGCGTCGGCCGGCTCGACCAGCTCGCTCAGCCGCTTCGTGTGGTCGTGCTTGTACTTGCGGGCCCCCGGGAGCTCGGGCTCGTCGATCAGCGGCAGGGCCAGTTCGGCCAGGTCGATCATCTTCACCTCGAACCGGGGGTCGGCCTCGGCCACCCCCTCGAACCACCGGGCGACCGGCAGGCCGGCCCGCCCTTCCCTGACGCTCCCCACGATGATCCTCAGGTCGATCACTGACTCGGGCCTCCGTATTTCGTTCTCGGATCCTGCGTCCTTCGACGGGAGTGACGGGACTCGAACCCGCGGCCTCTGGCGTGACAGGCCAGCGCTCTAACCAACTGAGCTACACCCCCGGGTACCGGTTCCACCCGGGCCGGCCGCTCGGCCGGTGAGTTGATTATTGCCAATCCCGGGCCCGGCTCGTAACCTCCCGGTCGTGAAACTCGTCTCGTACATGACCGACCGGGGCTGCCGGGGTGGGGTGGTCGAGGAAGATCGGCTGCTCGATGCCTGGCAGCTGCTGGACGAACCCGAGCGGTCGGGACTCCGGGAACTGATGGCCGGGGACCGGCTCGGGGATCTGGCGGAGGCGCTCGACGGGAGCGATGGCATCGAGCCGGTCGAGGGTCCGTGGCGGCTCGGACCCCCGGTTCCCGATCCGGAGAAGATCATCTGTATCGGGCTGAACTACCGGGCCCACGCCGAGGAGTTCGGGCTCGACATCCCGGAGGCGCCGACCGTGTTCGCGAAGTTCAGGAACGCTCTGGCTGGCACCGGCGAGACGGTCGAGCTGCCT
>JAUMBO010000140.1:0-3619 GCA_032119635.1 Solirubrobacterales bacterium
CGGGGTCCCCCTCACGGTGATCGGCACGGTGGTCGAGGGCGAGGGAGTCGAGCTTCCCTCCGACCTCGACAATCCCCGCTTGGGCCTGTTCCGGGAGCCGGGGTACGAGCACCGGTTCTGAGCGCTTCCGGGGCCGGGAATCCCCATTCCGTATCCTCAGATCGGATGACTTCTTCGCGAGAGGGCAGAGCAGGCAGGTACTCGAGGCCTGCCCTGGCGGCGGGCGCGGTTGCGCTGGCGATCGGGCTGGCGGCATGCGCCGAGGCTGGGGATGGCGGTACCACCGTTTCGGAGGGCGACGGTCAGGTGATCGAGCGGAAGGTCGTCTCGATCTCGGTCCGGCCTTCGGGCGAGGTCTTCAACCCGGCCGAGATCTACGAGCGGACCGCCGACGGCGTGGTCGCGATCAGTGCCGTCTTCGACCCGAACTCGACCAACCCGTTCGACGCCGGCGCAGCCCAGGGCTCCGGTTTCGTCCTGAACGGCGACGGAGAGATCGTCACCAACGCCCACGTGATCACCGAGGGCGAGGGCGAGAATCGCCAGGCGGCCGAGCGGGTCTTCGTCGAGTTCCGGGACGGCAACGTGGTCCCGGCCGAGGTGATCGGCTTCGACCCGTTCACCGACACCGGCCTGATCCGGGTGGAGCCCTCGGACGTCGATCTCGTACCGCTCAACACCGGCGACAGCGACAGGGTGGTCGTCGGGGAGCCACTCGCCGTGATCGGGAGTCCGTTCGGCGAGGACAGTTCGCTCTCCACTGGCGTCGTCTCCCAGATCGGCCGTTCGGTCCGGTCGCTCACGGACTTCCAGATCGACGGCGCGATCCAGACCGACGCACCGATCAACCCCGGCAACTCCGGTGGCCCGATGATCGACGCGACCGGTCGGGTGATCGGGATCAGCCAGCAGATCGTCAGCCGGTCCGGGGCAAACGACGGGGTCGGCTTCGGCGTTCCGATCAACTCGATCATCCGCTCGGTCGACCAGCTGCGGGAGTCGGGCGAGGCCAACTACGCCTACATCGGGGTCAGCACCCAGCCGATCTATCCCCAGCTGGCCGACAAGCTCGGCCTGGGGGTCGAGGGCGGGGCGATGATCGCCGAAGTGGTCGAGGGTGGGCCGGCGGATGCGGCAGGGGTCGAGGGTGGAACACGTGAGATCACTTTCCAGGGCGAGCGCTTCCGGGTCGGGGGCGACGTGGTCATCGAGGCCGACGGCAAGGCCGTCCGCCGGGCCGAGGACCTCGGCCGGATCATCGCCGCGCTGACGCCGGGCGAGACGGTCGAGATGGTGGTCATCCGCGACGGCTCCCGCAAGACGATCGAGATCGAACTCGGCGAGCGGCCGACGGCCGTATCGCAGCCGTAGTCAGGATCTCTCCCGGCTCGGGGACGGGCTCTACACTCGATTCCGTGGGTCAGGAAGCCGAGGAACCGCTCGTAATCGTCTCCAACCGTGGTCCGGCCCGTTTCGAGATCGGACCCGACGGCAGCCGCACGGTCTTCAGGGGCGGCGGCGGGCTGGTGACCGCCCTCTCGGGCCTGGTCGCCCATCGCGACGCGATCTGGATCGCCTCGGCGATGTCGGAGGACGATGCCCTCGTCTCCCGGGAGGCCGGCGGCCGGCCCGTCGAGGTCGACCTCGGGGGGATCGAGTACCGCGTCGTCCTGGTCGAGAGCGACCCCGAGGCCTTCGACCTCTTCTACAACGTGATCGCCAACCCGATCATCTGGTTCATCCAGCACTACCTCTGGGACCTCTCCAATGCGCCGGACATCCGCCAGCAGGAGCTCGACGCATGGACCGAGGGCTACGAGGTCGTAAATGCCGACATCGCCAGGGCCGTGGTGGAACAGGTCGAGGGCCGTGACCGCCCGCTGGTCATGCTCCACGACTACCACCTCTACACGGCTCCGAAGCTGATTCGCGAGGCCCGTCCCGACGCGATCCTCCACCACTTCGTCCACATCCCGTGGAGCCAACCGGACAGCTGGCTCGTCCTGCCGGCTCGGATCAGGGAACGGATCTTCGACGGGCTGCTGGCCAACGACATAATCGGCTTCCACACCGACCTCTACTGCCGCAACTTCCTCGCCGGGTGCGAACAGCTGATGGGCTACGAGGTCGACTACGAGGCGGTCACGGTCAACCACCCCGGCGGCCGGACGCTGGTCAGGTCCTACCCGCTCTCGATCGACGCGGCGGGCCTGGAGAGGGCCGCCGCCACCGAGGAGGTGGCGAAGGCAGAGGCGGAGCTGCTCGAGCGCCGGCGGGAGAACCTGATCCTCCGGGTCGACCGGGCCGACCTCTCGAAGAACGTGCTCCGCGGATTCACCGCTTTCGACACCTTTCTCACCCAGCACCCCGATTTCCTCGAGAAGGTCACCTTCGTCGCCCACCTCCAGCCCTCCCGCGAGGATGTGCCCGAGTACGCCGAGTACCTCGAACGGATCGAGGCCCTGGTCGCCGTGGTCAACCACCGGCACGGGACCACCGACTGGATGCCGATCGACCTGAGGGTCTACGAGAACTTCCACGACGCCCTCGCCCGGTATCGCCATTACGACCTGCTGATGGTCAACTCGATCTTCGACGGGATGAACCTGGTTGCCAAGGAAGCGCCGATCATCAACACGAGGGACGGGGTGCTGATGCTCTCCGAGAACACGGGCGCTCACGAGGAGATCGGTGAGTTCGCCCTGACCGTGAACCCGTTCGACATCCAGGAACAGGCAGACGCGATCCATGCCGCGCTGACGATGGCCCCCGAGGAACGGGCCCGTCGTGCGGCCGGCCTTCGGGAGGAGATCCTCTCCCGGACCCCGGGCGACTGGATCGACGAGCAGGTGGCAGACGTCGAGCTGGTCGCGGCCCGCGAGCCAAGTCGGTGAGCAGGCCACTCGCCCTCCTGGCGGCTGCCTGCACCCTCGGCCTGGTGCTGTTCGCCACCGCCATCCCGGCCCGGGCCGAGGTGCTCCCGGCCCTCCAGAAGTGCGAAATCGGCACCAAGCGACCTTTCCGGTGCGGCCACATAGAGGTCCCCAACGTCCGGGCCGCGCCGGAACTCGGCGACCGGCGAATCGGGTTTGCGCTCAGGCCCCAGGGCGACCGCACCCGCCCGCCACTCGGCACGATCGTCTTCGTCGAGGGCGGTCCCGGGTATGCCGCGACCAACTTCGACTCGATCCGGCCGACCACGGCCGTCTTCGCCCCCTTTCTCAGCCGCTACCGGCTGCTGGCCATCGACCAGCGGGGCACCGGCCGCTCCCAGCCGCTCGACTGCCGGGAGCTCCAGCGGGGCCGGGTACCGGTCGCAAGGGCGCTGAGAGCCTGTGCCGCCCAACTCGGACCCCTCTACCAGGGCTATACGACCGCCGAGTCGGCAGCCGACGTCGAGGCCGTCCGGACGGCGCTCGGGATCCCGAGGGAGGAGATGATCCTCTACGGCGACTCCTACGGCACCTACCTCGGCCAGTCCTATGCCGCTCGTTACGGCGAGGGCCTCCGGGGCCTGATCCTCTCTTCGGCCTACCCCGGGAACGACCCCTTCTGGCGGACCCTCTACCCGGCGGCCCGTCGCTCGATCCGGCTGGCCTGCGTCCGCTCGGCCCGGTGC
>JAUMBO010000141.1:0-6392 GCA_032119635.1 Solirubrobacterales bacterium
GCAGATGATGTTCTTCGCGAAGTGCTCCTGGACCTCGAAGAACTCGCCGTCGTCGACGATCCGCTTGACCACGTCGCGCATGTCGTACGGCTTGTTCGGGTCGTCGGGGACGAAGGTGTCGAGCTCCGGGTCCTCCCGGTCGGGGTCGTCGGACGGCGGGAAGTACGGCGGCTGCTCGAGGTTGTTGAGCGGCAGGAAGCTCATCAGGTACCGGACGTCCTCCAGGCAGCTCTCCTCGTCCTCGGCGGCGAAGTGGGCCACGCCGGACTTCGAGTTGTGGGTCATCGCCCCGCCCAGCTCTTCGAATTCGACCTCCTCGCCGGTCACCGTCTTGATCACCTCTGGACCGGTGATGAACATGTGGGAGGTCTCCTTGACCATGAAGATGAAGTCGGTCATCGCCGGCGAGTAGACGGCCCCACCGGCGCACGGCCCCATGATCACCGAGATCTGGGGGATGACGCCCGAGGACTGGACGTTCCTCACGAAGACGTCCCCGTAGGCGCCGAGCGACACGACGCCCTCCTGGATCCGGGCCCCGCCGGAGTCGTTCAGCCCGATCACCGGGGCGCCGACCTTGGCCGCGAGGTCCATCACCTTGCACATCTTCTCGGCCATCACCTCGCCCAGCGAGCCGCCGAACACGGTGAAGTCCTGGGAGAAGACGAAAACCCTCCGGCCGTCGATCGTGCCGTGTCCGGTGACGACTGCATCGCCCCAGGGACGCCGCTTCTCCATCCCGAACTCGGTCGTCCGGTGGCGGACGAAGGTGTCGAGCTCCTCGAACGAACCGGGGTCGAGCAGCTTCTCGATCCGCTCCCGGGCGGTCAGCTTGCCCTTCGCGTGCTGCTTCTCGACCGCCTCCTCGGAGGCCGAGTGGATCGCCTGGTCCTTCAGCTCGCGAAGCTGGGCCAGCTTCTCCTCGTGGGTCTCTGGACTCTTCTTCCTCATCGGCCGCTCAGTCTATTCCGCCCGGCCCGGCCGGGGCGGCCCGCTCCCGGCCCTTCCTCCGGGGCACTTCGGGTCAGGCGGAGCGGCGGCCCGAAGGCCGCTCCTCTGCCCGCCCCAGGGCGGTTTAGACAAAAGAAAAGGGCGGCCCGAAGGCCGCCCTTTTCCGTAGATCACGCAGTCGGGACTACTTGACTACGTTGACTGCCCTTCTCACGGTCTTGGTCCCGCCGTTGGCGGAGGTGACCTTGACCGTCAGGGTGAACTTGCCCACCCGGGTGAGCTTGGCCCGAATCACTTCGGTCCTCTGCCCACCGGCTGCGATCGTCGCAACCGGGCTGTTGACTCGCACACCTCGGCCTGAGACCGTGGTCCGCACGCCAGTGGCGGTGGCGGTACCGGTGTTCCGGACCGTCACCCTCCACACGGCGACCCTGCCCCGCTTGATCTTGCCGGGGCCGCTGACCGTCGGGGTCGCGATGGTGGCGACCGGGTCGGTGCAGTTGGCGAACGTCCCGATCTTGCCGAGATCGGCACAGGTCGGGAACGCGGCCGGCTCGGCGATGTTCGAGCTCAGCCAGATTCCGCCGAAGCCCTTCGAGACGGAGTTCACCGTCGCGCAGTTGGCTCCGCCGACCGAAATCGAGTCCTCGGTCGTGTTCCAGGTGCCGACCAGCGCACCGTTGCCCTCCAGGTCACCGCCGCTGAACGGCGTACCGGCGTAGCCCTGGGCAGTCGGCAGCGCGTACGAGGTAGTAAGCGCGAAACCGTTGTCCGGGATCGCCACGCTCGGGTTGAAGCCGCCTGGCTCACGACCCGGCAGGGGCAGGGAGCAGTACGAACCGAGCGGGTTGGATGCCAACCCGGTCAGGACGCGCACTTCCATGTCCCCGTCGATCCTTACGTTGCCGGCGTCATCGATCGTGCCTTCGATGCCTTCCGGCGCCTCCAGCGTGATCGGAACCGGGCTCTGGTCGAGCGGGTTGGGAACGATCATCACCGGCATGTCGAAGTCCGCCGACGCACCAGTGAAGGTGTCGGTGGCTTCGTCCAGGTCGACAACGGCAGTGCCGTCCGCCGGGTTCGCGCAGAAGCCACCCGGAAGGGTGTTCGCTTCGATCCTGAGTCCGACAGCACCGGCGAACGGGGTGTTACCCGTCTTGCCCACCGGAGTACCGGTTGCATCCGCAGCGTACGGCTGCCACAGCGTGTTCTCGGCCGGGTAAGGCGCCGTCAGCGTGACATCCGGCAGCGCCGGGTTGAACGGGTTCGCGAACGTGACGGGATCCTCACCTTCCGGCAGGATCGCGCCCTCGTTCAGGACCCGGTAGTACTCCGCCGACCCAGGAGCTCCGCTGTTCGCCAGAGCCTGACCGAGGAGCTTTCCGAACGGGTTGCCCACTGCCGGGTTCCAGATGATCGACGTCGGATCAGCCGGGTTCAGCGTCTTGCCGTAGGGGACCGCGTAGTAGATCCCGAACGTCACCGGCGTTCCACAGCCCAACGGAGTGAAGCTGTTCACGGGAGTACCGGGCGTCGCCGGAGTCGTGAACGTAGCCGGGTCGAGCTTGTTGACGTCGAACAGCGGCGTGCCAGTCGGACTGGTCACCGTGGTTGGGTTCGTAGCCGGGTCGACCGGGAGGGTCGGGTCGAAGTTCGGGTTCGAGACCGTGCCAGGGAGTGCCGCCGCGCCCGGCAGGATGTCCTTGTTCTGGAATGCGAATCCGAGGTTGACCTTGCCCTTGTCGAAGGTGATGGTCTTCTCGACCGCCTCCGCCTTGCTGCCAGAGAACGCGAACGTCCCCGCCAGGGCTACTGCGAGCCCCAGAAGGAGAACGCCGAGCCGCTTGCCCGCGCTTCCTCTGGCTTCGATGATTGAGGTATTCATGTTGCTTATCTCTCCTTAGTCGTGCCGGACGAGTCGCGACACGGTTGCCCTTCTTTTGACTCCTCCCCCTGCTACTAGAGCCGTTCCAGGAGAGATTGGGCTTTGGCCCCGCTCCACGACGCGCTCCTCGGAAAGAGGACTTTGGAATGTATCAGTGATGAAGATCACTTTCCATACCGATAACCGCTGCCGGGTGGCCGAGTTGCGCCCCGGACGCCCGACTCCCCTGAATTTCCCGTCCTGACGCCATAGCGCGACGGGCCGGGTGCAATCTCCCCCCGGACGGTCCGGCCTCCCTGCTCCGCACAGTCGTGCTGGGCCACCCTTCCCACCCGGCGCGCCGTCCGCAGCGACGTCCGAGGAGTTGGCAAAGTCCCCTCCCTGATGTCCCGACCCGAAGACCTGACCGTGATCATTCCGGCCCTGAACGAGTCCGGTGCCCTGCCGGACCTGGTCGCGGAACTCCACGAGGCGCTCGCGCCGCTCGGGTTCGATTACGGGATCCTGGTCGTCGACGACGGCTCGACCGACGGCATGTTCGAGCTGGTCGGGGAGATGGCCGAGTCCGACCCCCGGCTGGGGGCCCTGCGTCTCCGGCGGAACTTCGGCAAGTCGGCGGCTCTGGCGGTCGGGTTCGACTCGACCGCGGCCGACGTCGTGATCACGATCGACGGCGACGGCCAGGACGACCCGGCCGACATCCCGGCACTGATCGAGCGGATCGAGGCGGGCGACGACCTGGTCTCCGGCTGGAAGCGCGACCGCCAGGACCCCTGGACCAGGAGGCTGGCCTCGAAGATCTTCAACTCCTTCACTTCGCTGCTGACCGGGGTCCGGATGCACGACATGAACTGCGGCTTCAAGGCCTACCGCGGTAAGTGCGCCCGCTCGCTCGAGGTCTACGGCGAGCTCCACCGCTTCCTCCCGGTCCTGGCCGAGCAGCAGGGCTGGAAGGTGGCCGAGGTTCCGGTGAACCACCGGCCCCGGCTCCACGGCCGCTCCCGGTTCGGCCTCGAGCGTTACCTGCGGGGTGCCCTCGACCTGATGACCGTTTCCTTCCTCGGCCGGTACCGGAACCGACCGCTCCACCTGTTCGGCGGGCTGGGCGTCCTCTTCTCGCTGGTCGGCCTGGCGATCGGGGTCTACCTGACCGTGATCTGGATCGGTGGCGAGTCGATCGGCGACCGGCCACTTCTCTTCCTCGGAGTACTCCTGATCGTGGTCGGAGTGCAGCTCTTCTCCCTCGGGCTCCTGGCCCAGATCCTGGTCCTCAACCGGCGCGAGGCGGACGGCGCCGCGGCGGAGCGGGCGCTCGTTTCGGGCGTGGTGGGCCGTATGCCTGCTGGCGGGGAGATGGAAGCGGCCGCGGAAACGGTCGGCCCTATTCCGCCCCGGCCTGCCTGAAGCCTTCCAGGCCGGCTTCCAGCGACTCCTCGAGGCTCACCTGCGGCTCCCAGCCGGTCGCTTCGACCAGCCGCTCGCTGGAGCCGATCAGGTGCTCGATCTCGGTCTCTGCCCCCGCATCGCCTGCCGCCTCGAGCTCGACCTCCAGCTCGGTAAGCCGGCCGAAGGCCTCGACCAGGTCGCCGACCCGGACGGCCCGGCCCGAGCAGACGTTGACCGGTCCGTCTAGATCACGTTCAATGACCAGGGTGAGCGCCCGGGCCGCGTCCCGGACGTCGATGAAGTCGCGGCTCGATTCCGGGTTGCGGATCGGGACCCGGACCTTCGACTCGCCGGCCGCCTCGGCCGCCGCGACCGCTCCAGCCACCTGACCCGGCAGCGAGCCAGGCCGCATCCCGGGGCCGGTCAGGTTGAACAGCCGGACCACCGAGACCGGGGTGGCGGTCCACCTGCCGTACTGGCTGGCCACGATCTCGGCCGCCGCCCGCGAGGCGCCGTAAGGGGTCACCGGTTCGATTCCTGTCGTCTCTTCCAGCACCCCGCCTGCGCCTCCGTAGACGGCGGCGCTCGAGCCGAGCACGATCCGGCTCGTTCCTCCCTCGCCATCCCTTGTCGTCACCGCCTCGAGCAGGTTCCAGGTCGAGCCGGTGTTCGCCCTGAAGGCCCGGTCCGGATCCTCGCGGGCGGCAGGCTCGGAGGTGATCCCGGCGAGGTGGATCACCACCTCGGGCTCCAGGCCCTGGAGCGCGGCGGCGGTCGCCACCGGGTCGGTCAGGTCGCAGGCGATCCCGCCCTCGCCACCCGAGAGCGAGAGTCCTGTCACCTGGTGGCCTGCTGCCTCCAGCTCCGGTACCAGGGCCGACCCGAGGAAGCCGGTGTGGCCGGTGACCAGGATCCTCATTTCCGGGTGGCCTTTCGGCGCCGCTTGGCGCCGGTCAGGCCGACTCGCCGATGAGGGCGCCGGCGGGTGAGAGCTCGATCGTCTTCTTGAGGCCGTCGTCCAGCCCGGTCTCGGGCTGCCAGCCGAGGATCTCCTTCGCCCTCGATATGTCGGGCCGGCGGACCTGGGGGTCGTCGACCGGGAGCGGCTCGTAGAGGATCTCCGAGTCCGATTCGGCCACTTCGATCACCTTCCCGGCCAGCTCGGTGAGCGTGAACTCGTCCGGGTTGCCGATGTTGACCGGCAGGTGCTCGTCCGACTCGGCCAGGGCGACGAGGCCCCGGACCAGGTCGTCGACGAAGCAGAAGGAGCGGGTCTGGCTGCCGTCCCCGAACACGGTCACCGGCTCGCCGAGCAGCGCCTGGCGGAGGAAGGTCGGTACCGCCCGGCCGTCGTTCGACCTCATCCGCGGTCCGTAAGTGTTGAAGATCCGGACGATCGCCGTGTCGACGCCCTGCTGGCGGTGGTAGGCCATGGTCAGTGCCTCGGCGTAGCGCTTCGCTTCGTCGTAGACCCCTCGCGGCCCGATCGGGTTGACGTGGCCCCAGTACTCCTCCGGCTGGGGGTGGACCTGGGGGTCGCCGTAGACCTCGGAGGTCGAGGCGAGCAGGAACCTGGCCCGCTTCACCTTGGCCACCCCGAGCATGTGCCAGGTGCCCTGGGCCCCGACCTTGAGCGTGTGGAGCGGCAGTCGCTGATAATCGATCGGACTGGCCGGTGAGGCCAGGTGGTAGACGAAGTCGACCGGACCCTCGACCAGGACCTCCTCGGTGATGTCGAGGTTTTGGAACTCGAACTGGTCCGACTCGATGTGCTCGATGTTCCGGAGCGACCCGGTGTCGAGGTTGTCGAGGCAGATCACCCGGTGGCCGGCGCCGAGCAGCCGGTCGCAGAGGTGGGAGCCGAGGAACCCGGCCCCGCCGGTCACCACGCTGGTCTTCGTCTCGCTGCTCATCGCCGGCGATGCTATTCGAGCGCTTCGCAAGGGGAGCGCCTTGGCGGGGGCCTGCAACGGACTGCTTCGATCACGGGCCTTCCCCGCCCTCGATCCCGTTTCTTTCGGAAATTCCGGAGTTGGCGCGGCTGCGCCAAACAGGTCGGATTTTCCGGGGATTTGGGAGGGCGGGAAGGGGGGAGAGTTGAGATGGGAAGATGGCGCCGGGGGGGGGGGGGGGTGAGGGCTGAGAAGGCTGGGGAGGCTGGGGAGGCTGG
>JAUMBO010000141.1:6402-7775 GCA_032119635.1 Solirubrobacterales bacterium
GGAGACGGCGAGATGCCCCGGGCGGGTCGATCGGGCCGGGTCGCGACCGCTACCTGCGACGGCCGGCGTGTTGGCGCTCGCGGGGGTCGTTCAGGACGAGACGCGAGGGAGATACGGAGGGCCCCCCAGTGGAAGCAGCCGAACAGCTAGACCGCCCGGAGGAAGCAGTCCCCGGCCTGCGGCACGACCTGCCTGACCCGGCCGCGAGGCGCAGGGTGGCGATCGAGCTCTACCGGAACCATCGCAACCTGCTGCTTGCCAGTGCCCGGAAGGTCTCGCTCTGCTCCGACGACGCCGAGGATGCGATGCAGCGCGGGCTGGAGATCCTCCTGACCAAAGCCCCGACCGCCGAGGCCCGGCGGCTCCTGCCCTGGGCGCGAACCGTGATCCGGCACGAGGCCCTGGCGATCCGGAAGGCCCGGGAGCGGACCCTCGGGAGGCCTGGGCCGACGGGAGGCGGCCAGGACGGCTCCCCGGACGAGCCGGACTGGGTCGGCGCGATCCCGTCCGGCCGGCGTGCGCCGGAGGAAGAGGTCGAAGGTCGCGAGCAGGTGGCCCGGAGCCGCGAGGCGCTCGCCATGCTCAAGCCCCAGGAGCTGAAGGCCCTGACCCAGCTTGCTTCCGGGATGAGCTACGCCGAGATCCAGGCTGCGAACGGCTGGACCCGGACCAAGGTGAACCGGTGCCTGGCCGAGGGCCGGGAGAAGCTCCGCTCGGTCGTCCGGGAGAGCGAGGCCGGCGAGCGGTGCCGCTCGATCGAGCCCCTGGTCTCGGCGGCGGCCGACCGGGAACTCGAGCCGGAGGCTGCCGGGGCGGTCAGGAACCACCTTGCGGTCTGCGGGGGCTGCCGGGCGTTGCTCCGGGAATACCGACGGATTCCGGCCGCCGTGGTCGGGGCCGGTCCGCTGCTCGGCACCACCAGCCCGCTCGCCGGGGAGTCCGGCGGCCCGGGGCTCTTCGGCCGGTTCTTCGAGCGGTTGGACGAGCTCTCCCTCCAGGCCTGGTTCCGGATGAACGGCCTGTTCGGTGGCGGGGAGTCCGCCTCGGCCGCCGCGATCGGTTCGGGCGGCGCCCGTGGCCTCGGCACGACCGCGATCGCCAAGGTCGCGGCGATCTGCGTCGGTACCGCGGGTGGGGCAGCGGCCTGTCTCGGTACCGGCCTCGTCCCGGTTCCCGGCGAGCGGGGAGCCCAACCCGAGCGGGTCGCGATCGA
This sequence comes from Solirubrobacterales bacterium, assembly GCA_032119635.1. Lineage (GTDB taxonomy): Bacteria > Actinomycetota > Thermoleophilia > Solirubrobacterales > 70-9 > 67-14. The sequence goes on from JAUMBO010000141.1 coordinate 7,616, forward strand.
GCGCCCGGCCCCGGCTGGGGCGAGACCGCTGGCGGCGGTCCCGCCTGCCGGGCAGTCGGATCCGTCCGGTCCGGAAGGTGGCGGGGAAGGCGACGAGGCAGTCGGGGGAGGCGCCGGTCAGTCCGGACTCCCACCCGATCCCGTGGTGGCCGAGTTCTCG
>JAUMBO010000142.1:0-4467 GCA_032119635.1 Solirubrobacterales bacterium
TCGCCAGCGAAGCCTTCTCGAAGGGCGACTTCCCGCAGTGGGAACGGGCCGCGATGCTCGACCGGGCGGCAGACCTGGTCGCCGAGCGCCAGGACGACCTGGCCGAGACGATCGCCCGCGAGGCCGGCAAGCCGATCAAGACGGCGACCGTCGAAGCGGCGAGGGCGGTCGAGACTCTCAAGTTCTCGGCCACCGAGGCTCGCAAGCTGACCGGTGAGACGATCCCCATGGAAGCCGCTCCGGCGGGGGTCGGCAAGCTGGCGCTGACCCTCCGGGTGCCCTACGGCGTGGTCGGTGCGATCAGCCCGTTCAATTTCCCGCTCAACCTGGTCGCCCACAAGCTGGGACCGGCCTTCGCCGCCGGCAATGCCGTGGTCCTGAAGCCGGCCGGCCAGACGCCGATCTCCTCGCTCAAGCTGGCCCAGGTCTTCCTCGACGCGGGGCTTCCGGCGGGCTGGCTCAGCGTCGTCCCCGGGAGTGGCTCGACCGTCGGCAACGCCCTGGTCGAGAGCCCGCTGGTCCGGGCGATCACCTTCACCGGCTCGGTCCCGGTCGGCTGGGGGATCCGGAGCAAGGCGCCCGAGAAGAAGGTCAGCCTGGAACTCGGCTCGAACGCCCCGCTGATCGTCAACGAGGACGGCGACTGGGAGACGGCCGCCGACAAGGCGATGATCCACGCCTTCTCCCACGCCGGCCAGAGCTGCATCTCGACCCAGCGGATCCTGCTGCACGAGGCGATCGCCAACCAGTTCATCACCCGCCTGGCCGGCAACGTCGAGTCCCTCGTGGTCGGCGACCCGCTCTCGCCCGAGACCGACGTCGGTCCGCTGATCGACCCGGGCGAGAAGGAGCGGGTCAAGCAGTGGATCGAGGAGGCGGCCGCCCAGGGCGGGAACGTGATCGCCGGCGGCGAGCTGGTCGACGAAGGCCGCTGCCTGGCCCCGACCCTGATCGAGCACCCGAACCACGATTCGAAGGTCTGGTGCGAGGAGGTCTTCGGACCGGTCGCGACGATCGATCGCTTCTCCGACTTCGACCAGGCGCTCGCAATGGCCAACGATTCGAAGTTCGGCCTCCAGGCCGGGGTCTTCACCCGCGACATCGGCAACGGCCTGAAGGCCGCCCACAACCTCGAGTTCGGCGGAGTGCTGATCAACGAGGTCCCGACCTTCCGGGCCGACCAGCAGCCCTACGGCGGGGTCAAGGACTCCGGCAACACCCGGGAGGGACCGGCCTACGCGGTGATCGAGCTGACCGAGGAGCGGATGGTCAGCTTCCAGGCCGGCTAGGGCCGGCACCCGTGGCGACTCAGTCGGACCGCTCGTGGGGGCGGGACATCCCGAGGTGGTCGAGAGCCGTGGCGAGGGTCTCCTCGTCGACCCCGAGTTCGAGCGCTACCTCCCGCAACGGCCGGCCGCTTGCGGCCGCCTCACGGACGATCTCGGTCGCCCGGTCGTAGCCGATCTCGGGATTGAGGGCAGTCGCCGTGGCAAGGGTCGCCTCGGCATTGGCCAGGGCCCGTTCCCGGTCCGGCTCGATGCCGGCGACGCACTTCTCGTTCAAGAGCCGGGAAGCCGATGTCAGCAGGCCGATCGAGTCGAGCAGGTTGCGGGCGATCACCGGTACCCGTACGTTCAGCTCGAACTGGCCCTGCGTGCCGGCGATCGTGATCGCGACATCGTTGCCGACCACCTGGTCGGCGACCTGGATCACGACCTCGGGAATCACCGGGTTGACCTTGCCCGGCATGATCGAGGACCCCTTCTGGAGCTCCGGCAGCCTGAGCTCGGCGATCCCGGTCCGGGGCCCCGAACCCATCAAGACGAGATCTCCGGCGATCTTGGCCAGCGAGACGGCGTAGGTCTTGAGCGCTCCGGAAAGCTCGACCAGCGAGTCCCGGTTTGCCTGGGCCTCGAACCGGTCGAGTGGCTCGGAAACCCCGAACCCGACCCCGGCGGCGAGCAGCTCCCGGACCCCGGAGGCGAAGTCCGGATGGGTGTTCAGGCCGGTGCCGGTCGCCGTCCCCCCCAGCGGGATCTGACCGACCCGGTCGAGGGTCGCGGCGATCCGATCGACCCCGAGCTTCACCTGGGCCTCATACCCGGCGAACTCCTGGCCCAGGGTCACCGGAACGGCATCCATCATGTGGGTCCGGCCGGCCTTGACCAGGTCGGCGAACTCCTCCGCCTTGCCCCCCAGCTCACCGGCCAGCGCCTCCATCGCCGGCAGCAGGGCAGTGGTCACCTGATCGAGCGCCGCAAGGTGGACGGCCGAGGGAAAGACGTCGTTCGAGGACTGCCCCATGTTCACGTGATCGTTCGGATGGGCCCCGTCGCCGGCCAGGGTCGCGATCACCTCGTTCGCGTTCATGTTCGACGAGGTGCCGGAGCCGGTCTGGAAGACGTCGACCGGGAACTGGTCGTCGTGATCGCCGGCCGCGACCTCGTCACCGGCCCGGGCGATCCGCTCCGCCAGCTCCCCGTCGAGCAGCCCCAGGTCGGCATTGGTCCGGGCCGCGGCCGCCTTCAGGCGACCGAGCCACTGGATCACCGGTGCCGGAACGGGGTGGCCCGAGACGGGAAAGTTGGCGACCGCCTTCTCGGTCTCGTCTCCCCAGAGCCTCTGATCGGATTCGGACACTTTTCACTCCCTCTTGCTCGGACGGATGGGACCGGCGCCTCTCGCCGGCCCGGACTCTCATCCCATCATCCCAGCCTCAGGCCGGCCTCGTAGCCGATCTCGAAGTGGGTCTCAGCCGGGCCGGTGATTCCGTTGGTCGCCGCACTCCTGATCCGGTCGAGCAGGATGGCGTGGATGCCGCCTGTGTCCTCTGCACCCCGTTCCAGGGCGCCGACCAGGTAGCCGGCCTGGATCGCGGCCGCGATCCCCTTCGGCCCCGGGCCGCGGGCCTCCCTGCCGAGCTCGGTGGCAACTTCGACCGCATCGGTCCCGAAATCCATCAGGTCACCGGCCGGCTGCTCCGGAACGAGGCAGTCGGAAAGCGGGACCCGACCCTCGAGCCGGGCCGGCCCAGGGGCCCGGGCGAGCGCCTTTTCGAGCATGGCCGGACCCTCGAGGCAGGCGGTCGGGGTATTCGCCGGTTCGTTCGCGCAGCCGGCCACCAGGGCGACGGCGAGCAGCGGGGCTAGAAGGGTGGTTCGGCGCACCCCGCCATCTTGACAGCCGCCCCACGCCCGACAGGTACCCATTACCCCACCCCGGTCGCTCCCTTATATGGTGGCGCCATGCCGACGGTCAGAGAAGCGACGTTCGACCTGTTTCGAAAGCACGGGATGACCACGATCTTCGGCAACCCGGGCTCGACCGAGCTGCCGATGCTTCAGGACTTCCCCGGGGACTTCGAATACGTGCTGGCACTCCAGGAGGCGGTCGCGGTCGGGATGGCCGACGGCTACGCCCAGGTGACCGGGCGTCCCTCGCTGGTCAACCTCCACACCGCTCCTGGCCTCGGCAACGCGATCGGTGCGATCTTCAACGCCCAGGCCAACCACTCGCCAGTGGTGGTCACGGTCGGCCAGCAGGTCAGGGCCCAGATCGCGATCCAGGCCAACCTGACCAACCGGGACGCGACCCGGGTCGCCGACCCGTACGTCAAGTTCGCCTTCGAGCCGGCCAGAGCCGAGGACGTGCCGCTCGCGATCGCCCACGCGATCCACCTCGCCGACCTGCCGCCGAAGGGGCCGGTGATGGTCTCGATCCCGATGGACGACTGGGACTCGGAAGTCGGTGAGACCGAGGCGAAGCTGGTCATCGACCGGGAGGTGGCCGGCCGGGCATCCCCGGACCCGATCCAGGTCGAACGGCTGGCCGCCAGGATCGCCGAGGCGAAGAACCCGGTCATGGTCGCCGGACCGGACATCGACGCGTCCGGGGCCTGGGACGAGGCAGTCCGCCTCGCCGAGCAGCAGGCATTTCCCGTCTGGGCCTCCCCGGCACCCGGGGGCGGCAGGATCGGCTTTCCCGAGAACCACCCGGCGTTCCGGGGGATCCTCCCCCCGGCGATCGGCCCGCTGGGCGACGTTCTCGCCGGGCACGACCTGATCCTGGTCATCGGCTCCTCGGTCTTCCCGTACTACCCCTACATGCCCGGCAGGTTCATCCCCGAGGGGGCCGAGCTGGTCGCGATCACCTCCGACCCCGAGGAGGCAGCCCGAGCCCCGATGGGCGATGCCCTGGTGGCCGACGTCAAGCTCTCGCTCACCGACCTGCTCGACCTGCTCTCCCCGGCCGACCGGGAACCACCCGAGCCGATGGCCCCGCCGGTCGATCCGGAGCAGACCGACCCACTCAATCCATCGATGGTCCACTCGCTGCTCCGGAACCTCCTGCCCGAAAACGCGATCACCGTTCTCGAGGCACCCTCGGCCACCCTCTCCTTCCGCAGCCAGATGAGAATCTCGAAGCCGTCGAGCTACTTCTTCGGGGCCGGAGGCGGACTCGGCTTCG
>JAUMBO010000143.1:0-7346 GCA_032119635.1 Solirubrobacterales bacterium
TGGCCTTCTCGGCCTTCCTGGTCCTCTGGTTCGGACGCGACCTCTCGTTCACCGAAGACGAGGTGATGATTCTTTCGCGAGTCGGGAGCTTCAGCCCGGGCGATCTCTTCGAGCCTTACGCGGGGCACCTCGTTGCGGTTCCACTCCTCGCCTACTGGCTGACCGGAGTGACTTTCGGGGTAGGCAGCTACGTCCCGTTTCAGGTCCTGACCCTTCTCTCGATCTTCCTCCTGGCCTGGATCCTGTTCCTCTGGGGCAAGCAACGGGTAACGCCCTGGGTAGCGCTCGCCGCTGCCTTCCTGATCCTGATCTTCCCCCAGGACATCCTCCACTACCTGAACGGCAACGGCTTCGTGATCGTGTTCGCCCTCGCCTGTGGCCTCGGCTCCCTCTACGCCTTTCAGCGGAGGGACGGGATCGGGGACCTGGCCGCGTTCGTCCTCCTCGTAATGGGGATGCTGACCTACACGGTTGCGGTCCCCTTCGCACTCGGTCTGATGGCCCTTGCCGCGAGCTCCCGAAGGTGGCCGAGTCTCTGGGTCGGAGCGTTGCCGCTGGTCGCCTACCTGATCTGGCGGGCCGCATCGACTTCATCCGGGATAAGGACTCCGGTCGATCAGCCGGACCTGGCGAACCTCCTGCTCCTGCCCGCATGGGTATTTCAGGCCCTGGGCGGGTACCTGGTCGCGCTCTCAGGTGGCGGCTTCGGCTTCCTGGACATTCCGCTGACGGCTGCACCCTCCGGGTACGTCATCGCCTCTTCGTTCGCGATCGTCTTCCTGCTGGCCGGCGCCTACGCGATGACCCGCGGCCGGGACGCAACCGACCTGATCGTGATCGGGCTGATCACGATCGCCCTGCTGGCATCCCAGACCCTGATCTGGGGCACCAGGGATGAACCCCGCCCGGGTCCGGTTCAGCCACGCTACCTCTACCCGGGGGCGCTCTTCGTACTGCTGCTGGGGCTGGAGTTCGTCAGGGGTATCCGGTGGGATCGGCGATCCGTGGTCGCCGTCTGGGCGGTGACGCTGTTTGCCCTCACCGGCTCGCTCGGCTTCCTGGCCAACGCAGACCTTCGGGAAACGAGCGCTAGACAGGTGAAGGCGGAGATCCTGGCGATCACTCTGCTCGACTCGACGGGCGTCCCCCCGCCCGTGCGCGCTCAGCCGAGGCAGCGAACCCAGGCCGAATTCGATCCCGTGGACGGTGGTCGCTTCGGGTACTTGGGCTTCACGGAGTCGGAACTCGGCGGTGAGGAACCCGCGATCCGAGACGAGGTGGACCGTTTCCTTGCGAAGTCGTTCGGGATCTCCCTCGGGCCGGTGCCGCCCGGCCTCCAGCCCACCTCCTGTCGGCCGGCCGCGACCGGCTTCGTAACCGGAGCGACCCAGGTACCGCTGCCGAGGGACGGGGCGATCCTCGTCTCGAACGCGCCTCTGGAGCCGGCGATCGGCAGGTACGGCGACAGGGCGATGATCGAAGTCGGGAAGCTCGCCCCCGGCGTGCCTGGCATCCTCAGGTTCCGACGCGACGAGGGGTCCCTGCCCTGGTTCATCTCGGTCGCCCAGGGACAGGGCGGTACCCTCGCGGACGTGACCATCTGCCGTCTTGCCGGACGAGGGTCCGGCCGATGAAGGGGCGCTCGACAGGCGAGTCCGCGCCTGACCGGCCGAGCGGAATCCAAGCCGGCATCGTCCTGGTCGCCGGGATGTTCCTCTCGGCGGGGCTGGTCCTCTGGTTCGGCAGGAACCTGAGCTTCTCCGGCGACGAGCTCTCGCTGATCTCGCTGGTCGCCGAGCTGGGGCGAAGGGAGCTGATCGAGCCTTACGTCGGTCACCTGGTGCCGGTCTCGCTGGTCACCTACCGCGGGGTGCTCGAGATGTTCGGGGCCGGCGAATACGCCCCGTTCCAGATCCTGACCCTGCTGTCGATCTTCCTGCTGGCCTGGATCCTTTTCGCCTGGGGAAAACGGCGGGTGCCTCCTTGGGTCGCCCTGGCTCCGGCCCTGCTGATGCTGATCTTCCCGCAGGACATCCTCCACTACCTGGCCGGGAACGGGTTCGTGATCGTGTTCGCCCTGGCCTGCGGACTAGGCGCGCTCCTTGCCTTCGAGCAGGACGCCCGGAAGTGGGACCTGGTCGCCTTCGGATTGATCGTGGCCGGCCTGCTCACCTATACGGTCGCGGCGGCCTTCGCGATCGGCGTCCTCGTCGCGACGGTAGTGGAGAGGGACTGGAAGAGGCTCTGGGTCGCCGGGTTGCCGCTGCTCGGCTACGCGATCTGGCGACTCACCCTGGCCGCGGCAAGCACCGAGGTGGAGGACACCCCGCCCGAGTTCGACAACCTGCTGCTGCTGCCGGCCTGGATCTTCCAGTCGATCGGCGGGGCCCTTGCCGCCCTGTTCGGGATCGGATTCGACTTCCTGGGACTCACCTCGAGGGATCCGGCAACGGCCGCCCGCTACCTGGGCCCGGCGCTTGCGATCGTTTTTCTCGCCGCCCTGGGCGCACTGATCGCGACCGGCCGGGCACGGCGGAACCTGATCGTCGTGATCGCGATCGCAGTGGCGCTCTACGCCTCCCAGACGGTGGTCTGGGCGAGCTTTGCGGACAGGCCCGGCCCGGGCGAGACTCGCTACCTGTACCCGACCACGCTCGTCGTGCTGATGATCGGGCTCGAGATGGCAAGAGGAGTCCGTTGGGACCGAGGACGGACGACGCTGCTGCTCGGGGTAACCGCCGTCTCCCTGGTGGGCGCAATCGGGTATCTGGCGATCGACGGCAACCGGGACGGCCGGACCAGCCGGTTGAAGGCCGAAGTCCTGGCGGTAACCCTGCTGGAGTCGACCGAGAGGCCGCCCCCGGTCGGGCAGCAGCCCCGCGATGCGCTCCGCAAGAGCTTTGACCCGGTCGACGGTGCGGCCTTCGGGTACACCGGCTTCACCGAGGAAGAGATTCGGACCGACGGCCTCCAGTGGGCTCCGCTGGTGGATCAGTTCCTGGCCGGGGCCGAGGAGCTGGACCTCCGCCCGGTCGAGGGCGTGGTTCCGGTCGCCTGCCCTCCCGGACCGGCCGGTCCCGGCGGGCCGACGAGCAGGGCCTACCTGCCTCCCCGTGGTGCCATCCTCTCCACCTCCCAGCCGCTCGAGCTCCGACTCGGTCGGTACGGGGAGATGGCCTCCTGGGAGCTCGGTCCGCTCGACCCCAACCGGCCGGCACAACTCAGCCTCGAGCCGGACGACGGGACCCGTTCGTGGTACGTATCGGCCGGGCCGGGCTCGATCGGAGGGCTCTCGGATCTGGTCGTCTGCCGGTATGAGCCGGTCGGGTCGGCATCGCTATCATCGCTCGCCCCGGAGCGCCAGGCCCCGTAAGGAGTCAGGCAGGTCTCCGGGCAGGGGCCAGCAGCCGACCCGAACACCGGAGGGACCGTGCCAGAGACGATCAGCTTCGCCAGGGGCGCACCGAGCCCAGACCTCCTGCCGGTCGAAGCGATCCGCGAGGCGACGGCCAGGGCGCTCGAAGACGACTGGAAGACGGCCCTCTCCTACGGGGTCGGGATCGGCCATCCCGGACTCTGCGAACGAATCGCCTCGATCCATGACATCCCGGCTGCGGGCGTGATGGTTACCAACGGCTCCCTCGAAGCCGGGGCGATGGTCTTCAGGCACTTCGTCTCGCCTGGCGATCGAGTGGCGGTCGAGCAGCCCTCCTACGACCGGACCCTGCTGCTGCTCGAACAGCTGGGTGCCGAATTCGTACCGATCCCACTGGAGCGGGACGGGATGGACGTCGGCGCGGTCGAGAAGGCCCTGGAAGAGGGGCCGCTGAGGCTGCTCCACGCGATCCCCAACTTCCACAACCCGGCCGGCTGCACGCTCTCGGGGGAGAAGCGAGAAAGGTTGGTGGAGCTGGCCGCGGAGCACGGCTTCACGATCTTCGAGGACGACCCCTACCGGGAGATTTCATTCGGTGACCCGCCGCCCCCGACCATGCTCTCGATCGACGAAGCCGACCGGGTAATCCACTCTTCCTCGTACTCGAAGACGGTCAGCCCCGGGATCCGGGTCGGATTCCTGGCCGGGCCGGAAGAGGTGATCGGCTCGCTGGCCAGGACGGCGAACGAGAACTACATCTCACCGAACATGCTGGCCGGCAGCCTCGTCCTCCAGCTCTACGAATCGGGCGCCTACGAGACGAACCTCGAGGTGGTGAACGGGAAGCTCGCCGAACGGCGCGATGCGCTGGTCGCGGCGCTCGGCGCCCACCTGCCCCAGGCCGAATTCGAGGTGCCGGGGGGCGGCTACTTCCTCTGGGCCGACCTGGGCGAGGGGGCCGACACCGTCGCCCTCGCGGAACGGGCGAAAGAGGCCGGTGCCCCGTTCATCCCGGGGACCGACTTCATGCTCGACGGCGGCTGGAACCAGCTCCGGTTCTCGTTCGCCTCGGTCCCGCCCGAACTGATCGACGAGGGCGTCGGCCGGATCGCCTCGGTCGCCTGAGCCTCAGGTGCCAGGCACCCGGCACCTTGCGACCACCCAGGGAAGCGAGGTGGTCACCTCTACCGGCTCGACCGAAACGGAAAGGAATTCCCGGAAGGAACGGGGATTCCAGTGGTTGACGTGCTCGGGGTGGTTGCCGAATCCACTTACGTACTTTCCGCGAGCAAGGCTGCCGAGACGGAACCATGGCTCGTGGGGGACCGAGAGGATCAGCTCGGAAGAGGAGACGCGGGACAGCTCCGCGAGGGCCGGGCGAGGGTCCGGGATGTGCTCGAGCACTTCGAGGCAGAGGACCAGGTCGAACGAGTCGTCATCGAAGGGCAGGGCGAGAAGGTCGGCGGTATCGAACCGGTCCTCGGGCAGGCGGGAGGCCGCGAAACGGACCGAGTCGGGGTTGAGGTCCACCCCGGTAACGGGATGGGGCAGCAGGGAGCCGAGCCGCTCGATCGTCTCGCCCTCACCGCAGCCTGCGTCCAGCACCCGCTCCGGGCGGGACTCCCCGACCATCCGGGCGACGGTCTCGAAGAAGCCGTCGAAGAGCCGCCGGACGACCGGATTGCCGGTCTGGAACTTTTCGTAGTTGGTGGTCTCCACGGCTTCCCAACCTAGTCCAGCGGTCCGTCGGCCTGCCGATCAGGCGCCGTCTGTGACCAGACTTTCGACGACCGCCTCGTAGAAGCCGTCCCCGGCGCGGCCCTCGGTCACGGTGACGTTGTCGAACCGGGGCAGAGCCTCGCGAATCCCGGAGTCGCGCTCCGGGCCGTTGGCGACCATGAAGAACCTGCCGACGACTCTGGCCACGTCGAGGTCTTCGAGCGAGTCGCCGACGGCGACCGTCTGCTCCCGGTCGTAACCCATGATCCGCGAGTGGGCCTCCACCGCAGCCGCCTTGGAGACGGCCCTGGGGACCAGGTGGTAGGCGTGAGAGATCTCGATCCCGGGCATCCGCCGGCCGATCGCCCCGTTGTCCAGCAGGCGAAGGTCACCGTGGCCGGACTCGGCCAGGAACTCGTTCACCTCGTCGGTGTCCACCTCGCCCCTGAACAGGTGGGAAGTCTCTCGGTCGAGGTGCCAGGGTTCGTGGAACTCGAGTCGACCCTCGTAGCGGTCGAAGAGCAGCTCGGGCACCCCTCGGGCCGATACCTGCTCGACCACGGTCATCGTCGGGTCGGCGTCGAAGTCGCCCAGCAGCAGGGTCATTTCGCCCTCGATCACCAGGCCGGACCCGGCCTCGAAGATGAAGCTCGGCTGACCGATCAGTCGGGCGTCCTCGTGCACCTGAGCCCGGCGCCGGCCGGACATCAGGACCACCTCGGCCCGGGCCCGGTCGACGGCCTGTAGGGCGCGGGCCTGGTTGAGCGAGAACCGGCCCTCGTAGTCGGTGAAGAGAGAGGCACCCAGCCCGAGCAGGGTCCCGTCGAGGTCGGTGTAGAAGCAGCGGACCGCCATTCAGGCGATCTCTGGGGCGAGGCTCCCGAACGGCGGCCTGACCACGGGGGAAGGCCGGGCGTCGGCTGCGGCCTCGATTCGCCCCAGGTCGGGACGGCCGAGCCGGTCGAGGACCTCGCCCAGCGCGACGAGTACCTCGTTGGCCATTCCGTTGAGCGCCGAAAGGCTCTGGTGGGCGTTCCGCTTGGTCCCGAGATCCACCTGGACCATCGCGTCGAGCCCGACCCGGTCCCAGACCTCGACCAGCATCGCTATCTCGACCCCGTACCCGGTGTGGAAGGGAATCGCGTTCAGGACCTCGCGGCGAGCCGCGATCTCCCCGGCGAGCGGCTGGTCGAAGGCGACCAGCTCCGGGACGCACCGGGCGAGCAGCGGCTTCGCCGTCAGCTCCGTCACCCGACCCCCGCCCCGGACCGACTCGGTCTCGCCCTGGCGGAAGGGACGGCGATAGAACCCCTTGGTGAAGGCCCGACCCGGGTCCGTCAGCAACGGCCCGATCAGACCGGTCACGTAATGGCGGCCGAAGTCGGCGACGTCGCCGTCCACGTAGACGACGATCTCGCCGGTCGCGACCTTGAGCGCCCGCCACATCGCGTCCCCTTTGCCCCTGACCGGGCCGATCGAGGGAACGAGCGAGGCTTCAGAGACGACCTCGGCCCCGGCATCGCGTGCGGCGGCGGCCGTACCGTCGGCCGAGTCGGCATCGACGACCAGGATCTGGTCGACGATCCCCATACCGGCGAGAATCCGCAGCTCAGCCACCGTGTGGGCGATCGTGCCGGCGGCTTCGCGTGTCGGAACGACGACCGTGACCGTCGTCCCCTGATCGGCCTTCTCCCGCATCAGGTCGGCGACCGGGAAGTCGGTGTGCGTGAAGGTGTCTAGCATCGGTCGGGTGGCTGAAGGCGTCGACTCGAAAAAGGTCAGGACGGCAGCCGGTACGGTCAGTTTAGACCGGCCGGTGATCGTCGGCGTCGTCAACGCAACTCCCGATTCCTTCTCCGATGAGGGCGAGCGGACCGAGGCCTCCTTCATCCGTAGGGTGAACGAACAGGTCGAGGCCGGGGCCGGGATCATCGAGGTCGGGGGCGAATCGAACGTGACCAACCGACCGGCCGTCGAGGCTGCCGAGGAGATCTCCCGCGTGGTGCCGGTGGTCGAAGCTGCCGTCTCGCTCGGGGCGACGGTATCGATCGACACCTACAAGCCGGAGGTGGCCGAAAGGGCCCTCGATGCGGGGGCCGCGATCGTCAACGACATAAGCGGCAGCGACCGCGAGGAGATGCTGGCGGTCTGTTCGAAGTGGGGCGCAGGGATGGTCGTGATGCACACCGAAGTTCCACCGAAGACCCAGAAGTGGGACGAGGAGCTCTACCCCGACGGAGTTGTTCACCGG
>JAUMBO010000144.1:0-10251 GCA_032119635.1 Solirubrobacterales bacterium
CGGAACAGGCCGGCAACGATGAAGTAGATGACCAGGATCACGGTCAGGGTCTCGGTCCCTTCACCCGGGTTGAGGACCAGGTAGAGGCCGGCCGCCAGGGTGACCACCGCGAGCAGGATCCTCAGCAAACCCCGCCCGATCGACCCCAGGCCGAACGCGGAGGCAAACAGGAATACGGCCGCGATGACCAGGATCCACCCGATCAGCACCGTGACGAACCAGCTCGTCGCCCGCTCGAACAGGATCGCCGCCGCGCCCAGGAGGATCAGCAGGACCCCCATTCCGGTCACGACTCCCCAGTTGGGTTCTTCTTGCACTGAAACCGCCCCTTGATCGTTCATGGGCAGACACTCTAACCGGCCCGCCGGGAGGCAAACCGGAGCGGGCCGTACGGGGGCTGGCGGTAGAGTCGGCGGGCCTTCCGGGGTGGGGTAACTGGATAACCCACCGGGTTTTGGTCCCGGCAATGGAGGTTCGAGTCCTCCCCCCGGAGTGGAGGCCGATCGGGTTCCGAACCTTTGACCACCAGACCGGCGAGCGGTAGGCTTCGCCGCGATCCGGTCACATTCGGATCGAGGGGAGAAAGCGTGTCTCGACAGGGAGGGAACTTGAAGCGTCTTGCCGTCTTCGCATTGACCGTGATTTCGATTCTGTTCGGGGGCGCCCAGGCGGCCTCGGCCCAGATACCGAACGTCTTCGCCGACAACCCGTACATCGACGACGGCGCGCCGGGTGGCATCGGGTGCGTCGTACAGGGCGCCGGCGAGAACGAGGGTCAGCGCTGGTGCGGGACCGGCCGGCACAACGCCAACAACGGAACGCGGAGTACCGTCGAAAGCTTCGACGGGGTCCCGGTCGACGTAAACGTCGCCTTCCCCCCGGCCCCGGAATCCGGACCGGATGGCCCCTGGCCCCTGATGATGGTCTTCCACGGCTACGGCGGCGGCAAGATCAACTTCCCGGCCCTGCAGCGCTGGCTCGATCGAGGCTTCGCAGTCTTCTCGATGAGCAACCGCGGCTTCCACGAGTCCTGCGGAACGATCTCTTCGAGGGGAGCCGACCCGGACTGTCCGACGGAAGGCTTCGTCCGGCTCAACGACACCCGGGCCGAAGTCAGGGACGCCCAGGAGTTCGCCGGGATGCTGGTCGACCAGGGGGCCGTCGATCCCGGGGCGATAGGAGCGAGCGGAGGCTCTTACGGCGGCGGAATGTCGATGGCCCTGGCGGCACTCAACGACCGGATGATGATGCCCGACGGCTCGCTCATCGCCTGGGAGTCACCGGAGGGCGAGACGCCGCTCGAACTCGCAGTCGCCCTTCCCAACATCCCCTGGACCGACCTCGCCTACTCGCTGGCCCCCAACGGGAGCAACATCGACTACATCCGGGATGCCTCGTACTTCGGCCGGTTCGGGGTGATGAAGCAGTCCTACGTGAGCGGCCTCTACGTTTCGGGGGGGTCCGCTCCGGGCTACTACCTCCCGGCCGGCCAGAACCTCTCCGGGAACATCACCGGCTGGTTCAACCTCCTGAACCAGGGCGAGCCCTACCAGGGGCAGGCCGAAGCCGAGCAGCTGCTCGACGAAATCACGACTTATCACTCGTCCTACTACATCGATCATTCGGTGGCACCGGCCCCGCTGTTGATCTCCTCCGGCTTCACCGACGACCTCTTCCCTGCCAACGAGGCCACCCGGTACTACAACCGGACGAAGGCCCAGTTCCCCGATCATCAGATCGGCCTCTTCTTCGGCTCCTTCGGCCATCCGAGGGGACAGAACAAGGGAGCCGAGACGGGGGCGCTCCAGGCCCTCGAGAACGAGTGGGCCGACCACTACCTCGCCGGCTCCGGTGCCGAGCCGGACGCCGAGGTGACCGCCTACGCCCAGGCCTGCCCGAACAATGGAGCACCCGGAGCTGCTGCCACAGCGCCGACCTGGGGCGCGATCGCTCCGGGTGAAGTCAGGCTCCTGAGTCCGGCTCAGAAGACGGTCTCCCCGGATGGCGGCAGCCGCGCGGTCGCGGATGCTTTCGATCCGATCGGCGGCGATGGGGCATGTGCCAGTCCGGCGGGCGCGCCGGAGGCAGGCGTCGCCTCCTACGACCTCCCGGCCGCTACCGACGGTGGCTACACCGTGATGGGGTCACCGACCGTGATCGCCCGGATCGCCCAGACGGGAGTCAACTCCCAGATTGCGGCCCGACTGGTCGACATCTCCCCGGACGGGTCGACCAAGACCCTGGTCAACCGGGCGCTCTGGCGACCGGCCACCACGACCGACCATCAGGTATTCCAGCTCCAGCCGAACGGCTGGGAGGTCGAAGAAGGACACCACCTCAGGCTCGAGCTGCTGCCCGGTGACTACTCGGGAGCACCGCTGGCAAACTTCGGCAGGCCGTCGGACGGCCAGCAGCCGGCGACGATCACGGATCTCGAACTCAGGATCCCGGTGCTCGACGAGCCCGGCGCGGCCGGTGGGGCGGTCGAGGCTCCGGTCAAGCGTGTCCTCCCGGCCCGTCCCGGCGCCCGGCTGGCACCCGGCTTCGGTCAACCCGGGTATCCGGTCACGGTCGCGGGCGGCCCCGGCATCGTCGGCAGGGCGACCATTGCCGGCCGCCGACTGAATGCCAAGGTCACCTGCTCGACGGCCTATCGCTGCCCGGGCACGACGAGGCTGATCGGCGCCCCGGCCAAGGGCCGCAAGGGCAAGGGGATCACGGTCGCGACGGTCAGCACCGGAGACCTCGCCCAGGGAGCCTCGAAGCGGGTCTCGGCCGAAATCTCGAAGGCGGCAGCGGACTACTTCCGCACCGGCAGGAACCTCAGGGTGAAGCTGGTGTGGCGCGGCAGGGCGGTCGGATTCGCGCTCGCAGGGCGCCGGTAGGGAAACCGGGCAGACGGCTCAGCCCGAGCCGGGCTTCTCCTTCTCGCGGGCCGGGCCCCGGGGGGCGGCGATGCCCAGCACCCGCATCGCCTTGATCCCCAGGCCGAGCCGCTCCCTGCCCTCGGTCGCCGTCGCATCGTGGCCCGAGAGCTCCTTGATCCGTTCCAGCCGGTACCGGATCGTGTGGCGGTGGGTGAACATCCGTTTCGCGGTGGCCGGAACGTTGGCGTCGCTCTCGAGATAGGTCTCGACCGTGGCAACCAGATCGGTGTCGTACTGGTCGTCGTACTCGACCAGTGGCTCGACCGTCTCAGAGAAGAATCGCTGGAGCTCCTCCTCCCCGGTGCCGAGCAGCAGGCGGTAAGCGCCCGTCTCCTCGAAGGCGATCGGACTGCGGCCCTCGGCATCACCTACGTTCAGCGCCAGCCTGGCCTCGGCCGCAGTCCGGCCGAGCTCGGCCGGGTCGTGACAGACCCTGGACCGCGAAATCGTTACCGCTAGCCCGCCGAGCGAACGGGGCAGGTCCCGGTCGAGTGCCTCCTGGGCGCGGAACAGGCGATCGTCTTCCGCGGCCGGGACCAGCAGGCCGACCGTCGCGTTCTGGTCGCCGTCCTCGAGGCAGGCGAGGCTGCCCGGAACGATCGCCCTGACGGTGCGCAGGGTCAGGTCGAGGACCCGGGAGCGCCAGTCGCCGGGCTGAGCCGAGCCGGCATGGGCCCTGATCATCAGGAAGCCCGCCCCACCCGAGAGATCACAGCCGAGCTCGGCCGCCTCGGGCACCAGGGTTCCGGGGTCGAAACCGTCGTTCAGGAGGGCCGCGACCAGCAGGGCGGCCTGCTCCTCGTTACCCCACGATTCCGAGCGGGCCCGCTCGACCTCGAGCGCCGAGAGGGCGGCCAGCACCTCGACCACCTCGGCGTCGGGCTCTTCCGACCCGACCCACCTGAGGCGGCCGACCTGCCGGTCACCGATCGCGAGTTCCCGGGATCCGACCCCCCGGCCGCCTTCGGCCAGCCGCGCCTCCTCATCACGGGTGGCGCCGGCCGTCGCCAGGACCAGGCCGGACCGATCGAGCAAGGCGACTGGCATTCCGAGTACCTCGGAGGCGGACCGGGCCAGCCCCGGCAGACCCCTGCCCTCCGTGATCGAGGCCGCGAGCGCGGCCATGCCCGAGAGGCCGGTCCCCGGGGAACTGCTCATCCCGATGACCAGGGGACGATTCCGGAGACGTCGCTGGAGAAGAAGACGTAGGCCATCCCGCCGACCACCCCGACCGTGACCAGGGTGGCGAAAAGGAGCAGCGAGAGGAAGCCGGCCGCGACCTTCTCACCCGGCCGACCGAAGGACCTGAGGATCGGCGCCAGGACGAGCCAGGCGAAGGCGACCCCGCTGACCACGAAGGCCGCGATGAAGAACCAGGCGTTGACCGGGATGTCCGAAAGCGCCTCTGGCATCGGTCAAGTCTTACGCAATCGAACGGTCGCCAGTGCGATCGCCGCGAAAAATGCGAACCAGAAGGCCCCGACGCCCCAGCCCGAGGTCACGTCGCTCAGGTAGTGGACGTCCAGGTAGACGCGGCTCAGGCCGACCAGGGCCGTCACGGCGACCCCGGCGGTGACGATCGCCGTTCGCCGGGCCAGGTCGGGCCTGACCCTGAATGCGATCGTGAGGGCAAGCCAGGAGTAGAAGACGGACTCGGCGGCATGGCCGCTCGGGAAGGCGTCGTTGCCGGAGCCGTCCGGTCGGGGGCGGTCGACCAGCTCCTTCAGCCACTCGACGGTGAAGGTGGTGGCGACCAGGGCGAGAACAAGGACGACCGCCTCGGCCCGCTTGCCGTCGGTGAGCAACAGGGCGGCCGCAATCGCGCCGAGCACGAAGACCACCGGCCGGGACCCGAGCTCGGTCACGACCCTGGCGACGGAATCGAGCCAGCCGACCTGGAGGAAGGCGACCACCGAGTCGGCCGTCTCGTCTCCCGGTGTCGGGCCGCCGTTGCCGAGGAAGATCTCGGTGTAGGCGATGACGACGAACGAGGAGACCGCCATCACCGCAACCAGGGTCGTGAACTCGAGTCCGTAGCTGCCGCCGGGGGTGAGCCGGTCGAGCACGAATTCGTACTGGGGCCTCAACTTCCTGCCGAGCGAGACGAGCGTCCGAAAGACCGGGCGTGCCTCCATCCAGACGACCACCCGCTCGCGGTTGGCTGGCTCCCGGAGGAAGCGCCATGCCTGGTACCCGACGAAGGAGACCACGATCACCGTTCCGAGGATCACCGCGAAGAGGCCGACGTACTCGGCCGCGGCATCGATGCTCTGGGCGAACAGGTAGCCGGCGATGATGTGGATCGAGACCTGGAGCCCCGACCCGACGATGCTGTAGGGGGCGAAGGCCGGATATCGCATTCCCGAGCTGCCGGCGACGAACGGGGCGATCGCCCTGACCACGCCCACGAACCTCCCGATCAGAACGGTCCGGCCGCCGTTCCTGTCGAAGTAGAGCTCGACCTTCTCGAACCGGTCCTTCGTTATTCCGACCCGCGGGCCGTGCCTGAGGATGAAGTCACGCCCGAGCCGACGCCCGAGGAAGAAGCTGAAGGTGTCGCCGAGGAAGGCCGCGAGCCAGGCGATCGCGATCAGGAGGTAGAGGTTGATCTCGCCGAGGCCGGCCACCGCTCCTCCGATCAAGAGCGTCGTCTCGCCGGGGACCAGCAGGCCGACGAAGGCCCCGGTCTCGAGGAAGGCGAGTACGGCGACGACCAGGTAGGTCCACGGTCCGAGGAACTCGGCGAAGCGGTCGAGCAGCTCCTGAAGGTCGAACTCGGGGAAGAACTGCTCCCAGACGACCCAGGCGACCAGCGCCCCGATCAGGAGCAGTGCGATCCGGGCCGGCTTCCCCCGAAGCCAGTCCGGCAGCCTCCCGCCACCCTCCCCGGTCATCGCCGTCCGGTTACCCCGCCCTCGCAGAGGATCGCTTCCGGGCCGAGCGAATCGGTGGCCCGTTCAGCCTCCTCGCGGGAGTCGAAGAGGCCGAATACGGTCGGTCCGCTGCCGCTCATCCCGACGTGGCCCGCCCCGGCATCGGCCAGCCGATCCTTGGCGGCAGCGATTCCGGGCATCAGCGAGATCGCAGCCGGCTCGAGGTCGTTGACCAGGAGGCCCGGGTATTCGAGTGGCGAGACACCACTGCTCGCCACCGCCCAGAGGCGCTCCGAGATCCCGGGCAGCTCCCCCGGCTTCCGGGTCAGGCCCATCCGGTCGGCCCGTTCGAAGACCTCGGCCGTCGAGAGTCCGGACTCGGAGGTAAGCAGGACTACCCAGTGCTCGGCCGGCCGCGGCAGGGAAGTGATCTTCTGGCCGATCCCCTCCACCAGGCAGGCCATCGGGTCGATCTGGGAGGGCACGTCGGCCCCGATCAGGGCGGCAATCCCACCGATGTCGCCGACCTCGCCGGCAGCCTGGCGGAGGACTGCGGCGGCGTCGGCACTGCCTCCTCCCAGCCCAGCGGCGATCGGGATCCGCTTGTCGACTTCGATCCGGACAGGAGGCGAGTCCCACCCCTCCGATCGCAGGATCCTGAGCGCCCGGGTTACCAGGTTCTCGCCCTCGACGCCCGGGCAGACGACCTCGTCCCGCTCCGCCTCGAAGAAGGTGAGCGAGTCGGAAAGTGAGACCGGCTCGAACAGCGAAGCGATCAGGTGGTAGCCGTCTGGCAGCCTGGGCCCGAGGTAGAGGCAGAGGTTGATCTTGGCCGGGGCCTCGACTGTCAGCGTCATCAGGCGGTCATTCTCCCGGCAGCGGCCCGATCCGGTCGGCCAGCCGGCCGAACTGCCCGGCCGAGACATCTTCGGCCCTGACCGACTCGTCGAGTCCCTCGGCCGCCAGCGCCTCCCTGACCCGGCCCAGGCTCCCCGGGCGCGCGGTCTCGACCGAGCGGGCAAGCGTCTTGCGACGGTGGCTGAAGGCCGCCCGGACGAGCGCCACGTATTCGGGCGAGGCGGGCGGACCGATCCGTTCGATTCCGATAACGGCCGAGTCGACCCGGGGCCGGGGACGAAAGACCTCACGGCCGACCTTCCTGACCAGGCGGACGTCGGCCGAACGCTGGAGAACCGCCGAGGGCGCCCCGTAGGTCCGACTGCCAGGTCCGGCGACCAGGCGGTCCGCGATCTCCCGCTGGACCATCACCGTCCACCGACGGAGGGAAGGAAGCTCGGCCACGGTCCTGAGGATGACCGGCACGGCGACCGAGTAGGGAAGGTTGGAGACCATCGCCGTTGGGGGAGGGTCCAGCGCCCCGAGATCCACCTCCAGGGCGTCGCCGAACAGGAGCTCGACCGCCGGCAGCGCCGCGACCGACGCCAGCCCGGGCTCGAGCGAGCGGTCGAGCTCGATCGCGTGGACCGTCCCGGCGACCCCGGCCAGCCGCTCGGTCAGCGGCCCTTCCCCCACCCCGACCTCGAGTACGCACTCCCCCGGCTCGAGGGCGGCATCCCGCACGATCGCGTCGAGCAGGTTCGGGTCCCGGAGGAAGTTCTGGCCGAGCCTCACCAACCGAACAGCCGGGCCGCGTTTTCGGTCACCAGCCGGTCCAGCTCTTCCGGCGTCACCTCCCGGACTCCGGCGACGCACTCGGCCGTCTCGACCACGAAGGCCGACTCGTTTCGTTCCCGGCGCCTCGACTGCGGAGTCAGGTACGGGGCATCGGTCTCGACCAGGAGCAGCTCGTCGGGAACCCGGGCGGCAGCGTCCCGGAGTGCCTGATTGGCCGGATAGGTCACGTTCCCGGCGAACGAGCAGTACCAGCCGTTGGCCGTCGCCCGGTCGACCCGGTCCGGTGCCGAGAAGCAGTGGAGCACGACCTCGGTCCCGGCCGCCTCGCGCTCGAGCGTCCCGAACGCCTCCGAAACTGCCTCGTTCGACCCCTCGGGATCGCGCAGGTGAACGACCAGCGGCAGCCCGGCCGAGGCCGCGATCCCGATCTGGGTGCTGAAGGCCCTCCGCTGGGCCTCCGGCGAAGCGGAGTCCCGGTAGAAGTCGAGTCCGGTCTCCCCGATCGCCACCACGCGCTCGTCCCCGGCCAGTTCGGCGATCGCCCGGGCATCTGCCTCGTCGAAGCCTTCGGCCTCGTTCGGGTGACGGCCGATCGCCGCAAAGACCTCGGGGAAGAGGCCGGCCAGCTCGACCTGCCGTTCATTGCCCGGTCCGTCGAGGCCCACCGTGAGGATCCGGGTCACCCCGGCCCGACGGGCCCGTTCGACCAGCTGCACCGGCTCGTCCCGGCAACGGTCGAGATGGCTGTGGGAGTCGATCACTCCCCGGTTCCGTCCCGGGCTTCGACCCTCGGGAAGAGCGGGTCGAGCTTCTCGACCCGATAACCACCAGGGCGGGAGCCGAACAGCTCGAGTTCGGAGCCCCGGTCACCGAGCGCCGCGAGAAGCCGGGTCGAGGACTCGGGCAGGAAGGGGATGAGGTGGGCGGTCACCGTCCCCAGCCCCTCAGCAAGGCCGTAGAGCACGGAATCGAGCCGGGCCGAGTCGGCCGGGTCGTCGGACTTGGCGAGCTCCCACGGGCGACTCTCCTCGACGTACCGGTTCAGTCGCCTGACCAGGACCCAGCAGCGCTCGAGGGCCTCGCCGATGGCCGCCCGGTCGAAGTCCTCGAGCACGGCCGCGGTCAGGCCGTCGAAGTCACCGGCAAGGGCGTCCTCGGCCTCGGCCTCGGGGACGACCGAGTCGCGGTACCTGACAATCATCGAGAGGGTCCGAGAGGCGAGGTTGCCGAAATCGTTTGCCAGCTCGCCGTCGTAGCGGGCCTCGAAGCCGGCGGTCGAGATGTTCCCGTCCTGGCCGAAGCTGACCTCGCGAAAGCAGTAGAAGCGGAGCGCATCGGAGCCGTAACGATCGATCACCTCGAAGGGGTCGAGCACGTTGCCTAGCGACTTCGACATCTTCTTCTCGTCCATCAGCAGGTATCCGTGGACGAACATCCTCTCGGGAGGCTCGATCCCGGCGGCCATAAGGAACGCCGGCCAGAAGACGGCATGGAACTTGAGGATGTCCTTGGCAAGGATGTGCCAAGAGGCCGGCCAGAAAACCGGAGTCAGATCCTCACCCTCCCTGGCGTAGCCCAGCGCCGTGTAGTAGTTGAAGAGGGCGTCGAACCAGACGTAGAAGACCTGGTCGGGATCCCACGGCAGCGGAATCCCCCAGGAAATGGTCGAACGGGAGATCGAGACGTCGTTGAGGCCTTCCCGGATGAAGGCGAGCGCCTCGTTTGCCCGGAAGCCCGGCTCGACGAACCCGGGACGCTCGGTGAACAGCTGCTCGAGCTGCTCCTGGAATGCCGAGAGGCGGAAGAACCAGTTCTCCTGCTCCTCCCTGGTCAGCGGGATCTCGTGGACCGGGCAGGTGTCGCCGGGGCCGACTTCGGAGGCGCCCTTGAAGTCGGCGCAGCGCGGGCAGAACCAGCCCTCGTAGGTGCCGCGATAGACGAAGCCGTTCTCGTGGATCCGGGCGGCCAGCTCCTGGACCCGCTCGACGTGGCCCCCGTCCGTCGTCCGGATGAAGAAGTCGTTCGTCGCGTCCACCTTGCGGACCATCTCCCGGAACTCCTCCGAAGTCCGGTCGACCAGCTCCTGGGGCGTGATCCCCTCCCGGGCGGCCGCCTCGGCGATCGGCTCCCCGTGCTCGTCGGTTCCGGTCAGGAAGAAGACTTCCTCGCCCCGCTGGCGCATGTGACGGGCGAGGATGTCGGCCGCCATCGTCGAGTAGGCATGGCCCAGGTGGGGACTCCCGTTCCCGTAGAAAATCGGGGTGGTCACGTAGAAGCTCATCGCGGATCCTCCTTCACCATCTACGGCAAGGGTAAGGCCGGCCGGTCAGCGCCGGGGTTTCCGGCCGGTCAGCGCCGTGTAGAGGTCGTTGGCCCGGGTGCCGGTGAGGCTGGCGACCACGGTGGCCGCCGCGCGGGGCCGCGCCCCGGCCTGGACCAGGCGCCGCAGCGCCTCGACCGCGAACCCGATCTCATGGCCCTGCTCGGTGCTGCCGGCGGGCCCGAGGACGAGGACGAGCTCGCCCTTGGTCTCCCCGCGAAAGCGGAGTGCGAGCTCGGCGAGGGTGCCCCGGACGACCTCCTCATGGACCTTGGTCATCTCCCGACAGACGGCGGCCTCACGATCGGGGGCGAGCGCAGCCAGGGCGGTCAGCGAATCCCCGATCCGCCGCGGCGACTCGAAGGCGATCACCGTCTCGCCGGAGTTCAGTACCCGCTCCATCTCGCCCGAGCGCTTCGGCAGGAATCCCTCGAACCGCCAGCGGTCAGTCGGCAGGCCCGAGGCAACCAGGGCGACCGGAACGACCGAGGGGCCT
>JAUMBO010000145.1:0-2299 GCA_032119635.1 Solirubrobacterales bacterium
GCGGGAGGCCGATGCCTCCTTCCGGGTGGTCAAGAACCGCCTGACCAAGCTGGCCGCCGCAAAGGCCGGGGTGGCCGAGCTCGAGCCGATGCTCGAGGGGCCGACCGCGCTCACCTTCGTTCGGGGCGACACCGCGATGGCCGCCAAGGCGATCACCACCTTCAACCGCGAGTACGAGGTGCTCACCTACAAGGGTGGCCTGATGGGCGACATGCTGCTCGACGAGGACCGCTTCAGGGAGATCGCGAAGCTCCCGTCCCGCGACGCCCTGAACGCCCAGCTGGCCGGGATCGTCGCCAGCCCGATAGTCACCCTGACCAGGGGACTGGGCTCGATGGTCCAGGGACTTGCGATCCAGCTCGCCAAGATCGCCGAGAAGGGCCTGGTCGGTGGTGCGGCCGAGCCGGAGGCCGCCGCGGAGGAGCCGGCCGACGCCGACGGCGACGAGGCGACCGGAGAAGCTGCTGCCGGAGAGCCGGCCGACGAGGGGGCGGAGGCGACCCCGCAGGACCCCGACGCCGGAGAAGGCGATGATGGGGATTCCGTAGAGCCCGGCCCGGAGGGCGCTGATGACGAGGCTGCTGAAGGGTCCGCCGACGAGTCGAAAGGCGATGCCGTTGAACCGGAGGAAGCTGCCGGGGAAGATGGCGGCGACCCGGCCGGGGACGAAGGCAGCGAGGAAGAGGTGGAAGAGGCCGAAGCCGGGGACGGCGACGGCGAACAGGACGGCGAGGACTCTCCGGAGGAGGACGGCGGAGAGGAGTGACCGGCGTCCGTCCCGACCGGGGCGGTGCGCAGAGATTTCGAACTAGAACTTCGAAAGGAAAGGAACGAAGGACATGGCAACCAGCACTGAAGAGTGGATCGAGGAACTGAAGGGCATCTCGGTGCTCGAGCTCTCCGAACGGATCAAGGCGCTCGAGGAGGAGTTCGGCGTGTCGGCCACGGCCGTCGCGGCAGCTGCCCCGGCAGCGGCCGGAGGCGGTGAGGCCGGCGGTGACGGCGGCGAGGAAGAAGGCGCCACGGTCGACGTGATCCTGACCGACGTGGGCGACAAGAAGGTCCCCGTGATCAAGGTGGTGCGCGGCGCCACGGGGCTCGGCCTCAAGGAGGCGAAGGCCCTGGTCGACGAGGCTCCCAAGCCGGTCAAGGAGGGCATCGAGAAGGAAGAGGCCGAGAAGCTCAAGGCCGAGCTGGAAGAGGCCGGCGCCCAGGCCGAGATCAAGTAGCACCGGGACGCGGCCCGAAAGACCCGCGCATCGGCCTCCCACTCCGGGATGGCCGATGCGCTGTGCTATCTTTCTGAGTCGCGCGCGAACGTGGTCTTTTGGGCCACGACCCTCGCCCCGTCAGCCGACCAGCAGGACCCCCGACCCCTTGAGGAGTTGCCGCCCTTGGCACGTGCAATCAGCGCCCCCGTATCCCGTCGCAGTTTCTCCCGACTCGAAGCACCGCTCGAAGCCCCACATCTGATCGACATACAGCGCCGCTCGTTCGAAGCGCTGACCGACCCCGAGACGGGGATGCTCCAGGCGACGATCGCCGACATCTCGCCGATCGAGGACTACACGGGCAACCTGGCGATCGTCTTCGGCGACATCGAGTTCGACGATCCCCAGCACACGCTCGAGGAGTGTCGCGAGCGCGACCTCACCTACTCGCGTCCGCTCAACGTGAAGGTCGCCTTCCAGAACCGCGAGACCGGGGAGATCCGCGAGCAGACCGTCTTCATGGGCGATTTCGCCTGGATGACCGACCGGGGCACCTTCGTGATCAACGGGACCGAACGGGTCGTGGTCACCCAGCTGGTCCGCTCGCCCGGCGCCTATGTGATGGCGCCCAAGGACGCCGACAAGCAACTCTTCACGGCCAACCTGATGCCCTCGCGTGGCTCCTGGCTCGAGCTCGAGATCGACAAGAAGGGCCGGGTCTTCGTCCGGATCGACCGCAAGCGCAAGCTCCCGGTCACCGTCCTGCTGAGGGCGATGGGCTACACCGACGAGCAGATGCTCTCGATGTTCGACAACTCGGTCTACATCCGGCACACGATCGCCGCCGACGCCGAGCAGACCGAGACCGAGGAGGGCGCCCTGATCGAGCTGTTCAAGAAGCAGCGCCCGGGCGAGCCGCCCTCGGTGGACGCCGCCCGCACCCTGCTCGAGCAGCTCTTCTTCGATCCCAAGCGGTACGACCTGACCCGGGTCGGCCGGTACAAGCTGAACGCGAGGCTGGGGCTCGACGTCGACCTCGACACCCGGGTCCTGACCCACGAGGACATCATCGCCCTGGTTCGCGAACT
>JAUMBO010000145.1:2309-3550 GCA_032119635.1 Solirubrobacterales bacterium
CGAACTGGTCGAGGTGCCGAAGGCGCTCGGCATTCCCGAGGAGATCGACGAGGAGAACCCGATCAAGGACTACGCGGCCGAGGCCCTCACCTACCCGCGCGAGGCGATCGCCGACCGGCTCGACGAGTACGAGCATTTCGGCAACCGGAGGCTCAGGACGGTCGGCGAGCTGATCCAGGAGGCCTTCCGGATCGGCCTCTACCGGATGGAGCGGGTGGTCCGCGAGCGGCTGACCACCGAGGACGCCGACGCGATCACCCCGCAGACGATCATCAACATCAGGCCGGTCGTCGCCTCGCTGAAGGAGTTCTTCGGTTCGTCCCAGCTCTCCCAGTTCATGGACCAGAACAACTCGCTGGCCGGGCTGACCCACCGCCGCCGTCTCTCGGCGCTCGGCTCGGGCGGGCTGACCCGTGAGCGGGCCCCGATCGAGGTCCGCGACGTCCATCCGACCCACTACGGCCGGATGTGCCCGATCGAGACCCCGGAGGGTCCGAACATCGGACTTATCGGCTCGCTCTCGGCCTACGCCGAGGTTTCCGAGCACGGTTTCGTCACCACGCCGTACCGGCTGGTCGAGAAGGGCGTGGTCACCGACAAGATCGTCCATCTCGACGCGACCCAGGAAGAGGGCAAGGTGATCGCCCAGGCCGGGGCCGAGATCAACGAGAAGACCGGCAAGCTGGCCGGGCCGAACGTTTTCTGTCGTTCCGGCGACGGAGGGTGGCGGAACGCGACCCCGACCGAGGTCGACCTGATGGACGTCTCACCGAGCCAGATCTGGTCGGTCGCGACGGCCCTGATCCCGTTCCTCGAGCACGACGACGCCAACCGCGCCCTGATGGGCTCGAACATGCAGCGCCAGGCGGTGCCGCTGCTCCGGCCCGACCCGCCGCTGGTCGGGACCGGGATGGAGCACCGGGCCGCGATCGACACCGGCGACGTGGTCCTGGCCGAGAACGACGGCCAGGTGACCTACGTCGACGCCGAGGTGATCGAGGTCAAGCACAAGTCGGGCACCGACCGGTTCCCGCTGTTCAAGTTCATGCGCTCGAACCAGGGCACGCTGATCCACCAGCGGCCGATCGTCACCACTGGCCAGAAGGTCAAGAAGGGCGACGTGTTGGCCGACGGCTCCTCGACCGCCGGCGGCGAGGTCGCGCTGGGCCGCAACTGCCTGGTCGCCTTCATGTCCTGGGAGGGCTACAACTTCGAGGACGCGATCATCATCTCGGAGCGCC
>JAUMBO010000146.1:0-37750 GCA_032119635.1 Solirubrobacterales bacterium
CGGGGAGTTCGGGAAGGTCCCGCGGACGGTCCGGGTCGAGGGGGACGAGCACGTCGGGCGGGGTCAGCCCCTCGCCGGGAAACCGGGCCGAGCGGGAACGGAGGAAGAACTCGCCGGCCTCGCGGTCGGCAACCAGGGTGGCGATCGGGTTTCGGGCGAGCCAGATGCCGTCGGCGGCCGACTCCTCGATGATCCCGTCCATCATCTCGTGCCACGCATCGCCCCGAATCTCGGGTCCGGGCATCGGGAACTCAGGGAGGTCGAGCTGGTCCAGCGGGGTCGGGGTCACGACTCGGCGAACTTGTAGCCGATTCCCCGAACGGTGAGGATCAATTTCGGCCTCTGGGGGTCGTCCTCGACCTTGTGGCGGAGGTTCGAGATGTGGACGTCGCAGGCCCGCTCATCCCCTTCGAACTCGGTCTGCCAGAGCTCCTCCATGATCTGGGCCCGGGAGAAGACCTCGCCCGGGCGGGCGGCCAGCAGGCGGAGCAGCTGGAACTCGGAGCGGGTCAGGTTGACCGGCTTGCCGTCGATCGTCACCACGTGACGAGCGAGGTCGATTGAGACCGGGCCGGACCTGATTCGGGATGCCTCGCCGGTAGCCGGGCGGTCGAGCTCGCGGCGCCGGAGTTGCGCCCGGACCCGGCCGAGCAGTTCACGGACCGAGAACGGCTTGGTCACGTAGTCGTCGGCCCCGACCTCGAGTCCAACAACCTTGTCGACCTCGGCGTCCTTCGCGGTCAGGAGGATGATCGGGACTGCCGAGCGGCTTCGGACCTCGCGGCAGAGATCGAGCCCGGACTTGCCCGGCATCATGATGTCGAGGATCAAGAGGTCGTAGTCGGAGTCGCCGGCCAGCTTTGCCTCGGCGTCGTCCCCATCGACCGCCCCGTCGACCTCGAATCCCTCCTGTTCGAGCGCGTAACCGACCGAGTCCCTCACGGAGGGCTCGTCGTCTGCGACAAGGATCTTTCCGACTGTCAGGTTCATGCGACTGGGGTTCCGCTCTGTTCGGCCAGCGGCAACCTGACCCAGAATGTACTTCCCTGGCCCTCTACGGAACTGGCCCCCATCTCCCCTCCCATCACGTCGGTCATCCGGCGGGCGATCGCGAGCCCCAGGCCAAAGCCCTCCTGAGCCCGGGATTCGGGCCGACGATAGAACCGTTCGAAGACCCGGTCGAGCTCGGCCTGGGGGATCCCGGAGCCGGTGTCGGAGACCTCGATCAGGACTTCGCCGGAGCCGGCCTCGGCCGCCCGGACCGAGACCCGGCCGGGGGCCGGGGTGTTCTTGAAGGCGTTGGTGACCAGTCCGATCACGACTTGGCGGATCAGGGTCGGGTCGGCGGTAGCGGTGAGTCCGGGGGCGACCTCGGCCTCGAACTCGATTCCCGGCGGCGGGTCGACCGCAGCCCGAACGTCGTCGATCGCAGCCTCGAGGTCGACCACCCCGATCTCGCCCGAGCCGAGGGCCTCGACTCGGGCCAGGGTGAGGAGCGACTGGGTGAGCCGGGTCATCCGGTCGGCGTCCTCGGCGAGCCGGTCGAGGAAGTGCTCACGGGCCTCCGGGTCGTCCTTGGCACCGGAGCGAAGAACCTCGATCGCGCCCGAGATCCCGGCCAGTGGGTTCCGGAGTTCATGGGCTGCGTTGGATACGAAGTCGCGCTCGGCGAACTCCTTGCGCATCTCGTCGGTCCGATCGCGAAGCACCACGAGGACGGCCCCCTCGTCCGGCAGGGAGCGGGCCTGAAGTGCCCAGGCCCGGTCGCCGATCCGGAGAGCCGGATGGGCCGCGAAGCCCTCCCGGGTCGCCCGCCGGACCGAGGCCGCGACGGTCGGGGGCGGCGAGCCGTCGGCCGCCAGCAGGTCGGATGCGGCCGTGTTGTAGAAGCGGACCGGACCCTCCTCGTCGACGACGATCACCGCGTCGTTCAGGCCGTCGAAGATCGCGGTCAGCTTGTCGCGGTCGGCGGTCAGCACGCCGAAGCTCTCCCGGAGCGAAAGGCGCATCGAGTCGAGTGAACGGGCGAGGTCGCCGATCTCGTCCCGGCCCGAGACCGGCAGGCCGACCTCGAAGTCGCCGGCCGCGAGCTGGTCGGCCTGGGTGGCGAGCCGCTTCAGGCGGACGGTGATCAGGGAGGCGATCCCCAGTCCGGCCACGGTGCCGATCAGCATTGCGAGGATCGCTGCCCGGAGCGCTTCGGCCCGGATCTCGTCGAGCGAGTCCTCGAACAGGGCCGGACGGGAGTACCGGCCGACCAGGGCCCCGCTGCCACCGGCCGGGTCGATGGCCGGGATGCCGACCACGACGACCTCGGCCGCGTCGACCTCGGTCGTCGTCCGGCCGCCGGCGAGCGCGGTGTCGAGGGCGTCGAGGTAGACGGCACCGGAGGGAAACTCAGAGTCCTCGGGCACGATAAGGCCGCCGGTCGAGTCGAAGTACCAGATTTTGGCTCCCTCACCCTCGGCAACCCTTACCCGCTCTACCGGGTCGATCGCGGAATCGGAAAGGTCGTCGGCCAGCCGCAGGGTGCGGCCGGCCGCGAACTCGGCCGCCCGCTCCCGGATCACGCCGCTGCTGGCGTCGATCACGAACAGGTAGACCAGCCCGGCGGTCAGCCCGCCGACCAGGGCGAATCCGGCAACCAGCCAGATCCGCATCCCGATGTGCGGTCCCCTCGGCGCTTCAGCCGTTCCTCGCATGCCGGAGGGAGGATATTCCAGCCTCGCTCTGCGGCTGCCGGCAGGACCCCCGGTGAAACGGGGAGAGGGATCGACCGGACCCGCCCAGGGGTTGGCGGGAACGCTCAGACGGCGGGCGCACCGGCGAGCAGGCGCTCGAGCCGGAAGCAGAGCGCTTCGAGCGCGAGCTCCTCGGAGACGTTGAGCCGGAGCCTCAGCCGTGTTTCCTCGATCAGCTCGACCGCCTCGGTCGAGACCTCGATCGGGATCCCCCCGGCCTGGGCCTCGAGGACCTCGACCCGGTCCTGGTTGAAGGCGAGGTCGGTCGAGCCGGCCGAGACCACGACCCAGTCCCTCGCCCAGGCCGCTGCCAGCGAGAGGCCGGCCTCCAGCACGGCCGTCCGGGCCCGGCGGGCAGCCCGCTTGACGGACGACTCGACCTCGGACTTGGTGTGACGAACCCCCTCGTCGGACTCTGCCTCGAAGGCGGCCTGAAGTTCTGCCCCGGCCGTCTCGCCGGCCCGTTCGGCGGCGGCGAGCAGAGCGAGCCAGGGCGAGTCGGCCAGCTCCCCGGCGGCAGCGCCCGCGAGCATCGCCTCGACCGCGACCCGGACCCGGGAGCCGCTCTCCGCGGCCAGGAAGAGTGCCTTTGCGGGATCGCCGCCCGAGAGCCGGGTGAGGGCGATCGCGCTCGCTTCGGGGAGTCCCGGGTCGAGCCGTTCACGGACCACATGTTCGGGGAGCGGATCGAGCTCGACCAGCTGGCAGCGGGATGCAACCGTGGGCAGGACGGCGTCCCGGTCGGAGGCGAGCAGGATCAGGCAGACATGAGGTGGTGGCTCCTCGAGCGTCTTCAGCATCGCGTTCTGGCTCTCTTCGCCCAGGAGCTCGGCCCGCTCGACGACGAAGACCCGGCGCGAGCCCTCGAACGGACTGAGCGGGGCCACGTGGACGAGCTTGTCGCGGACGTCGGCGACCGCGTGGCCGGCCCCGCTGGGGGTAAGCCAGATCAGGTCGGGATGGGGCGAAGGCTCGAGCAGGGCCCGTCGCCTGGCCTCCTCGGGATCGTCCGAGACCGAAGCGAGCAGTTCGGCTGCGAAGGCCCGGGCGAGCCACCCCTTTCCCGAGCCGGGTGGCCCGGCGAGCAGGTAGGCATGGGACGGCCCCTCCCTGAGTGCCCCGGCCAGCACCCCGGCCGCGCGGGCCTGGTGGGCAGAAGCCCGGGCCAGGGCTTCCGGCGCAGCCTCGTTCAGGAGCCGGCCCTCGCTCCGACCGCCTCGAGCACGGCCCGATGGACCTCCTGCTCCGAGCCGGATCCGTCGAGGACCACGACCCGCTCACCGTCTCGGCCTGCGATCTCGCGGTAGGCGTCCCCAACCCGGCGCTGGAACTCCTCACCTTCGGCTTCGAATCGACCGCCGTCGACCGCCCGATCGAGCGCAAGACCCGGCTCTACCTCGAGCAGGATCGTCAGGTCCGGCATCAAGCCGCCGGTCGCCGCCAGGTTCAGCTCCCGGACCCGTTCCGAACCGAGGCCCCGGGCGTGGCCCTGGTAGGCCTCGGTCGAGTCGGCGTAGCGGTCCGAAACGACCCACGTGCCGGATTCGAGTGCCGGACGGAGCACGGCTCCGACCAGATCCGCCCGCGCGGCGAGGAAGAGCATCAACTCGGCGACCGGGTCGAGTGGAATCCCGGGGTCGGCGAGCACTTCCCTGACCCGCTCGGCAGCCGGGGTCCCTCCGGGCTCCCTGATCTCGAGAACGTCCCGCCCTTCCTCTCGGAGCGCTGCTGCTAGCAGTGCCGCCTGGGTCGACTTGCCCGAGCCGTCCACCCCTTCGAGCGAGATGAACACCGCCGGCCTCAGCTGCCGGACTTGCGCCCGCCGCCCTTGGCGCCCGGGCCGGACCCGGCCTTCTTCACCCGCCGGGTGCCGGGGTCGGGCGGACCGGAGCGCGCCCCGGCCTTCGTCTTCTTCCTTCCTGAGCCGCCGTTCCTGCCGTTCGCCCTGACGGCACCGTTGCCGCCGGAAGCGCCTTTGGAGGCAGCCCCGACTTTCGCCTTCTTCCTGCTCTTGCTGGCTTTCCCGTCGTCGTCTGATCCCTCGGCGGCTGCCCGCTCCTCCATCTCCTTCTTCGCCTTCTGGGCGGCCTCGCGCTCGGCCTTTCGCTCCCGCATCTCGACCATCGTCGGGCAGTCCTCGTTGAAGCAGAGCTGCCACGGCCTCCGCCTGCTGGTCCGGTTCTTCACGTTGACCCGCGGGGTCTTGCCGCAGATCGAACAGACCTCCTCGAACGGGGTCACCTCGTAGAAGTTGGGCTGGGGCAGCGGGAACGAGGTGTCGCAGGAGAGCTTCGGGTCCTCCTTGTTCTCGGCGTCGTACCCGGTGCAGCCGACGAAGGACTTGCCCGAGGCCCGCGAACGGATGATCCGGAGCATGTTCGGCGAGCCGTCCTCGCGGGTCCGGCCGGCCTCCTCGCAGGCCAGGCAGGGACCGAGGATGCGGTCACGGTCCATCCCGGCCCAGATCAGTTTTGAGAGCTCCTCCTCGCCGTTCAGGATCTCGTCGATGGTTACGTGGAGCATCTTGCGGCTGTCCTCGACCACCTCGTCCTTGGTCATCTCGCCCTCGGCGATCCGGTCCATCTCGCCTTCGAGCGAGGCCGTCATCTCGGCCGTCGCCATTCCGGGCACGTACTGCTTGAAGGCCTCGTACATCGCCATCCCGGTGGCGGTCGGCTCGGGCGGGTTGTTGCGAACGTACCTGCGGCTGTAGAGCTTCTGGATGATGTCGGCGCGGGTCGCCTTGGTGCCCAGCCCGAGCTCGTCCATCATCTGGATCAGCTTCGCCTGGGAGAGCCGGGATGGCGGCTGGGTCTCCTTGCCGTCGAGCCAGGGCTCGCCGTCCAGCTCGAGGGTCTGTCCCTCTTCGAGGGCCGGGATCTCGTCGTCGTCGGAGCGGGCGTAGTGGTAGATGCCGGCGTAACCCGGGTCGAGCACCACCTTGCCGCGGACGAAGTAGGTCTGGCCGCCGATCGAGATGTCGGCCCTGGTCGACTCGGAGATCATCGGGCCGGAGAAGGTTGCGAGGAAGCGGCGGACGATCAGCTCGTAGACCCGGCGCTTGTCGTCGGGCAGGGCGCTCGGGTAGACCGCCTGGGTCGGGTAGATCGGCGGGTGCGCCTGGTCTTCCTTCTTGCCGCGGGTCGGCTGGAGCGGTCCGTCGAGCAGGTGAGCGGACTGGGAGAAGTCCTCGATCTTGACCAGCGCCTGGATGGTTTCCTTCAGCGGCAGGGAGTCCGGGTAGACGGTGTTGTCGGTCCTCGGGTAGGAGATGAAGCCGTCCATGTAGAGGTCCTCGGCGAGGCTCATCGCCCGCTTGGGGGTGATCCCGAGCCGGCTGGAGGCATCGACCTGGAAGGAGTTTGTGTTGTAGGGAGTCGGGGGCTTCGAGGTGTTCTTGCGGCTGGTCAGCGACTCGACCGTGCCGGTGCCGACGGTCGCCTCGAGGGCGACCTTCGCCTCGGCCTCGTCCCAGAACTTGTCGGTTGCGTGGTGAGCCTGGAAGGTGCCGTCGGGGTGGGCGAACCGGGCGAACAGCTCCCAGTACGGCTCGGGCACGTGGGCCCGGCGTTCAAGCTCGCGCTCGACGATCAGGCCGAGGGTCGGACTCTGGACTCGGCCGACCGAGAGGAAGTTCGAGCCGTACGCCTTGCTGACCAGGGAGACGGCCCGGGTCAGGGCGGCTCCCCAGTAGAGGTCGATGTCCTGGCGGGCGCCGCCAGCGTGGGCGAGCGGGTAGGAGAGGTCGTCGAGTTCGGAGAAGGCCCGCTCGATCTCATCACGGGTGAGGGCCGAGTACCGGGCCCGGCGCACGGTCGGGCCGAGGTCGGGGTTCACGTCGAGCGCCTCGTCGAGCGTCTCGAGTCCGATCAGCTCACCCTCGCGGTCGAAGTCGGTCGCGATGATCAGGCTGGTCGCCGTCTTGGCCTGCTTGCGGACCGCCCGGATCACGTTGCCGTCGGTCGGCCGGACGACCAGAGGCGCATCGACCAGCTCGTGGAGCGTGTCGAGCTTCCACTGCTTGTAGATCTTCTCGTCGGGGAAGGCCCGCTCGACCGCGTGGCCCTTGAGGCCCATGGTCATGCTCTCGCCCTCGGGACCCTCCCATATATATAGAGGGACCTTGAACGAGGCCTCCTCGCGGAAGTCGCCGTTGGAGAGGATCTCGGCGATCTTCTTCGCGGAGTTGTTCTTCTCGGTGATGATCAGCCTCATCGCGGGGCGAGAGTAGCAGGGCCGGTCGGGCGGCTATTTCGGACCCTTCGGGTCCGGAGGTGCAGCCTGGGGGCCGGATGGCCGGTCCGGGTTCGCCCCGGACTAGACCTGGTCCTCGAGGAAGGCGACCAGCAGGGACCGGCAGACTTCGGGTGAATCGATGAAGGGCCAGTGGCCGGAATCGGGGACGAGGTGGACCTCGGCCGAGGGGAAGGCCTCGCGCTGGCGGGAGGCGAAGGAGGCGTTCAGGTAGTGGTCCTTCGAACCCCAGACGACCAGCGCCGGAATGTCGGCGTCGGCCAGTCGGCGGGCCACCTCGTCGGCCCGGTCGCCGAGGTCCTTCGCGCTGCGATAGAGGTCGAGCACGGCCGCGCGAGTGTCGCGGTCGTAGTTGTCGAACATCTCGTCGAGGAACTCGCGGGGCAGGCCACGCGGCTCGGCCGAGGAGACCGCGCGGCGGAAGATCCCGCGACTCATGATCCTCATCGAGAGCTCCCCGACCACCGGGGTCTGCCAGACCCGGGCCATCGTGTGCCAGTCGTAGCCGGTGAGGATGCCGGTGTTGAACAGGGTGACCGAGGCGACCCGGTCGGGGTTGTAGGCGGCCCAGACGAGGGCAATCGGGCCGCCGAAGTCGTGGAGGACGAGGTGGACCCGGGAGATCCCGGCCGCATCGAGCGCCTGACCGACCCACTCGGCGTACTCCTCGAGCGTGTGGCCGAACCCGGGCGGCGAGGGACTCTCCCCGAAGCCGGGCAGGTCTAAGGCGATCGCCCTGGCGAGGCCACCGACCTCGTCGACCAGGTCGACCCAGTCGCCAGCCGAGCCGGGATTGCCGTGGAAGAAGGCAACCGCCTCCGAGGCCTGGTGCGGGCCGGCTTCGAAGACCCGGACCGAGCCGGGGCCGACTCTCAGCTGTCCCCTCTTCGCTTCGGTGACATGATCGGCCATCGCGATCAGAGGGCGAACAGGGCCACGGCCGCGAAGTGCGCCCCGGCGGCGCCGATGACCAGCAGGTGGAAGACCTCGTGGTAGCCGAACTTGGTCGGGACCGGGTCGGGCCGTTTGGTCGCATAGACGACGGCACCGACCGTGTAGAGGATCCCGCCGGTGGCGATCAGCAGTCCGGCCCCTATCCCGGCGCTGCCGACGATCGCCGGGAAAGCGATCGCCCCGATCCAGCCGACCACCAGGTAGATCACCACGCTGACCCACTTGGGGGAGCCGATCCAGAGCAGCTCGATCGCGATCCCGATCACGGCCCCGGTCCAGACCGCGATCAGGATCGCGGTGGCGAGGGTGCCGGAGATGGTCAGAAGGGCAAACGGGGTTACCGTGCCGGCGATCAGCAGGAAGATCATCGAGTGGTCGAGCCGGCGCATCATCATCCGGCTTCGGGTCGTCTTCCAGTCGATCCGGTGGTAGAGCGCGGAAACGCCGAAAAGGGCCGAGAGAGAAACGGCGTAGATGGCGGCGGCGAGCAGCTTCTCCGGGGTGTCGGCGAGGACGATCAGCGAGAGCCCCAGGCCGAGCGAGACGAAGAAGGCCCACTCGTGGCTCACGCCCCTGAACTTCGGCTTGACCGCCCTGATCTTCTCGGTTGCCGAGTCCCTGAGTGCTGCTGCCGATTCGCGGGCGTGGACCGCCCTGTCGGTCGCCACCTCGCGGGCGTGAGAGGCCGATTCGCGGGCGCTCTGGGCTGCTCCCGCCGCACGCTCCCGGGCAGCCTCGGCCGCCTCCTGAAACTTCCTGCTCGCCCTGTCTTCGGCCGGACTCATCGCCTGACTGAGGCTACCGGAGCGACGGGGGCGCTCAGGCAAGCCCGAGCAGTGCACCGGCCGTCCCTGCCCCGATGATCACCAGGGGGATGGTCAGGCGAGAATCGAAGAGGTAGAGGAGCAGGAAGGAGAGAGCCGCGATCACCCCGGTCGCCGGCCCGGTGACCGAGTCACCGACGATCACCACGACGACGGCCGCTATCAGGCCGACCACCCCGGCGGTCACCCCGTGGAGGAAGCTCTCGAGCCGGGGATGCTCCGAGATCCGGACCAGGCGTCCGTGGAGGAAGGTCGGCAGGAGGAAGGCGGGCAGGAAGATCGCGAAGGTCATGACCAGTGCCCCGGCGAGGCCGTCGGTCAGGTAGCCGGTGAAGGTGGCGACGATGACCAGCGGAGCGGGCAACACGCCGCCGAGGGCGAGTCCGTCGAGGAACTCGGCCTGGGTCAGCCAGCCGTTCGAATCGACGACCGACTCCTGGAGGAAGGGGATAACCGTGTAGGCGCCCCCGAAGGTGAGAAGGCCTGCCTTCAACCCTTCCCAGAAGACCTCGACCAGCAGGGTCGCACCGCCAGCGGTTGCGGCAATCAGGACGAGGGCCAGCGGGGAGAGGGAGAACAGGCCGCGATCGCCGCCCCTGCCCCACCTGACCACCTCGTAGGCGACCCCGGCCAGGAGCAGGACGAGGACGAACGAGAGCCCGACCCCGAGGGTCAGGCCGAAGGCGGCGGCGGCAATCAGGAAGAGTGGCAGGTCGTCGAGGAACCTCCTCCCCAGCCGGATCACCGCGATCGCCACCAGCGCGCCAACCGCCGCCTGCATGCCGGAGAAGAAGGAGCCGAACCGGTCGCTGAGGTCGAACTCCACGTAGGCGACCGAGAGCGCCAGCATCAGCAGGAAGCCCGGGAGGACGAAGCCGAGCCCTCCCAGCAGCCCTCCCAGCCGTCCAGCCCTCAGCCGGCCGAAGTAGATGCAGAGCTCGGTCACCTCCGGTCCGGGGAGGACCTGGTAGACGGCGAGCGTCCTGCGGAAGGAGTCCGGGCTGACCCAGCCCTCCTCCTCGACGCACTCGCGGTAGAGGATCTGGGTCTGGGCTGCCGGGCCGCCCCAGGCGATCGCCCCGATCCTCAGGAACCTGAGGAAGATGGAGAGCGGGGTGTCGCCGGCCGGCGCTTCCATTCCGGGAGGCATTCTCCCACCAGCCCGGCGGACCGGTGTGACCGCGTCTTCACTTCATGGCCGGCGGGTCGCGGCTACGTCCGTGCCCGGGAAATGGAACGGCCGCCCCGACACCCCGGGGCGGCCGCTCGACCGGTTCGGTCTCCCGGGCCGGGACTACAGGCAGATGGCCTTGGCCTGGATGGTGGCGTTAGGGACGGGGCTGTCGTTCGGATTGTTGGCAAAGACGACGGCTTGTGACGTGCTGAGGTAAGCCGCGTAGACGTTCACGGCAGGGCTGTTCGCGATGTACCCCATGCTGATCGCGATCTTTCCCGCGGGGCAAATCGCCGTAGCTGTCGCGCTCTGGCCGACCGCCATCGCCTCCTCCGGACCGTCCACGTAGGAGTACGAGAGCTTGTTCGAGCCGATCGTCTGATCGGCGATCTTCGATGAGCTCACGGCCCCAGCGAGGATCTTCGATCCCTCTACGGCCCCGTCGGCAATCTGCCACCAGTCCACGGCCGATGCGGCGATCTTCGAAGAGTTCACCGCCGCGTCGGCGATCTTCCCGGTGGTCACGGCAGAGTCGGCAAGCGTGTCGGCGCCGACCGACCCGGGCAGGATATTGGCCGCTCCGACCGAGCCGACGGCGAGCTTGGGGCCGGTCACGGCACCAGCGGCGATCTTCGATCCAGTCACCGAGCCCGCGGCGAGCCGCGAGGCTTTTACCGCTCCGGGCTTGATCTTCGGAGTGGTGACGGCGTTGTTCCTGATCTGCTTGGTCCCCACCTTGGTGACTGCCCAGGCCGAGCCGCCCATGGCGACGAAGAGCGCCAGCAGCGCCACTGCCATCGCCGGCGAGGGCAGCGGCACTCTGGCCGTCCACCCCCTCGCTCCGTCGTCTCCTGAATCGTCTCTCTGCGTGCTCGCCATGTCGTTCCCTCCTCGTTATCGGCTCGTCTGAAGAGGGAACCCGGACCGGGTCCGCATCGCCTCCCCCTGTTGGACCCCGATGGTATTCGGACCCGGTGCGGATGCCAACCGGCCGCCACCGGGCCCCGGCACCGAACCGACCGACGAACCCCGTCAACGGACGCCACCGGTAGCGTCGGACTCCCCGTGCGATCGGAATCAATGCGGAGCGTGCGGGCCGCTCATCCTCCCTGACCACTACATATAGCGTCACGGAAAGGTATCCGGCCCCACTCCTAGTATCTTCCGCCATGTGCGTTGCCCTGAGTGTGGAGAGGCGAGTCGTGTGCTCGAGAGCCGAGGAACCTCGGAGGGAGCAGCCGTTCGCCGCAGGCGGGAGTGCCCGTCCTGCGGCCATCGCTTCACTACCTACGAGCGGTACGAGGCGGAGAACCTCTTCGTCCGCAAGCGGGACGGCCAGCGCCAGCCATTCGACCGTGCGAAGTTGCGCGGCGGGCTGGAGCGGGCCTCGCACAAGCGACCGGTCCAGCCGGAGGCGATCGACGCCCTGGTCGAACGGGTCGAAGCGGCTGCACGCCGTTCCGGGGGTGAAATCCCGGCCGCAAAGATCGGCGAGATGTGTCTTGCCGGGCTCAAGCGGATCGACCAGGTCGCGTACCTGCAGTTCGCAGCTGTCTACCGGCAGCTGGGCGTCGAGGACGTCCAAGCCGAGATCGACCAGCTGACGCCAAGCCTGACGAAGAGCGATTAGCAGTTAGTTACCTTTAGTAAGTAAAACGGGAGAGAGAGCGAGAGAAGATGGCCCAGACGACGACCCACGAGACGAAGATCAACCCGGCGGGAGTGACCGTCGAGCGACGCTTGACCAGGGAAGGAGTCCACCCCTTCGACGAAGTCGAGTGGGAGCTCCGCGACGCGATCATCGGCGACCCTGCGAATCCGGCCTTCGAGCAGCGCGGGGTCGAGTTCCCCCGCTCCTGGTCCCAGAACGCGACCAACATCGTCGCCCAGAAGTACTTCCGCGGCCAGCTCGGCAGCGACGAGCGCGAGACCTCGGTCAAGCAGATGATCTCCCGGGTGGCCGGCACGATCGCCGGCTGGGGCCGTGAGGGCGGCTACTTCGCCAGCGAGGCCGACGCCGAGGCCTTTGAGGACGAGCTGACCGCGATCCTGCTCCACCAGGAAGCAGCCTTCAACTCGCCGGTCTGGTTCAACGTCGGCTTTGAGGAGTCGCCGCAGTGCTCGGCCTGCTTCATCCTGAGCGTCGAGGACACGATGGAGTCGATCCTCGAGTGGAACACCAAGGAGGGAACGATCTTCCGTGGAGGCTCCGGCTCCGGGATCAACCTCTCGAACATCCGGGGCTCGGTCGAGCAGCTGGCCAAGGGTGGTACGGCCTCCGGCCCGGTCAGCTTCATGCGCGGGGCCGACTCCTGGGCCGGAACGATCAAGTCCGGTGGCAAGACCCGCCGGGCGGCCAAGATGGTCGTCCTGAACGTCGACCACCCCGACATCGAGGACTTCATCTGGTGCAAGGCCCGCGAGGAGGAAAAGGCCGAGGCGCTCCGGGATGCCGGGTTCGACATGTCGATCGATGGTGACGGCTTCACCTCGATCCAATACCAGAACGCGAACAACTCGGTCCGGGTCTCGGACGACTTCATGGAGGCCTGCCGCGACGACGCCGAGTGGGACCTGCTCGCCAGGACCGACGGCTCGGTGGCCAAGACCGTCGGGGCCCGCGACCTGATGAACCAGATTGCCGACGCCGCCTGGCGGTGCGCCGATCCCGGGATCCAGTACGACACGACGATCAACCGGTGGCACACCTGCCCGAACTCGGGCAGGATCAACGCCTCCAACCCATGCTCGGAGTACATGCACGTCGACGATTCGGCCTGCAACCTGGCCTCGATCAACCTGATGAAGTTCCGAAACGACGACGGCTCGTTCGACGTCAAGGGCTTCGAATCGGTGGTCGACACCATCTTCCTCGCCCAGGAGATCGTGGTCGGCTACTCCAGCTACCCGACCGCCGAGATCGGCGAGAACGCAAACCGGTTCCGCCAGCTCGGGCTGGGCTACGCCAACCTCGGCGCCCTGCTGATGAGCAAGGGGATGCCTTACGACTCGGAGGAAGGCCGGAACCTGGCGGCCGCGATCACCGCGGTCATGACCGGCCGGGCCTACCGGCGTTCGGCCGAGATCGCCAGCGCGATGGGTCCGTACGACGCCTACGAGGAGAACCGCGAGCCGCACAACGAGGTCATGCGGATGCATCGCGACGCGGCCTACGAGGTCGAGTCCGAAGGGGTGCCGGAGGATCTGCTGCAGGCGGCCCGCAACGAGTGGGAGCGTGCGGTCGCACTCGGTGACGAGCACGGCTACCGGAACGCCCAGGCGACCGTGCTGGCTCCGACCGGCACGATCAGCTTCCTGATGGACTGCGACACGACCGGCATCGAGCCGGACTTCTCGCTGGTCAAGTTCAAGGAGCTGGTCGGCGGCGGGTCGATGACGATCGTCAACCGTTCGGTCCCGATGGCACTCCGGACGCTCGGCTACGGCGAGTCCGACATCGCCCAGATCGAGTCGCACATCGACGAGAACAACACGATCGTCGGTGCCCCGGGCCTGAAGCAGGAGCACCTGCCGGTGTTCGACGTGGCGGTCGGTGAGCGGGCGATCTCGCACACCGGACACATCGACATGATGGCCGCGGTCCAGCCGTTCATCTCGGGAGCGATCTCGAAGACGGTCAACCTGCCTCACGACGCGACGATCGAAGACATCGCCGACGCCTACACGCGTGGCTGGGAGAAGGGCCTGAAGGCGCTTGCGATCTACCGCGACGGCTCGAAGACGGCCCAGGCACTCCGAACCGACGCCCAGGAGGAGAAGGGTGCCTCGGCCGAGGAGGCGGCCGGTCCCGTCCGCCAGCGGATGCCGAAGACCAGGGAGTCGGTGACCCACAAGTTCTCGGTCGGCGGCCACGAGGGCTACATCACGGCCGGCAAGTACGAGGACGGCTCGGTCGGGGAGATCTTCCTGACCGACATCGGCAAGGAGGGCTCGACGATGCGGGGCATGATGAACGCCTTCGCGACGGCAATCTCGCTCGGCCTCCAGTACGGGGTTCCGCTCGAAGTGTTCGTGCGGAAGTTCAGCTACATGAGGTTCGACCCGGAGGGAATCACCGGCAACCCGGAGATCCCGTTCGCCAAGTCGATGCCCGACTACATCATGCGGTGGCTCGCCTCCCAGTTCGTCGAGGACGCCGAGTTCCTCGAGGAGCAGGGCATCCTGACCGAGGAGGTCCGCAGGCGAAAGGAAGCCGAGCACGAGGAGTCCGGTAACGGGAACGGGAATGGCAACGGGAACGGCCACCACGGTCCGGACCCGGGTGGTTCGGCCGTTCCGGCTGCCGAGGCCCTGACCGACGACGTACCGGTCGTCCCGGCCAGGGTCCAGGTGA
The DNA here is from genome assembly GCA_032119635.1 of Solirubrobacterales bacterium. GTDB lineage: Bacteria > Actinomycetota > Thermoleophilia > Solirubrobacterales > 70-9 > 67-14. The sequence goes on from JAUMBO010000146.1 coordinate 14,302, forward strand.
CCGGCGGAGCCGCCGAGCTCGGCCCGGCCTGTGACCAGTGCGGCGGGATGATGCAGCGGACGGGCTCCTGCTACACCTGCTCGTCGTGCGGCAACAACACCGGCTGCGGCTGATCCTGCGTCCATAGGCGGCGTCCTAAGCCCCCTCGACCTTTGGGCCGTGCTTCATTGCACTGTCCCTCCGGTCGAGGGGGCTTACTACTTGCCTCTGAACGGCAGGATGAAGGGTCGGCTCTCGCGTCTGTGACCATTCGTCGTGCGTAGCACTGCCGAACGGGCACATCCCTCCGCGGCTTCGTCCTCAACCCCTCAGGGCATGGTCGACAACGACACCCGACACCTTGGCTCCGGACGGAATATCCTGAAGGCCGGAGAGATCGATGGAGAAACTCTTCTCAGAAAGGTTCCTCGTAAGGAGGAGTTGCGCGATCGGTGCAGCCGTGCTGGTCGGCGCGATCGGGATCGGCTTGGCCCTTATGAACCGCCTTGCCGGCGGTAACGGGGGCGACGGCGAGCTCGGCCAGGCCGCAGACGGGCACGGGCCGATCGAGAGCGTAGGCAAGGGGCCTTCCCCCGCTGCCGACTCGCCCGTCCCGGGTTCCGGGTCCGGACCACAGGTGGACACGTCGATGACCAAGGCGGAGCTCTATAAGGTGGCGACCGAGCTCGGCCTCAAGGGCCGGTCCTCGATGAACAAGGCCCAGCTGATCGAGGCGATCCGGGCCGCTTCCTGAGTGGCCCTCGCCGACCTTTACGACGGCTTCTTGATCGACATAGATGGCGTGGTCCTACTTGGCGAAGAGCCGCTGCCGGGTGCGGTCGAAGCGCTCGCCGAGCTGGTGGGGGCAGGCAAGCCGTACGCCTTCGTGACCAACAACCCGAGGCTCGCCCCCGAGGAGCAGGCCGATCTGCTCCGCTCGCTCGGGATCGAGGTCGCCGAGGAACGGCTGGTTACATCGGCCCAGACGCTCGTCTCGCTGATCCTCGAAGGACCGGGACCGGGAAGCCCGGCGGTAGTGATCGGGACCGACTCCTTCCGGCGTCAGGTCGAGGAGGCCGGGATCGAGGCGGTCCAGGAGGACGAATGGAGGCGGGCCGAGAGCGTGATGGTCTCCGGCCACGAGGAATTCGCCTATGGAGAGCTCCGGGCGGCCTCAATGGCGGCAGCCACCGGGGTCCCGTTCGGTGCGACCGGTAGGGACCCGACCATGCCGATGCCGGACGGCCACTGGCCCGGCACCGGAGCGATCCTGGCTGCGATCGAAACCGCTTCCGGGGCAACCGCAACCGTTACCGGCAAGCCCGAGCCCGCGATCTTCGAGGCCGGACTGGAAGCGATCGACCGGCCCGACCGGGTCGCGATGATCGGCGACCGGCCCGACACCGACATCGCCGGGGCGAAAGCGGCAGGGATCGACGGGATCCTGGTCTCGACCGGGGGTGATCCGGCCGGTGCGGATCACCTGATCGGCGACCTGTCCGAACTCGTAAGGTGACCGGATGGCCACCCTCGCGCTTTCGATCTACGTCCTCTTCCTGCTGGTCACCTTCGGCGGCAAGAGCCTCGCGATGAAGCGACGGACCGGCTCGACCGGCTTCCATGGGATGTCGAAGGACGAGGGCCCGGTCGAGCGGTTCGCCGGCCTGTTGATCATCATCGGCTCGATCGGCGCACTGGTCGCCCCGATCCTCCAGCTCACCGGAACGATCCAGCCCTTCGGATTCCTCGAGGCAACCTGGATCGGGTGGTTCGGGCTGGCCCTGGTGCTCGGCGGGTGGGCCCTCTGCCTGGCTGCCCAGGAGGCGATGGGCGAGTCCTGGCGGATCGGGGTCGAGCCGGGCGAGCGGACCGAGCTGGTCACCGACGGCCTGTTCGCCTGGTCGCGAAACCCCTTCTTCGCAGCCGTCTTCGTCTTCTCCCTGGGCCTGTTCCTGATGGTCCCGAACCCGATCGCCTTGGTCGCCGGGTTCTGCCTCTTCCTCGGGTTCGAGATCCAGGTGAGGACGGTCGAGGAGCCGAACCTCCGGAAGGTGTTCGGCGAGGAGTACGAGCGCTACGGCCGAAAGGTCGGCAGGTTCCTGCCCGGGGTGGGCCGGCTCCACAGCAACGGCTGAAGTCCCGGAAGCGTCAGCCGAGCGTGCTGAACCCGGGCGGGGCCTTGGTGGTCCCGGCCGCGACCTGCTTCTCGTGGGTCCGGACCTCGGAGAGGATCCGCTCGAGGCGCTCCTCGTCGGAGTCGTCGACGAACTCCATCGCCCCGGCGATCGAGGGGTGGACGGCTGCGATCGCATCGCGCATCGCTATCGCCACGGCCCGGTAGGTCGGGTGCCCCTCCCTGCCGGAGCGGAGCTCGATCAGCTGCATCGCCTCGCGGGCGTTGAGGTCGAGGACGTACCGGATCCGGAAGCCGAGACAGAGGGCGTAAGGGGCGAGGTGCGGGAGGCCGACGTCGGCCAGACGCCCGTACTCGGAGCCGGAGATGTCCAGCGCCTCCCGGTAGCGGTCGGCGACCCTGGCCTGCTCGAGTTCCTCCGGTACCCAGGCACCGAGGTCCGGAGTCAGGGCCTGCCACTGGCAGGTCAGGATCCGGTGCCGCTGGAGGTCGCGGAAGGCTCCGTAGTCGGAGACGATCTCGAACCGGTAAGAGACGGCTTCGAATCCCCGGCCGGGGCGGTGTCGCCGGTTGGCACGGTCCCCGACGATCGCCCGGAAGAGCTCCTCCCGCTCGCCCGGGTCCAGCGCCTCGACCCGGGCCCGGGTCTCGGCCTCCGAGGTACCGGCTGCCTCGAACAGGCAGGAGGCGAGTACGTCTTCCTCCGTTCCCCGGACGGCGACGAGGTCGACCGACGGCCCGGGGTCTTCTCCGCTGGCGCGGTCCAGCCCGAGCCTCGCCACCCACTGCTCGGTCGCCTCGCGGCGCCCGGTCAGGTAATCGACCCACTCGCCACCCCGATCGGGGCGCTCGACCCGGGCGACGAAGCTCGGCATCACCTTCTTCAGCTCGTCGAGGATCATCGTGCCGAACGAGCGGGCCTCCGGCAGCGGCGAGGCCATCAACCTGAGCAGGAGCTGCTCGTAGGCCTGGCCGGAGGCGAACATCCCTACGTGGCTCAAGGTCGCGGCCGGGAGCAGGCCACGCAGCAGGTCGAGCGCCTTCGCCCGGATCGAGGAGCGCCACGGCCCCTCCGGCTCGTCGCCGCGCGGGAACTGGCCGGCGGCCCACTCCTCGACCACCGGGATCGATTCCGAGTAGATCGAGAAGACCCGGTCCATCGCTTCGCGGAACGGCCCGTCCAGCTCGGCGTCGCGGAAGTAACGGTAGCCGCCGCCCGGTATCTCCCGGTCGTAGGGGATGTAGCGGGTCGACTGCTCGAGGTAGGCGGCGAGCCGGCCGCGCTGGAGCTGCTTGGTGAGGATATTCGAGACCCACTCGCAGGCGATGTGGGCGCCGCCGACCTGGGCGATCGAGTCGTCGCCATAGCCGACGAAGATACGGTCATAGAGGTCGGCCGCCCGCTTGCCCTCGTCGCCGTCGAAAGGACGGCCGCCCTCGGGCATCTCGGCGGCGAACTCGTCCAGGTAGAGCCTGCGGAGCGTTCCCTGGTAACGGGAGTAGCGGGCAAAGAGAGCTCCCTTGACCGTCTCGGGCAGGTTGACCAGGGCAAAGACCGGGAGGTCGACGTTGGTGAAGTGGGACCCGAGCAGGGCCTCTTCTTCGGCGGTGAAATGCTCGACCGGGTAATCCACCGCCCGAAACTAACAGCCGCCCCGGAAGTGTCCGACCGGATCGCCGGGGCAACGCTCCCCTCCCCCGGGATGGCCCGTGGGGGCCGGCGGGTCAGCCGGGCGGCGCGGCCATCAGCTCGACCAGGTGGCCGACGGGCGAGGTCGCCTTGAGCCGCTCGGCCCCCCAGTAGGGCTCGCCCTCCACCACCTCGAATCCCCCTTGCCCTAAAGCCTCCCGAACCCGCCGGAGATCCGGCTCGACCAGGGCGACGTGGCCCTTCACCGGCACCACGGCACCTTCGACGGCCAGCAGGTGGACGGCCTGCTCGCCGGCCCCCATCCAGACCGCGGACTCACCGATCCCTTCGGGCGGCTCGGTCCGCTCGAAGCCGAGCAGCTCCCAGAAAGCGATCTCTGTGGCGATCAGGCCCGGGTCGACTTCGAGCGAGACGTGCTGGATCGACGCCATGCAGGGAATCATCCCAGCGAGCGAGGCCGGAAACCACCCGGACGGGCGAGCTACCTGCTGCGGGCCTCCTCGACCTGGGACTCCATGTACTCGATCGCCCGCGGGCCGACCGCCTGGCGGTTGACGATCGTCGTCTCCTCGACCGGGTAGCCCATCGTCCAGTACTCCCACTCGCCGACCACGAGATAGGTGTGCTCATAAGGGCCCCAGCGCTTGCGGGTTCCGTTTTCGCGGATCCAGGAGACGAGCCACTCGAACCCGGCGTGGCCACGGGCGGTCGTCTTGCGGGCATCGGGCGAGGCGAGGTCCCTCACCGTGTACTGGTGGGGGATGTCGAGCATCGTGATGGCGAGCCGCCAGCCCGACTCGCGGATGAAGGCCTCGGCCTTCTCTTCGTCCGTCGCCCCGGACGGGAACGGTCGCTCGGTGGCCTGGCGCCCCAACTCGCACTGCCGGCAGACACGGGTTCCCGGATCGGTCGCGGATTCGATCCGGAACTCACCGCACTTCAGGCAGGCCCTCACCAGCTACCTCGATGGCGGAGCTGATCGACCTGAAGCGGACACCGGGCGATGATCGCACGAACTCGCGTCACCCCGGTCAGGCGAAGGCGGTGAACACGAGGCCGGCGACGAGCACGATCGCCGTTGTCCAGGCGACGGCCTCGGCCGTGGTCCTGAGGTCGAGCCCGTAGGCGTGGGCGATCACCATCGAGCTCAGGCCGGCCGGCATCGCGGCCAGCACGTAGTAGGAAGGCGGAACCCCGGTGAACGGCAACGTGAGCAGGAGGAGGACCCCCGGGGCGAGGACGAGGCGGATCACGGTCACCAGTCCGACCGCCGGGGTGAAGCCCGGCAGGCCACCGATCGAGCCGGTTCGCTGTTCGCCGGCGATCACGGCACCGACTGCGAAGAAGCCGATCGGCAGCGACAGGGTGACGAGGACCCAGGAGACCTCGACCAGCACGTCCGGCAGCAGCGATCCCGGGGTGAGCAGCCCGAGGATCGCGGCGATGAGCAGCGGGTTCCTGAGGAAGAAGGCGCGGAGCCTCTCCCCGAAGCCCGACCCGGCCCGGTCACCGAAGGCCGCCCCGGCACCGAAGCCGAGCAGGGTGAGGCCGACCCCGCCGACCACCACGTCGTAGGCGACGGCCCGGGAGAGCTCCTCGCCGCCCATCAGGGCGAGGACCACGGGATAGCCCAGGTAGCTGGTGTTGGGGATGACCGAGCAGGCGATCACCGAGCCGGTCTCCGGCCGGGAGAGCCGGAGCAGGCGGGCGGCGGCGAACCAGGCGAGGCCGGCGACGGTCACGATCGCGACCAGCCCGGCGATGAGCCCGGCGCCCATGCCAAAGCCGAAGTCGGTCTCGGCGAGGTTGACGAAGACGATCGGCGGGAAGAAGACGTAGAGCAGGAACGAAAGGGCCCGCCTGGCGAGGTCGGCTGCGGCCTCGGGGCGGGCCCGCTCGGAGAAGAGGCCAACCAGGACCGAAATGACCACCGCCGCTGCGACCCAGACCACCGCTACCCCCTCTCGACCCGTCGATCACCGGTCGCCCCGGGACCGGTCCGGCTCACCCGGTCGGCAACCCGATCGCGTTCGCGGCCTGGCTCGTGAAGTCGAGGAGCGGGTCCGGGACGACGCCGAAGACGACCGAGACGGTCGCCGCCACGATCCCGATCGCGACCACGACCTTGAACACTCCTCCCCCGTCCGCTTCCGCCCGAACAGGCTCCTCATCGTTGCCGGACCAGACCACGCCCACGACCCGGAGGTAGTAGCCGAGCGAAGCGATGGAGCCGACCACGACGAGGATCGCGAGCCAGGTCCATTCGGCATCGACCAGGGCCGAAATCAGATAGAGCTTGCCGAGGAAGCCGACCGTCGGCGGCAGGCCGGCCAGGCCGAGCATCGCAATCGTGATCGGCCAGGCGAGCGCCCGGTCACGGCTGCCGAGCCCCTTGAGCGCCGCGATCGAGTCGGTGCTTCCGTCCCGTTGCTCGCGGATAACGAGCACGGCGAAGGCGGCCAGGTTCATCGCCAGGTAGGCGGCGAGGTAGAAGGAGAGTGCCTCGACCCCTTCCTGGGTTGCGACCAGGATCCCACCGACCATGTACCCGGCCTGGGCGATCCCGGAGTAGCCCAGCATCCGCTTGAGAGAGTCCTGGCCGAGGGCGCCGAGGTTGCCGACCACGATCGAGATCGCGGCGACCGCTGCGAGAACTACGTCCCAGTCGGCGGCCAGCGGCTCGAGGGCGGTGAGGAAGAAGCGGATGAATACCGCGAACCCGGCCAGCTTGGTCGCAACCGCCATGAAGGCGGTGATCGAGGTCGGCGCCCCCTGGTAGACGTCGGGCGTCCACTGGTGGAAGGGCGCGAGCGAGACCTTGAAGGCCAGCCCGACGGTGACCAGGCCGACTCCGGTGAGGGTGATCGGGTCGGAGAGCAGATCGGCGGAGCTGAGTCCCTGGGCGATCTGGTCGAACCCGGTGGCCCCGGAGGCCCCATAGACGAAGGCCATCCCGAACAGCAGGGTGGCCGAGCCGAGCGAGCCGATGATCAGGTACTTGAGGCCCGATTCGAGCGAGCCCTCCCGCCGGAGGTCGGTCCCGCAGAGGGCATAGAGCGGGATCGAGAAGAGCTCGAGGGCAATGAAGAAGGTGATCAGGTTGTCGGCCTGGGTCAGCAGGACCATGCCGAGGATCGAGCCGAGCAGCAGCGCGATGAAGTCGGGACGGCCGGCCTGTTCGGAGGCCGGGTCGCCGAGCGAGAAGAGGACGGCCGCGATCCCTGCAGCCAGGATCAGGAGCGAGAAGGTGATCGAGAGGCCGTCGATCGCGAGGGTGCCCTCGATGATGCTCTTTTCCTCGCCCCACGAGCCGATCAGGAGGCCACTGGCGACGAGCATGGACAGGACCGCGGCCCCCGGGGCGAGTCGGGAGAGCCGGCCTGCGACGGCGAGGACCACGGCCAGGGCGAGCCCGACCGTGAGGGCGATGACCGGGGCGAGTGCCCAGTAATCGATCTCGGGTGGCTGGAAGGTCAACCCGCCGACCCCACTTTCTCGACCACGTCGGCAACGGCCTCGCCGGTCTCACCGAGCACGATCTGGGGAGCGAAGGCGAGGACGACCAGGACGAGAACCATCGGCACGACGATCAGGCCGTCGCGGAGGGAGATCTCGCGCGAGTCCGAGCCCGGCGGGAGCGGGTCGTGCATGGTCCGCTGGTACATCCTGAGCGCGTAGTAAGCGGCCAGCGCCACGCCGGAGGAGGCGACGATCGCGATTGCGACCGAGACTTGGAAGGTGCCGTTCAGGATCAGGAACTCGCCGATGAAGTTGGGTGAGCCGGGCAGGGCGAGGGTCGCCATGGTGACGATCAGGAAGATCACCGCGAGGATCGGGGCGTTCTTCGCCAGGCCACCCATCGGGCCGAGATCCTCGGACCCGGTCCGCTCGGCGATAAGGCCGACGATCAGGATCGCCGGCACGACGACCAGGCCGTGGTTGACCATTTGGAAGAGGGCACCGCTGGCCCCTGTGTCGTCGAGCGCGAAAATGCCCAGGGTGATGAAGCCGAGCTGGGCGATCGAGGAGAAGCCGATGATCAGCCGGAGATCGATCTTGGTGAAGGCGATCACCGAGCCGTAGATGATCGAGGCGACGGCGAAGATCAGGATCGCCGTCTGGAAGAGCTCGGCCGCGTCCGGCATGACCGGGAGGACGACCCGGAGGAAGCCGTAGGCGCCGACCTTGGAGAGCACCGCCGAGAAGAGGGCGAGGGCCGGCAGCGGTGCGGCCCGGTAGGCATCGGGCATCCAGCCGTTGAAGGGGAAGAGCGGCATCTTTATGAAGAAGGCGAGGGCGAAGAGCCAGAAGATCCAGTACTGGGTGGAGTCCGGGATGCCGCGGCGGATCAGCTCGGCGATCTCGAAGGTGAGCTCCTTGCCGGAGGCGTCCTCAGCCGCAAACCCGAGGGCGACAGCTCCGACCAGCATCAGGAGCGAGCCGACCAGGGTGTAGATGATCATCCGCATGGTCGCCGTACCTGCCCCGACCCCGTCCCGGTCGCGGCCCCAGATCCCGAACAGGAAGTAGAACGGGACGATCATCAGGTCGAAGAAGAGGACGAAGAGGATCAGGTCGGAGGCGAGGAAGGCGCCGAGGGTGGCCGACTCGCCGAGCATCAGCATGAAGTAGAAGAGTCGCTCCCTCCCCTCGCCGGCCTTTCGCGAAGCGGCGAAGGCGACGGCCGGGACCCAGGCGAGGGCGGTCAACAGGACGAGGAAGAGGGAGAGGCCGTCGATCGCCAGCGAGTACGAGATGCCGAGCTCGGGAATCCAGGGGACGGACTCGGCGTATTGGGGCACCTCTCCGGGTGAGCCCCAGCCAGCCCAGAAGACGACCGCGACGACCAGGGTCCCGATCGCTCCGGCGAGGGCCGGGATCCAGGCCCTCCCGGCCGGGACCAGCAGGGCGACGATGCCGAAGGCGAGCGGGAGCCAGAGCAATACCGAAAGCATCAGGCGGCCCCGATCAGCAGGTAGAGGACGAGCAGGATCGTGCCGAGCACCATCAGGGCCGCGTAGGCCCGGATCATCCCGCTCTGGAGGTCACGGACCAGGGACCCAGCCGAGCGGACGAGAGTGGTCGTTCCGGTGACGATCCCGCCGACCACGAACGGCTCGATCACCCGGTTGGCGAACTGGCCGAGCGCCTTCACCGGCCGGACGATGAGCAGGTCGATCAACTCGTCGAAATACCACTTGTGGAGGAAGAGCTCGTAGAGCGGGCGGAAGCGGGTCTGGAGCGCCTCGGGAATCGCCGGACGCCGGACCCAGAAGACCCAGGCGAGGGCGATCCCGACCACGGCGATCACCCCGCCGTTGAACAGTCCGAGCCAGGCCTTGCCGACCGGCGGGTGGAGCTCGGCGAGCGGGGACCCTTCGAAGGTCGGCTCGAGGAAGTTCTTGACCACCTCGGTCACCCCGGGGACCTGGAGGAAGCCGGCCACCAGGGCGAGGATGGCCAGGACGCCCATCCCGATCCTCATCCCGCGGGCCTGCTCGGCGACGTGGTGGTCCCGGCCGGGGTAGCCGACCTCGTAATCCTCGGCGGCCCCGGTCACCGGGTTGACCGGCTCGCCGTGGGCGACGTGGCCGGTCTCGATCAGCTCGGCCGCCTCCGGGCAGGGCCGGCCGGGAAGGATCCTGAAGACGATCCGGAAGGCGTAGAGGGCTGTCATCAGGGCGCCGACGTAACCGGCGATCGCAAGCCACGTGTACCAGTCGCCCCGGTAGAGGGCGTAGTCGAGGATCTCGTCCTTCGAGAACCAGCCCGAGGTGAGCGGGAAGCCGGCCAGGGCGAGCGAGCCGATCACCAGCATCGCCCCGGTGAACGGCACGGCGGTGCCGAGGCCCTTCATCCGGTCGATGTTCTGGTTGTTGGCCATGACGGCGATCACCGAGCCGGCCGCCATGAAGAGGAGCGCCTTGAAGAAGGCGTGGGTCATCAGGTGGAACATCCCTGCCGAGTAGGCGCCGATCCCGACCGCGAGGAACATGTAGCCGATCTGGCTCATGGTCGAGTAGGCGATGATCCGTTTGAGGTCGGTGACGACCAGGGCGATCGTCCCGGCGACCAGCAGGGTGACCACGCCGACGATCGCGGCCACGTCGGCGGCCGAAGGGGCGAGCTCGAACAGGGTCCAAGAGCGGGCGACCAGGTAGACGCCGGCGGTGACCATGGTCGCGGCGTGGATCAGGGAGGAGACCGGGGTCGGACCTTCCATCGCGTCGGCGAGCCAGGTATGGAACGGCAGCTGGGCCGACTTGGCGAAGGCCCCGACGAGGAGCAGGAGGCAGATCGCGACGATCGTCCACTCGTTGGTGGTGAAGGCCTCGGGCGCGGCCTCGAAGACGGCCCGGTAGTCGAGCACCCCGAGCTCACGGAAGATCAGGATCGCGGCGAGGACGAGCCCGATGTCGCCGACCACGTTGATCACGAAGGCCTTCATCCCGGCTGCGGTGGCGGTGGTCCGGCGATACCAGAAGCTGATCAGGGCGTAGGAGGCGAAGCCGACGAATGCCCAGCCGACGATCAGGAGGACGAAGTTGCCGGCGAGGACGAGCAGCAGCATCGAGAAGACGAAGAAGTTGAGGTAGGAGAAGAACCTGCGATACCCCTCGTCGGACTCCATGTAGGCGGTCGAGTAGAAGTGGATCAGGAAGGAGACGCCGGTGACGACGAGGACCATGAAGACGGCCAGCGGATCGACGTAGAGGCCGAGGTCGATCCTCAGCTCGCCGACCCCGGCGTATTCCCAGAGCGAGGAGGCGACGTAGCGCGACTCGGACGGCTCTGAGAGTAGGGCGAAGAGCGAGCCGACCCCGGCTACGAAGGCAAGGCCGATCGCGGCCGTGCCGATGATCCCGGTGGTCCGGGCCGGGAGCCGGCGGAATCCGAAGGCGATGACCATCGAGCCGAGCAGGGGGAAGAGCAGGACGAGCCAGGCCCAGGAGGCTGCGGTCATCCGTGGAGCTCCGTCGTCTCGTCGACGTCGAGGGCGACCCGCCGACGGAACATCGCAACGACCAGGCCGAGACCGACCACGACCTCACAGGCGGCCACGACCAGCACGACCAGCACGAACACCTGGCCGTCGCCGTCGCCGGTCATCCGGCTGAACGCGAGGATCGCGAGCGCACCGGCGCTCAGCATCAACTCGAGGCAGAGCAGGATTACGACAGGATTCCTCCTGACGAGGATGCCACCTGCTCCGATCGCGAAGAGGAGGGCGGCGAGGACGAGATACCACTCGATCGACATCGACCTAGGTGCCTTCCTCCGTGGGCACGCGCCGGCGACCGGCCAGCACGATCGCGGCGACGGCGGCCAGCAGGAGCAGGATCGAGGCGGCCTCGAAGGCGATCAGGAAATCCTCGAGCAGGAGCTTGCCGACCGCGGCCGGGGTCCCGAAGCCGTCCGGAAGGTCCTTGACGCCCTCGGTGCCGAGGCCGATCAGGGCCGAGCCGGCGACCGCGATCGAGATCTCGATGAACAGGGCGGCGGCGACCAGGGGTCCGAACAGCCGGAGGCGCGGGTGGGCGTCGAAGGCCGGCTCTTCGATGCCGCCGACGTAGGCGGCGACGAAGACGTAGATCACCATCACGGCCCCGGCGTAGACGACGATCTGGGCGGCGGCGAGGAACTGGGCGTTCAGCAGCAGGAAGAGGCCGGCGAGAAAGATCAGGTGAACGACCAGCGCCAGCACGCTGTAGAAGGGGTTCTTCAACAGGACGACCGCCACGGCGCCCCCGATCGCGCCCGCCGCACCGGCGAAGAAGGCGATCTCGACCATTACTCTCCCTCGCGCCTCAGCGGTGCCCGTTCGGCCGGCTCGGCCAGCAGCATCTCCTTGGTGAAGATCAGGTCGGAGCGGTTGTAGTCGGCCATCTCGTAGTCGTGACCCATCGTGATCGCATCGAACGGGCAGGCCAGCTCGCAGTAGCCGCAGAAGATGCAGCGCGAAAGGTTGATCTCGTAGACGGCTGCATAACGCTCCCCGGCCGAGACGCGGTCGAGGGGGTCGTTCTCGGCCGCCACGACCCGGATGCACTGGGACGGGCAGGCGGCCGCGCAGAGCGAACAGCCGACGCACTTCTCCAGGCCGGTGTCCTCGAACCGGTGGAGCCGGTGCCGGCCGCGGAACCGTGGATAGACCGGGGTCTTCTCCTCCGGGTACTGGATCGTGACCGGCTTCTCGAACATCCGGGCCATGGTCGTCCTGAGTCCCCGGAGGGTCTCGCCGAAGGCCCGGTAGGCGCCACCGGCACCGCCCGGCTCGGGCCCACGGGGTACGACCGTGATCTCCTCGGGACGGACGCTCACCAGACCACCACCGCGATCGCAGTCACGACCAGGTTGACGGTCGCAAGGGGAATCAGGACCTTCCAGCCGAAGCTCATCAGCTGGTCGTAGCGGAACCGGGGCAGGGTCGCCCTGATCCAGATGAAGAGGAAGGTGATAGCGAGCATCTTGGCCAGCATCCAGATCGGGTCGAGGAAGGACGGCCCAGGGCCCATCCAGCCGCCGAGGAACATCGTCGAGGCGATCCCCGAGATGATCAGGATCTCCATGTACTCGGCGAAGAAGTAGGAGCCGAACCGCATGCCGCCGTACTCGGTCGAGTAGCCGGCGACCAGCTCGGCATCGGCCTCGGGGAGGTCGAACGGGGCCCGGTTGGTCTCGGCGAAGCCGGCGATCATGAAAACGAGGAAGCCGACGACCTGGGGCACGATGTACCAGATCTCCCCCTGCGCCTTGACGATGTCGACCAGGGAGAGCGATCCGGCCATCAGGACGACGCCGAGCAGCGAGAGCCCCATCGCCATCTCGTAGGAGACGAGCTGGGCGGCCGAGCGCATCGCCCCGAGGAAGCTGTACTTCGAGCCCGAGGCCCAGCCGCCGAGCAGGAGGCCGTAGAAGGCGAGCGCGCCGAAGGCGAAGAAGTAGAGAATGCCGATCGGCACGTCGATCCCGTAGAGCCCGACCCCGCCCTGGACGTCACCGAAGGGGAGGATCGCCAGGGTGAGCACGGCGGCCAGGATCGGCAGGACCGGGGCTATCTCGTAAAGGCCCGGGACCGCGGTGCTCGGCCTGAAGCCCTGCTTGGAGAGCAGCTTGCCGACGTCGGCCAGGGGCTGGAGCGAGCCGTACGGCCCGACCCGGTTGGGGCCGTACCGATTCTGGAACCGGCCGAGCAGCTTGCGCTCGGCCAGAAGGACCACGGGGACGATGCCGAGGATGACGGCGAAGATGATCAGCGACTTGACGATCAGGATCCAGGTCGCATCGACGAAGGTCGTATCGGCGATCGGAAGGGCCGGGATCACGCTTCCTCATCCCCCTCGACCGGGCCACCGGCGGTCACCAGGTCGAGCCGTACCTCGGGCGGGCCGATCTCGACCGCGACCGGGCCGCCGCTCCCGGAAGTGAGGACGTTGGCGTTGTCGGCCGGGGTTCCTTCGATCAGGAAGCAGGTGCCTTCAGGGAGCGCCGCCCGGACGGCGACCCTGGCGTTGACCGACTCGTCTCCCGAGCGGACCGAGACCTCGTCGCCGGTCCTCAGTCCCAGCCTGGTGGCGTCCGGACCCGAGAGCTCGAGCCGTTGGGCCGGGGTCAGGAAGCGGAGGGCCGGGCTGGAGTCGACGGCCGGGTCGGCCCAGAGGTCGCGGTAGGTGCCGAGCAGGAGTTGGCCGTTGGTGAGGGTCGGGGAGTCGGGGGTCAATTCCTCCGCCGGGACGGCGGCTCCGTTCTCGACCGCCGACTCCCCTTCCCCCGGAGCCAGGTGGGGATTGAAGGGACCCGGGGAGTCGGCGTAGAGGGTGAGGTCGGGGGATGGGGTGCCGACCGAGGTGGCGGCCGGGCGATCCTGCCAGCGGACGCCGTGGCCGGCGATCTCGGAGTCGGTCACCCCGCCGTAGAAGGGGATGGCCGAAGCCAATGCGGCAAGGGCCTCCGGCGTGGAGTCGATCCCGGTGTCGACCCCGAGCATGGCCGAGAGTTCGGTCAGGACCATCCAGGCCGGCCTCACTTCGCCCGGCCTGCGGGCCGAGGGGCGGACCCGTTGGATCCGGCCGTCCGGGTGGGTCACCGTGCCGTCCTTCTCGGCGTGGCTTTCGAGCGGCAGCAGGACGTCGGCGAACTCGGTCGACTCGTTGCGGGCGATCGAGAAAGCGACCACGTGATCGGCGGCCTCGAGTGCCCGGCGCCAGCCGTCCCCGTCGGGCAGGTCCCGAACCGGGTCGGCACCGAACAGGACGACCGACTCGATCTCCCCCGACTCGAGCCCCTCCCTGATTGCCCGGGCATCGCGGCCCGGACCGGTCGGCGAGAGGCCCGGACCGGCATCGGGGAGGCAGCCGGCCTCGCGGAGTCCCCTCCCGTTGGCCGTCTCGGGGATCCCGATCAGACCGGAGCCCTCCTGTTCGGCCAGGCCGGCGGCCTCGGCGAGAGCGATCAGGGCTCCGGCCGCGCCGTCACCACCCCGAACGATCCGCTCGCCCCAGACGATCACGGTCTGCCCGGACTCGGCGATCAGGCCCGCGATCCCGGCCTTCGCCCGGCCCCGCTTGACCTGACCGGCCAGCTTCTCGACGAAGGCGACCGCCCCACCCGGCTCGTAGCGGGCCACCTCGACGGCGCCTGCCTCTAGTGCGCCCGGGCGGTCGGCGGCGACCGCGAGCGTGGTCCGGTTGCGTCGGACGGCCTTCCGGATCCTCAGGTCGAACGAGGGCGCCGACTGGATCGGGTCGGTGCCGATCACGATCACCAGGTCGGCTGTGTCGATGTCGGAAATCCGGGCGGAGATCGCAGGGTCGGCCAGGGCGAGGGCCGAGCGGCCGTTCAGTCCGGGGCCACGACGGGAGTCGATGTCGGTGGAGCCGAGCGCCTGGCGGAGCAGGCGCTGGAGCAGGTAGCCCTCCTCGTTCGAGGCATCACCGACCAGGACGGCGGTCTTCGAGCCGGCCCGGGCCAGTCCGGTCGCCGCGGCCTCGGCGGCCTCCTGCCAGCCGACCGGGGTCGGGTGGCCGTCCAGGGCGACCTCGGGGCCGAGCAGCCGGTCCTCGGAGTACATCGCCTGGAAGGCGTAGCGGCCCTTGTCGCAGAGCCAGCCATCGTCGACTTCCTCGTTGTCCCGGGCCAGCACCCGGACGACCTGCTCGTCGCGGACGGTGAAGCTCACGTTGCACTGGCTCGGGCAAAGCGTGCAGACCGACCCGCCCTGCTCGATGTCCCACGGCCGGGCCCGGAAGCGGTAGGTGTAGGAGGTGAGGGCGCCGACCGGGCAGAGCTCGGTGATGTTGCCCTGGAAGGGGGCGATGTAGGGCCGGTCGTCGAAGGTGCCGACGTAGGTACCGTCGCCCCGCTCGAGCAGCTGGAGCTGTTCGTCCTCGGAGACCTCCTGACTGAACCGGACGCAGCGGTAACAAAGGATGCAGCGCTCCCGGTCGATCGCGACCAGAGGCGAGAGCGGGACCGGCTTCTCGAAGTGGCGTTTCTGGTCGACCATCCGATTGCGGTCGGGGCCCCAGCCCATCGAGATGTCCTGGAGCGGGCATTCGCCGCCCTTGTCGCAGACCGGGCAGTCGAGCGGATGGTTGACCAGGAGGAACTCGACCACCGCCTCCTGGGCCTCCTTGACCTGACCGGTCCTGGTGTGGACGACCATGCCGTCGCGGACCGGGGTCGAGCAGGAAGTCTGGAGCTTCGGGATGCCCTCTATCTCCACGAGGCACATCCGACAGGCCCCGACCGGCTCGCCGAGCTTCGGTTCGTAACAGAAGACCGGGATCTCGATGTCACCTTCGCGGGCAGCATCGACCAGCATCGTGCCTTCGTCGGCCTCGATCTCGCGGCCGTCGATCGTCAGGGTGACGCGGTTCGGCTCAGTCCGTGGCATCGCCGACCTCCCCCGCGAGCCGCTGTTCGGCGGCCGGGACCGGACGGCCCTGGAGCCGGTCGCGCTCGAGCATCTCGGCGAAGGCCGGTACCTCGACCGGGGCGCCGTTGCCGTTTCCGCCGGCGACCGGGACCGATGCGAGGGCGGCCTCGGCGATCACCTGCTCGAACTCCTCCCTGAACTTGCGGACCATCGCGCTGACCGGCATCGCCATCGAGTCGCCGAGTACGCAGAGGCAGTGGCCGACGATGTTGTCCTGGACCGAGGTGATGATGTCGAGCTCCATCGGGGTGGCCTCGCCGCGAACCACTCGCTCGAGCATCTTCACCGTCCAGTTGGTCCCCTCGCGACAGGGGGTGCACTTGCCGCAGGATTCGTGGTGGTAGAAGCGGGCGGTCCGGAGGGCCATGTGGGGGATCGAGACGGTGTCGTCGGCGACGATGATCGAGCCGGACCCGAGCATCGAGCCGGCCTCTGCCATCGCCTCGAAGGAGTAAGGGAGGTCGAGCTCGGCCGGGGTGAGGACCGGCGATGAGGAACCGCCCGGATAGAAGGCCTTGACCTGGTGGTCGCCGGGCGGGCCGCCGGCCAGTCCCATGATCAGCCCCGCGAGCGGGACGCCCAGCTGAACCTCGTAGTTTCCGGGCCGCCGGACCCGGCCCGAGATCGAGACGACCTTGGTGCCCGGCGACTGCTCGGTGCCGAAGCTCCTGAACCACTCGGCCCCGTTGGCGACGATGTGGCTGACGTTGCTGAGCGTCTCGACGTTGTTGATCAGGGTCGGTCCGCCGTAGAGGCCCTGGACGGCCGGGAAGGGCGGCTTGAGCCGGGGGTTGCCGCGCTTGCCCTCGAGCGCGTCGAGCAGTGCGGTCTCCTCGCCACATATATATGCGCCCGCTCCGCGGTGGACGACCAGTTCGAGGTCGAAGCCAGAGCCGAGGATGTCCTTGCCGAGGAAGCCGGCATCATAGGCCTCGGCGACTGCCCGGTCGAGGATGTCGGCCTGGACGTCGTACTCGCCCCGGATGAAGATGAAGGCATGGCCGGCACCGGCCGCGTAGCTCGCGATCGCGATCCCCTCGATCAGCTGATGGGGGTTCCGCTGCATCAGCTCGCGGTCCTTGAAGGCACCGGGCTCGGACTCGTCAGCGTTGCAGCAGAGATACTTCGACTGCTCGCCGCGCGGCAGGAAAGAGACCTTCTTGCCCATCGAGAAGCCGGCCCCTCCCCTGCCCCTGAGGCCGGACTCCTCGAGCTCGTTGACGATCTCGTCGGGATCCATCTCCCTGAGCGCGCGCTGCCAGGTGTCGTAGCCGCCGTAGGAGCGGTAGCCCTCGATCGTCGCCAGATCAGGGTCCTCTGCGTGGCGGAGCAGGATCCTGGTTTCCTCGATCTCGTACTTCACCGGTTCGGTCCCTTCAGCTTCTCGATCCGCGGGTCATCGGTCGGGTCCGGCCCACCGGCCAGCGAGCGCGACGCGAGCGCCAGCTCGGCCGAGGGCTCTTCCCCTGCCCTGAGCGCAGCCACCAGGTCGCGGGCATCGGCCTCGGTCAGCGGGCCGTAGTAGCGCTCGTCGATCGAGGCCATCGGGGCGAGGTCGCAGGCACCGAGGCACTCGAAGCCCGAGACGAAGAACTCACCGTCCCCGGAAACCGCGCCGCCGTGGCCGGCCTTCTCGCGGTCGCAGCCGGCAGCCTCGGCGAACGAGTCGAGCAGCCGGTCGCCCCCGCGCATCCAGCAGGAGATGTTGGTGCAGACCCGGACCCGGTGGCGACCGGTCGGCTCGAGGAAGAAGAGGTCGTAGAAGCTGGCCACCGACTCGAGGTAGGCCGGGGTCACCGCCATCACGGCGGCAGCCTGGCGGATTCCCTCCGGGGTGCACCAGCCGTAGCGGCGCTGAACCGCCCACAGGGCCGGGATCGAGGCCGACTTCTTCTCCGGGTAGTGCGACATCGCCTTCTCGATCTCCTTCTGGAGCTCGGGCGGGCAGTCGACCTCGGAGATCTCGGGAACCTCGGCCGGGTCGCCGAGCGGGCTACGGCCGGTCGTGTTGGCCGGGTCCTCGGGCAGGCCGGACCCGACCGAGCCGCCGGCCGGGATCTCGGGGTAGTCGGGGCTCACCGGTCGATCCCCCCGAGGATCGGGTCGAGCATCGCCAGGGTCTGGATCAGGTCGGCGACGTACTCGCCGAGCGCCATGTCGCGCAGGGCCTGGAGGTTGACGAAAGAAGGGTCGCGGAAGTGAACCCGGACCGGTTTGGCCGAGCCGTCGGCGACGACGAAGCAGCCGAGCTCGCCGCGGGGCGACTCGATCGGGTAGTAGACCTCGCCGGGCTCGACCCGGAAGCCCTCGGTGACCAGCTTGAAGTGGTGGATCAGGGACTCCATCGAAGTCGAGAGCTCGGAGCGCGGCGGCAGCACGTACTTGCGGTCGTCAGCGATCCACGGACCTTCCGGAAGGCCATCGAGGCACTGCTCGATGATCTTCAGCGATTCCCGCATCTCGGCCAGCCGGACCCGGTAGCGGTCGTAGCCGTCGCCGACCGTGCCGACGGGGATGTCGAAGTCGAGCTCGTCGTAGACCAGGTAGCTGCCCTCCTTGCGGAGGTCCCAGGGGTCGCCGGCCGCCCGGAGCAGCGGCCCCGTGACGCCGAGGGCGAGCAGCCGGTCGCGGTCGACCACGCCGATGTTCTTGGTCCGCATCAGGAAGATCTCATTGCGATCGAGCAGGGACTCGTATTGGGAGATCCCGCGCGAGATGACCTCGATCAGTTCGCGGGCCTTCGCCTCCCAGCCCCGGGGGATGTCCTCGGCCACGCCGCCGACCTGGAAGTACCGGGTGTGCATCCGCTGGCCGGCCGACATCTCGAACAGGTCGAGTACCCGGTCGCGGTCGCGGAAGCAGTAGAAGTAGACGCTCATCGCACCGATGTCGAGGGCCGTGGTCCCCAGCCAGACGAGATGCGAGTGGAGCCTGTTCAGCTCCATGTGGAGGACCCGCAGGTACTGGGCGCGGCGGGGTATCTCGAGGTCGATCAGCTTCTCGACCGCGCCGCAGTAGGCCTCCGAGTTGAAGAAGTAGGAGAGGTAGTCCATCCGCTCGACGAACGGGATCACCTTCCAGTAGGCCATCGTCTCGCACGACTTCTCGATCCCGGTGTGGACGTAGCCGACGATCGGCCTGAGGTCCCGAACGACCTCGCCCTCGAGCTCGACCTCGAGCCTGAGGACGCCGTGGGTCGCCGGGTGGTGCGGGCCCATGTTGATCGTGAGGAGCTCCTGCTCGGGCTCGAGCTCCAGGGTCACCCCGGGGGTCGCGCCCTCGATCTCCTCGACCACCTCGGCAGCGGTCCGCACGTCGCTGTTGGCCGGCTCGAAGGTCATCGCCACCACCCCGGGTCGGAGGGCTCGTCCCGGGTGAAGATGACCGGTTCGCCGCCGATCGGGAAGTCGCGCCTCTGGGGATGGCCGCCGTAGTCCTCGGGCATGAACATCCGGCGGAGGTCGGGGTGGCCGCGGAAGACGATTCCGAAGAAGTCGAAGGCTTCGCGCTCCTGGAAGTCGGCGGTCGGAAACAGGGCAACGCAGGAGTCGATCTCGGGCAGAGGTTTGCTGCCGTTTCCGTTTGTTTCAGGGGATGAAGTGGATCCCGTCGGCCGGCCTTCGCCGGGAGTTCCTCCGGAATCCACTTCATCCCCTTGATCAAGCCCCGCCGCAGGTCCGCTGTCAGAAGTTCCTCCGAAAACTTCCTCGTCCGCTGTGCCGGAACCGTTATCCGCCCCTTCCCCACCTGCCCGGTCTTCGGCTCCTGTCGGGTGGTGGCCGTTGCGCGAGGCGGCGGCGGGATCGGGGAGCAGGGCCTTGACGCGGATCCGTTCATAACGCTCGCGGTTCAGCAGTTCGTAGTGGACGGCGAAGCGGGGCTCGGCCGGCAGGTAGTCGGCCGCGTGGAGCGAGGAGAGGAAGCCGTACTCCTGGCCGGGGGTGTCGCGGAGCCAGGTCAGGACGTCGAGCACGTGATCAGGGCCGACGATCAGCGCGGCCTGCTCCCGGTCGTAGGCCGTGTCGAGCACGGCGCCGGGGTGGGCCCGGTTGAGCTCGGCCATGATCAGCTCGAGGCCGGGCCCGTCAGGCACCGAGCGCCTCCCTGGCCTTGCGGTAGGCCTCGACCGCCTCGGGCGAAGGCTTCGAGCCCGTCCCGCCGCGGGCCCACTCCTCGGTCCCGGTCGCGTTGTAGCGGGCCCGCCAGCCCGGGTCGGGGTTGCCCATGATCATCCGCTGCAGCTTGTTGAACCCGTACATAAGGGCCTCCGGCCGGGGCGGGCAGCCGGGAACGTGGACGTCGACCGGCATGAAGCGGTCGGCCCCCTGGACCACGGCGTAGTTGGCGAACATCCCTCCGGAGGAGGAGCAGGCGCCCATCGAGATCGCCCACTTCGGCTCGAGCATCTGGTCGTAGATCCGGCGGACGACCGGAGCCATCTTGATCGAGACCCGGCCGGAGAGGATCAGCAGGTCGGCCTGTCGGGGCGAGGCCCGGAAGGCCTCGGCCCCGAAGCGGGCGATGTCGTAGCGAGGCGAAACGGTCGACATCATCTCGATCGCACAACAGGCCAGTCCGAAGGTCGCCGGGAAGATCGAGTTGGCCCGGGCAACGTTCAGCACCTTCTCGAGGGTCGTCGTGACGACCCGCTCCTCGACGTAAGCGTCGAGGTCGGCCCCCGCGAGGTCCCCACGCAGCATGTCCCTCGCCTTGAGCTGCCGGGCCCGGAACTCCTCCGGGCTGGAAGGCTGCTCCAGCGGGGTCTCATGCCTGACCTTGATCCGTTCTATCTCCAATCGAGTGCCCCCTTCCGCCAGGCGTAGGCCAGGGCTACCAGCAACAGGGTGACGAAGATCAGGACCTCGACCAGGACGAAGATCGAGTCCGCGGCGGCGAAGATGGTCGCCACTGGGTAGAGGAAGACGACCTCGATGTCGAACAGGATGAAGAGCATCGCCACGAGGTAGAAGCTGACCCCGAACCGGAAGGTGCTCGAGACCTCCGACGGGAGGCCGCACTCGTACGGGTCGGCCTGGCGGGCGGCCGCACTAGAGGCCGAACGGGGGAGGCGCTTCGGGCCGAGGACGTGGTTGAGGGTGGCGAAGGCCGCTCCGACCGCGAGGCCGAGGAAGCCGAAGACTAGGACTGGGAGGTACTGGTGGAGCATCTCGGTCAGGAAACCCGTCTCTTCGAATCCGTCCCGGAGGGGCACCTCTCGGGTACCGCCGGCGGGGCCTTACCCACCCTTTATACCGATACGCTCCGAACGTTTGTGGCACCCTGCTACATAGTGATTTTCCGCATTAGAAAGCGAGAGATGAAGGGTCACCTAAGCCCGACCGGGGTCCCGGCGAGAGGGTCTTGATGGAGACGGTCTACATGGCCGCGGGAGGCCTCGCGCTGGGCCTCAACCTGGTCGCCGGAGCGATCGGCGGGATCGCCTGGGCGAGGCAGACGCCATCGACGTCATTCTGGCCCTTCCTCCGGGTCGCCCAGCTACTGACCGTGGCCTTCGTGCTGGTCGAGACCGGCCTCTACGTATCGGGGGCAAGGGCCGAATACGGCCTCCACTACCTCTACGGCTTCCTCCCCCTGGTGGCGATGTTCCTGGCCGAAGGAACCCGGACTGCAGCCGGACGCCAGGAGCTCGGCGACCGCGAACTGGGGTCGCTCGACGAGCGGGAGAAGACCGAACTCGCGCTGGCGATCATCCGGCGGGAGACCGGGGTGATGGCGATCTCCTGCCTGGTCATCGCCTTCCTCGTATGGAGGGCGATCGAGACGACGGCCGGGATGTTCGGCGGCTAACCCTCGGTCGGGTCGAGGGTCCGGAAGAGGCCCCCGTGGTAGACGAGCGGCTCGGCCGCCTCGGGGTCGTAGTCGACCTCGAGCACCTCGCCGGTCACGATCACGTGGTCGCCGGCTGGGATCAGGTCGACCCGCCGGCAGGCGATCGTCGCCGGGCAGTCCTCGATCAGGGGGACTTCGAGATCCCCGTGCCAGGAGACGGACTCCCACTTCTCGGCCTGGTCGACCGCGGAAGCGAAAACCTCGGCCTGGGGCCGCTGCTCGACGCAGAGCACGTTTATCGAGAACCGCTCGGCCTCGCGGACGGCCGCGAGGGTGCGGGAGTCCCGGTCGAGACAGACCAGCATCATCATCGGCCGGAGCGAGAGCGAGCAGACCGCGGAGGCCGTCGCGCCGGACGGGCCGTCCGGTCCGAACGCGGCCACCACGGTGACTCCGCTCGGCATCAGGCCAACCGTCCTGCGGAACTCCTGTTCGTCGGGCGGGGACATTCTCCGTCGCAGACTCTATGATGGCGGGGCCTTGAAGCATTTTTCCGGCAAGTCAGGCAAGTGGGCCTCCCTCGCCCTCGTCACGGTGGCGGCAGTCGCTGCCGTCTCCAGCTCCGGCTGCGGTTTCGGTGAACAGGGCATCGATGAGGCCAAGGGCAGCAGCGACAGGGAGGCGGCCGAGCTGTTCGCCGCGAACTGCGGTGGCTGCCACACCTTGAGCGCAGCCGGCGTGGTCGGAACCGGCAACAACAGCTCCAGGGTTCAGGGCCCGAACCTCAACCAGCGCAAGGAGACGGTTGGGGCGGTGCTCTACGCGATCCAGAACGGGGGCTACTCGGGCGCCGTGATGCCGCAGAACATCCTGGTCGGGGAAGAGGCGAAGAAGGTCGCTCGGTTCGTGGCGCGGTACGCCGGTTCCGACGTCTCCGGTGGCAAGTAAGGCGCCCAGGGCGCCGTGCTCGACCTGAAGCTGATCCGGTCCGACCCCGACCTCGTCAGGGCCGGCCTGGAACGACGTAGTGCGGCCGGGGAACTCGACCGGGTGATCGAACTCGACGCCCGCCGCCGGGAGATCCTGCCCGGCCTGGAGGAGGCCCGGGGGTCGCGGCGGGAGGCCTCGGAGCGGATCGGGAAAGCCAAGCGGGAAGGCCGGGAGGCCGAGGCCGAGATGGCCGAGGTGAGGGAGATGAAGGTCCGGATAGAGGAACTGGAGGCCGAGCTGGCAACGGTCGAGGCCGAGCTGGACGGCCTGGTCGCCGAGCTGCCGAACCTGCCCGACGTCGACGCTCCCGAAGGCAGCGAGGAGACGGACGCCGTGGTGCTGCGCGAAGTCGGCGAGCGACCGGAGTTCGAGTTCGACCCGCGGGACCACATCGAGCTGGCCGGGGAACGAATCGAAATGGAACAGGCGGCGAAGGCCTCGGGAGCGAGGTTCGCCTATCTGAAGGGGGACCTCGTGATGCTCGAGCTCGCCCTGGTCCGGTGGGTCCTCGGCCTGCTCTCGGAAGAAGGCTATGAGCCCATCGTGCCGCCGATACTCGTCCGCGAGGAGGCGCTCTTCGGAACCGGCTTCCTGCCGGGTGACCGAGACCAGATCTACGAGGTCGAGAAGGACGAGCTGTTCCTGGCCGGGACGGCCGAGGTGCCACTCGCCTCGCTGGGCGCCAGCCTGATCTTCGAGGCCGACCGGCTGCCGGCCCGGTTCGCCGGCTTCTCTCCCTGTTTCAGGCGCGAAGCCGGGGCGGCAGGCCGCGACACGCACGGGATCTTCAGGGTCCACCAGTTCGACAAGGTCGAGATGTTCTCGTTCGTCGCACCCGACTTCTCCGCCGACGAGCACCTGAGGATCCTCGGGATCGAGGAGCGGATCCTCGGCGAGCTGGGCCTCCCGTACCGGGTGGTCGACATCCCGGCGGGTGACCTCGGGGCGTCGGCGGCGAGGAAGTTCG
>JAUMBO010000147.1:0-13425 GCA_032119635.1 Solirubrobacterales bacterium
TACCTGCTGCCACTCGGGGAACCGTTCCACGAGCGACGCGAAGGCCCGGTCCCGGTTGGCGTCGCTGGTCGCCTGGGAGAGGATGGTCCGGACCAGCTCGTCGACCGGCTCGCGGTGGGGGAGGTTGATCGGCCTGCCGTACATCTCGCGGAGCCGGTCCCGGATCCGCCGTACCCGAGCCCTCGGAGGGCGCTTCCAGGGGGCGGCGGGCGTTCTCCCGGTACCCGGACTCACGGCCGCGCACCCCAGACGAGGCAGGCCCGCCCGGCGTCGGCGCAGGCACCCGGCAGGAGGTCGGACGCCCGGGTGAAGTCCCAGTCCGCCCGGGCGAGGCCGGCGACGAGTCCGGCCATGAAGGCATCGCCGGCCCCCAGGGGACTCAGGACCTCGACCGGCTCCGGGGTGAAGCTGCCCTCGGTCGCTCCCCGAACGACCACCTCTCCCGGCCCGTCGGTCACGATCGCGAGCGAGGGTCCGAGCTCCAGCAGGGCGAGGGCCGCCTCCGCCGGGTCACCCAACCCGGTCAGGAGTTCGGCCTCGGCCCGATTCGCCTTGACCAGGTCCGAAAAGGCGATCAGCTCCCGAGTGTAATCGGCGGCCGTCTCCTGCTCCTGCCACCTCCCGGGCCGGTGGTTCGGGTCGATCAGCACCGGCCGCCCGTGGTCGCGGGCGATCGCCACGGCCTCGCGGGTCACCGCCCGCTCGCTCCCTCCGACCATCGTGTTGGCGCCGATCACGAGGGCCGAAGCGGCCGCGATCGCGTCATCGAGCAGCGAGGCCGCGGCCTCCATCGCCGGTCCGATGTCCTCGCCGTGGACCTCGAACCAGGGTTCGCCCTGGCGGTCGAAGGTGACCATGGCGATCGGGGTGCCGACTTCTGCAACCTCGGGCAGCCACTTCGTCTCGACCCCCTCGGCCTCGAGTCCGGCTCTCAACCACCGGCCCCACCGGTCGCTTCCCAGCCCGCCGACCAGCGAGGCAGGTACGCCCGAACGGGCGAGCAGGGCCGCGACGTTGGCCGGAGCGCCACCGTGATGGGCCTCGAACGGGCCCGGATCATCCGCCGGGTCGAGCCTTCTCTCGCAGATCAGGTCGACGATCGCCTCACCGAGGCAGGCGACCGGGCGAATCGAACCGGTCACGTGGGGGTCAGGGGTGAGTTCGACAACTTCGGGTTTACACTATTGGCTTCGTGGCTGCCACCATCCAACGCGTGGGGGAGTGGCTCCCCCGGGGCTGGGGCGACTTGTTTCGCCAGCTCTCCCTCTTCGTGCTCGCCGACCTCGGGTACGAGTTCGCCCGTGGGCTCGCCACTTCCAAGCCCTCGCTCGCCTTCGCCAATGGCGAGCGGGTGATCGACGCCCAGCAGGGGATGGGACTCCTGTTCGAGCCTTCCGTTCAGGCCTTCTTCCTGAGCGAGCAGTGGGTGATCGATTTCGCCAACCAGATCTACCTCAACAGCCAGTTCACGATTGCCAGTGTCTTCCTGATCTGGCTCTACCTGTTTCGCAACGATGCCTTCTACTTCGTCCGAAACATGCTGTTCGCCTCGATGGGGCTGGCACTGGTCGGCTACATCGGCTACCCGACCGCCCCTCCCCGGATGTTCCCCGAGTACGGCTTCGTCGACACCATCAACACCTTCTCGTCGGTCAACCACGACTCGGCGGTCGCCAAGCTGTTCATCAACCCGTTCGCCGCCGTCCCGTCCATGCATTGCGCGGTCGCCCTGATGATCGGCGGGACGGGATTCATGGTGACGCGGAACCGGCTGATCAGGACCTTCTGGGCCTCGTGGCCCCTGCTGGTTGCCTGGGTGACGGTGGTGACCGGGAACCACTACTGGATCGACATCCTGCTCGGCTGGGCCGTTGCGGTCGCGGCCTTCCTGATCGCGTCGCAGGTGATCGCCCGGATCGATCCCGAGAGCTGGGGCCTGAAGCCCGTCATGGCGGCCCGGCGGAACGGATTCGGCCGCCCTTCGCGGGCCGGGGCCTGAGACCGACTGCTTCGTGGCTTCCCCACCAAAGGCCGTAGGATCGCGTCGTGTCTTCTCCTGAACGAGGCGGCGGGGGTCGCCCCGGATCCGCGGCGAGCGAATTCCGGGCCCTGGCGCGGGAACGGTTGATCGAGTCCCGGCTGACCCCGAACGGGATCTCGATGGTCGGCCTGGTCGGCAACTTGGTCGCTGCGGTCCTGGTGGTCGAGGGGGCCTTCGTCTGGGCCGGGCTGGCCTTCATCCTCGGGTCGTTGATGGACACTCTGGACGGCAAGTACTCGCGGATGTCCGGCAAGGGAACGCTCTTCGGTGCCTTCCTCGACTCGACCCTCGACCGGATCGAGGAGGGGCTCGTCCTGACCGCGGTCGCCTGGCACTTCGCCGACGCCGGTGACCCGGTGGCGGCTGCGGCCTGCGTATATACGGTGCTCGGATCGCTGATGGTCTCCTACACGCGGGCCCGGGCCGAGGCGCTCGGCGTCCAGTGCACGGTCGGGATCGCGACCCGCCCGGTCCGGGTGGTGATCCTCTCGGTCGGCCTGCTCTTCGCCCAGGGCCTCTGGCTCGGGGATTTCTCCCTGCTTGCCCCGGCGGTCTACGTGATGGCCGCCCTGACCTCGATTACGGTCGTCCAGCGGGTCTGGCACGTCCGTCGCGCCCTTGAGGCGGAGCAGGACGAGAGGGCCGAGTCCGTCTAAGGTGTAGCGCCCGGGTGGCCGCAGGTGTACTCTGCCGCAGGCGGCAAGCCCCGCATCCGAACAGGAGGAAGAAGCTTCGATGAGCAGCGAGAAGAGCGCATCCAACGGCAGTGCCAACGGCTCCGCTTCCGTGGACGAGAAGGTCCGCGTGGCAATCGTCGGCGTCGGCAACTGCGCCAACTCCTTCATCCAGGGAGTCCAGTACTACAAGGATGCCGACCCCTCCGAGGAGGTGCCCGGCCTGATGCACGTCGATCTCGGCGGTTACCACGTGCGCGACATCGAGTTCGTGGCCGCCTTCGACATCGATGCCGAGAAGGTCGGCAAGGACCTCTCGGAGGCGATCTGGTCCGGCCAGAACGACACGATCAAGTTTGCCGACGTCCCCGAGATGGGGATCAAGGTCGAGCGAGGCATGACCCATGACGGGCTGGGCAAGTACCTCAAGGAAAAGATCAAGAAGGCCCCGGGCCCGACCGCCGACATCGTCGGCATCCTCCAGGAGACGAAGGCCGACGTCCTCGTCTGTTACCTGCCGGTCGGCTCGGAGGAGGCCGTCAAGTGGTACGTCGAGCAGGCGCTCGCGGCCGGGGTCGGGTTCGTCAACTGCCTGCCGGTCTTCATCGCCCGCGAGGACTACTGGGACGGCCGGTTCGAGGAGGCCGGGCTGCCGATCATCGGTGATGACATCAAGTCCCAGGTCGGGGCGACGATCGTCCACCGCCAGCTCGCGCGCCTCTTCCATGAGCGCGGAGTTCGTCTCGAACAGACCTCCCAGCTCAACGTCGGCGGGAACATGGACTTCTACAACATGCTCGAAAGGGAGCGGCTCGACTCGAAGAAGGAGTCGAAGACCAATGCCGTCACCTCGATCATGGGTCATGAGCTGCCCGAGGAGGACGTCCACGTCGGTCCCTCCGACTACGTCGCTTGGCTGACCGACCGCAAGTGGGCCCACATCCGACTGAATGGCAAGGCCTTCGGTGACGTTCCGCTGACCGTCGAGCTGAAGCTCGAGGTCTGGGATTCGCCCAACTCGGCCGGGGTCGTGATCGACGCGGTGAGGATCATCAAGCTCGCCTTGAACAACGGGGTTGCCGGCCAGCTCGACGGGCCGTCCAGCTACCTGATGAAGTCGCCCCACACCCAGCGCCCGGACGCCGACGCGCGGGAGATGACCGAGGAGTTCATCCGGACTTACGCCAAGGACTCGACCGCCGCGACCGAGCGTGCGGTAGCCGAAGTCACCGAAGAGACCGGCTAGAAGGGCTTGGGCCCCGGGCCGGGTCCTGAACCCGGCTGGCCGGCAGGGACGGGCAGGATGGCCGAACCACTCTCGATCCTCCAGGTGTCGCCACTCCCGCTCGACCGGCGGTCCGAGGTCGACCGGTTCACGATCAGGCTCTCAGAGGGTCTGGCCGGGCGGGGGCACTCGGTCCTGGTGGTCGCTCCGGGCGGGGGTCGGGAGGCTGCGGCCACGGCGAAGGCCCTGATCGAGGAAGCCGGACGAACCGGCGGGAACCCGGTCGGACCCGGTGAGCCGCCGAGGATGGTCGGGCTGGGCGGGATCGAGATGCCGAGTGGCTCCCGTCGCCGCCAGGCCCCGGTCGGCGTCGAGGCGGCCGCCCGGCTCGAAGAGCTGCTCTCGCTGGTCAGGTTCGACGTGGTCCACGTCCACGACCCGTTCCTGCCCGGGTTCTCCTCGGCCGCGCTCCGTCACTCCTTCTCGCTCAACGTCGGCACCTTCCACGAGGCGGCCGAGCGGCCTTTCGCGACTCTGGTGGCGAGGCCGTTCCTCGAGGTCTTCTTCGGTCGGCTCGATGCCCGAACTGTCTCCTCCCTCTCGGCGGCCGCCCAGCTCGACCGGTTCTTCCCGGGCGAGCGGGAGCTGATCCGGCCGGGCGTAGACCCGACCTCCCCGGACCGCGAGGACGACGGCGTCCTCCGGATCGCCTTCACCGACTACGAGGAGAAGGGCGCCTTCAGGACCTTCCTCCGGGCGCTCCGGAGGCTGCCGCCCGAGCTCGAGTGGAGCGCCACGATCTATTCCGAGGATCCCGGGGCGGTCGAGTTCCGACTCGCCCGGGCGATTCGCGACCGGGTCAACGTGATCGGCCCTGATCAGGTCGGACTCGACGGGGTGCTCGCCGCCTCGGACGTCTTCTGTGCCGCCTCGGGCGGGCCGCGAACCACCCCTTCGGCTGTCCTGCAAGCCCGCGAGGCCGGGGCCGTGCCGATCCTTTCGGCGATCCCGCCCTACACCGAGCTGGCCGACGATGGCCGGGATGCCCTTCTCTTCGTGCCCGGAGATGCCGACACCCTGGCCGGACAGCTCGCCCGGCTGGCCGACGACCCGGCTCTAAGGCGCTCGATCGCCGGGCGTACCGCCCGGGGACTCGAGTCATGGGATGAGGTGACCGATCGGTTCGAGCGGATCTACACCGGGCTCGTCGCCCGACGCCACCCGACCGGGGGCAAACCGGCGATCGCCCGGCGGCTCGAGGGCCGACCACTGATCGACATCGACCTCCACATGCACACCGACCACTCCTCGGACTGCGCCACCCCGGTCGAGGTCCTGATCGAGACGGCCCGGGACCGGGGCTTCGGCGCGATCGCGATCACCGACCACAACGAGGTCTCCGGTGCGCTCGAGGCGGCGAAGGCGGCCGAGGGGATCGACGGTTTTCAGGTGATCGTCGGGGAGGAGGTGAAGACCGATGGCCAGGGCGAGGTGATCGGCCTCTTCCTGAAGGAGTTGATCCCGAAGGGCCTCTCGATGGCCGAGACCGTGGCCGAGATCCGGCGGCAGGGGGGTGTCGTCTACGTGCCCCATCCGTTCGATCGCCTCCACTCGGTTCCGGATTACGAGCACCTGCTGGCGATCGTCGACGAGATCGACATCATGGAGGTCTTCAACCCGAGGGTCGCGATCGGCTCCTTCAACGAGGAGGCCGAGCGGTTCGCAGCCAAGTACGGAATCATCCCGGCGGCCGGCTCCGACAGCCACGTGGCCCAGGGGCTCGGCTCGGTCCGGGTCCGGGTGCCCGAATTCGACGGCCCGGAGGAGTTCCTCGAGGCGATGCGGCAGGCCGAGATAACCCGGCGCCACAAGAACCTGGTCTACGTCCAGGCGCTCAAGTTCCTGCAGACGACGGGCCGGCCCGGTCCGGCGAGGCGCTCGGTCGAGGATCCGAAGCCGGCCCGGGGCGGGCTGGGGCGGACCCGGCGAAAGGCCGCGAGGTCCGGCAAGAGGTGATTCATGGCCGGCCCCGGGG
Source organism: Solirubrobacterales bacterium (assembly GCA_032119635.1). GTDB lineage: Bacteria > Actinomycetota > Thermoleophilia > Solirubrobacterales > 70-9 > 67-14. The sequence continues at coordinate 5,976 of JAUMBO010000147.1, forward strand.
AGGAATAGGGGCGACCTCGGGAGAATCAATGAAGAACATGCCCGAGACCGGCAACGACATCCGGGAGAAGTACCTCGAGCGGGCGATCCGCGAGTTGAACACGCTGGGGCGTGAGCTCCAGTCCTGCCGTGGGTGTGCCGAGTCCGGGGTGATGCCGGTGCTCGGCTCGGGCCACCCCCAGGCCGACATCCTCCTGACGAAGTACTCGCCGACTGCCTCCGAGATCGAGGAGGGCGTCGCCTTCTACGGTCGGGTCGGGTCGGCCCTCTCGAGCAGCTTCGCCCGACTGAACATCGACCCGATGGCGGTCTACGGGACCGTCTTCCAGAAGTGCCCGGATCCGGCCGACTCCGGCCCGGACCCCGACTGCCTCGGCAGGGTTGCGCTCGAGCTCGACATCGTCCAGCCGCGGATCCTGGTCGTGATGGGTGACCGGGCACTCGAGTCGGTCAACGACCTCGACTACCCGCTCGCCCGGACCGTCGAGCCGATTCCGGGTGAGATCCAGGCCTTCACCCCGGCCTGTGATGCCCTGTTCACTCCCGACATCGACGACTCGCTCGACGAGGAGGGCGCGAAGCGGGACTTCTGGCGGGCCTTCCGGGTGCTCGGCACCTGGTACGACGACCTGCCTCCCTACTAGGGGACCCCGTTCAGGCTGGAGGTGGAGCGGCCTCGCGGGCCAGCTCGCACATCGGCTCGACCTTCGCCGAGGCAAGCCCCCGGACCACCAGCATGTCGAGCGCCGAAAAACGGTCGAGCTCTGCCTGCGCGGCTTCGGGATCGGGCGCTGCCACCCCGACCGTCCCCTCGGGCTCGCCGAGCCGCTCGAAGTGGCTGCGGTATCCCTCGTGGAGGTCGCGGTAGAAGGACTCCTCCTTCGCCAGGCGCTCCTTCGCGTCGTCGCCGATCGCGGTCCTGACGTAGCCGAACACCGGCGGCGTCTCCCGCCCGGCTTCTTCGGCCCCGGCCTCGACGTTCTTCCTCGCCCCGTCGGCGAAACCGGCAGTCATCCAGTTGAAGAAGGCCCCGTCGTAGGAGGAGCCGGCCAGGGCACACATCTTCGGCCCCATCGCGGCCATCACGACCCTGATCCCCGGCAGGGCCCCACGGATGCCGGGAAGCGCCTCCCTCATCGTGGTCAGGGGCTTCTTGCTGAAGCCGGCCCCGAGCCCGATCCAGAGCCTGGCCGGGTCGAGGCCCAGCCGGTCGATGTCGGCCATGATCTCCTCCGGCGTCTGGCGGTCGAGCGCGATCACCCCGACACCCAGGTCGAGCGAGTCGGTCGCCTTGGCGAACTCGGCCAGGGTCTCGAGACCCTTGGCTCCCGGGTGGTCGTTGGCGAACATCGCCGAGTAGCCGGCCTCCTCGCAGGTGGCTGCAAGCGGTCCGCAGACCTCGGCCGGCAGACCGGCAGCGACACCGAAGCCCCGCTTCTGGGGTGGGCGGCCCATCAGTCCTTGCCCCCGGGAGCCTCTCCCTTGACGAACAGGGAGACGGTCTCGATGTGGGGGGTCTGGGGGAACATGTCGACGGGCCTCACGCGCTCAAGCCTATATCCGGCCTCGACCAGCTGGGCCGCGTTCGGGGCCAGTGTGGTCGGGTTGCAGGAGACGTAGACGATTCGCTCGGCCTCGCACTCGATCAGTCGCCGGGTCACCTTGGCCGAGAGTCCGGCCCGCGGCGGGTCGACCACGACCACGTCGGGCTTGCCGACCTCGGCGATCAGGGGCCGAAGCCCGGTCCGGGTGTCGGCCTCGACGAACCTGGCGTTCCGGATCCCGTTCGCCTTCGCGTTCCACTCGGCGTTCAGGACGGCATCGGGGACGATCTCGAGGCCGATCACCTCGTCGAACAGGTCGGCCAGCACCAGCCCGATCGTCCCGGCCCCGCAGAAGAGGTCGAACAGCCTCCCGCCGCCCCGATCACCGAGGAACTCCCGCACCGTCCCGTAGAGCAGCTCGGCCATCGAGGTGTTGGTCTGGAAGAAGGACTCGTGGGAGAGCCGGATCTCGAGGCCCGAGATGCGCTCGATCAGGAACTCGTCGCCGATCACGCCGGTCGGCCCCTGCGTGTTGCCTCCCAGGCCCTCGATCACGGTGTGGAGGTCGACCGGGGGCCGGGCGATCCGCGCCGGGGTGGTGACCAGCCGGGTCTGGACCTGGCCGGTCCCGAACGACTCCCGGATCACCAGGTTCCGGAGTACCCCCTCGCCCGACCTGGGGTCGAACGGGGGGATCCCCTCCCGGCGGACCCACTCGAGCACTTCGTTGCGGGCCCGATTGGTGCCCTCCGGGGAGAGCAGGCAGTCGTCGATCCCGAGTACTTCGTCCCACCGGCCGCGGGGCCGGAAGCCGATCACGGTCTCGTCACCCTCGTAGCCGAACGAGTACTCGACCTTGTTGCGGTATCGCCACTTGCGATCGGCCGGGGTGATCGGGTCGAGGACGAAACCCTCGAGGTGGCCGATCCTCGACAGGGCGTCGGCCACCTGCTCCTGCTTGAAGGCGAGCTGGCGCTCGTAGGGGAGGGCCTGCCACGGGGCGCCGGGGCACGGTTCGGCGTCGTGGACGTCCTCGGCCGGGAGGCGCTCCGGGGATGGTTCGAGCAGCTCGGTGACCCCGGCCTCGGCGTAGCCCTTCTTCGACTTCGAGACCCGGGCCATGACCCGGTCGCCGGGCAGCGCTCCGTCGATGAAGATCACGAAGCCGTCCCGCCGGGCCAGTCCCCGCCCCCCGTAGACCAGGGTTTCGACCTCGAGCTCGAGCTCCTCGCCCCGGCGTGGCCGGGTCCTGGTCGTGGCCTGTCCTCCTTCATCCATCCCGACCCACTATCTCAGGCATGGAGCGGGGCTAGTATCCCGCCCTTGACCGAGCCGCCGAACGAGACCGGGAGCCCGCAGGCGAAGATCGACTTCGTCTCCGGTAGCGAGCTGGGCACCGACCAGCTGCTCGGCCTGCTGACTCGGGCCCGCGAGATGAAGGCCGACCGGCCCGGCCCGGGCGGCAGCACCCTGGCCGGTCGCTCGGTCGCCCTGATCTTCGAGAAGCCCTCGACCCGGACCCGGGTCTCGTTCGAGGCCGGGGTCCACGAGCTGGGTGGTCACCCGATCGTCCTCGCCGGCGAGGCGCTCCAGCTCTCGAGGGGGGAGTCGGTCGCCGACACGGCTCGGGTCATGTCCCGTTACGTGGCGGCAATCGTGATTCGGTCCGGATCCCACGCCGACGTGGTCGAGCTGGCCGCGGCGGCTGACGTTCCGGTGGTCAACGCGCTCACCCCCGAACTCCACCCCTGCCAGGCGCTCGCCGATCTGATGACCCTGGAGGAGCGGTTCGGTTCACTGGAGGGCCGGAAGATCGCTTTCGTGGGCGACGGCAACAACGTCGCCCGCTCGCTCGCGATCGCCGGTGACCTGGTCGGGGTCGAGGTGGTCGTCTCCTCACCGGAGGGCTACCGGCTCGAGGGGGATGCGCCCGCAACTCTGGTCGACGACCCACGGGAGGCGGTCGAGGGGGCCGATGCGGTCTACGGCGACGTCTGGGTCTCGATGGGCGACGAGCGGACGGCTGATGCCCGGCTCTCGGACTTCGAGCCGTGGCGGATCGACGACGCCCTGATGGGGGCGGCCGGGCCGGATGCGGTCGCGATGCACTGCCTGCCGGCCCACCCGGGCGAGGAGATAACGGCCGAGGTGCTCTACGGGCTGCGCTCGGTGGTCTGGGACCAGGCCGAGAACCGGCTCCACACCCAGAAGGCCCTGCTCGAGCTCCTGGTCGGCTAGGTCCGGCCGCAGGGCACGCTTTACCCCGCTCGGCTCTCCTGCCAGAATCAGATCCGGCGGCCCCGTTGTGTATCGGTTAGCACGCCAGGTTTTCAACCTGGAAGGGCGGGTTCGACTCCCGCCGGGGCTACTCGTCCGAAGGGGCGGCCGGTCGGTCGCCCGGGTAGGCTCAGGTATGTGATTCCCGAAATCTCGATCGGTCCGATCACCCTCCAGACCTTCGGTCTGATGTTCGCGCTCTCGTTCGTGGTCGCGGGGCTGATCGCCCACCGCCGGTTCCGTGAGTTGGGAAAGCCCGGCGACTGGGCCTACGAGGTGATCTTCGCCGCGATCGTCGGTGGTCTGATCGGGGGCCGCCTCTACTGGGCGGCCGAGAACTGGGATTCGGTCCAGAACGACCCTCTCGGGAATCTCTTCTCGGGCTCGGGCCTGACCTGGTACGGCGGCCTGATCGGCGGCGCGATCGCAGTCCTGCTCTGGGCGAAGTGGCGAGACTTCCTGAACCTCGAGATGTTCGACCTCGCCGCCCCGGCGATGGCGGCCGGTCAGGCCGTCGGCAGGATCGGCTGCCAGCTCTCGGGGGATGGCGACTACGGCGAACCGTGGGACGGCCCCTGGGCGATGGGCTACCCCGACGGCGTCGTTCCGACCCCGCCCGGGGTGACCGTCCACCCGACGCCGATCTACGAGACCCTCTCGCTCGGCCTGATCGCGATCATCCTCTGGCAGCTGAGGGACCGGTTCCGGTTCGGGATCCTGTTCGCCCTCTACCTCGTCCTGGCCGGGCTGATGCGGTTTCTGGTCGAGTTCGTTCGGGCTAATGACGTCGTCTTCATCGGCCTGACCATGGCCCAGCTGATCAGCGTCGCGATGATCGCGGTCGGCGTCGTCTGGATGCTGGTCGTTCTGAAGCGCTACGGCACCCTGGCCCGGCCCAAGTCCCAGGCCTTCGTCCGGGCCGTTTAGTCAGTCGGCCGGAGCGTCGCTCAGCCGGTCGGTGACCGGGGCGTAACGGCGATGGAGCAGGAGGCCATTTCCGTCCGGGTCGCGGAAGCGGGCGATCAGGCAGACCCCGGTGTCCTCGGTCTCGCCGTCGAACTCGACCCCGGCTTCTTCGAGCACCTCGCGAGCTGCCTCCACATCGGTGACCCGGAGCGCGGCCAGGTGGCGATTGGGGGAGAACTCGAGCCCCATCGACTCGGGCTCGAACAGGTTGATCGTCACGTTCCCGACCTCGAACTCGGCGTAACCCTGCTCCGGCCGGTCGACCGACATCTCGAGGCCAAGCACCGCGCCGTAGAACTCGACCGCCCTCGCCAGGTCCCGGGTCGGCGCCGAGACGAAGTCGACCCGCTCGATTTCGACAGGGAAAGAGAACATCCTCGAGAGGTTAGGCAAGCCGGATGGGCGGTGCAGGGCTCGAACCTGCGACCCCCTGCGTGTAAAGCAGGTGCTCTTCCAGCTGAGCTAACCGCCCCCAGAGGCAGGGTATAGAAAGGCGTGGTGAAGTCCGGGGCGGAGCAGAACAGGGTCGAGCTGGGGAGCGCGGTGGTCGGGACGGCCTGGGGCCAGGTCGGACTGGTCGAGTGGCGAGGGGCCGTGGTCTTCCTCGCGCTGGCCGATGATCGCGTTGCGGTCGGGGAGGAGTTCGCCCTCGAGCATCCCGGTGCGATTCCGAGCGAGCGAGCGAGTCAGCTGGGCAGGCAGGTTGCCCAGGGGATCGCCTCGGGCCGGGAGTTGGGCGGCATCCCGGTTGAGCTCTCGGGCACCGAGTTCCAGGAGGCCGTCTGGCGGGAGCTGGCCCGGATCCCCAGGGGTGAGGTCGTGACTTACGGCGAGCTCGCCCACCGGATCGGCAGGCCGGGCGCCTCCCGCGCGGTCGGGGCGGCCTGCGGGGCGAACCCGGTCGCCCTGATCGTCCCCTGCCACAGGGTGGTCGGCTCGGGCGACGGCCTCGGCGGCTACCGGTGGGGCGCCGCCAGGAAGGCCCGGATCCTCCGCGACGAGGGGGCGGTCACGACTGCGCGCGCAAGGTCGGCGATTGCCGGCTGACGGGAGCGACCGGCTTCAGGGGGTCCGGACCCGCTCGAGCCTCGCCCCGCACCAGGCACCGAACAGGATCGCGGCTACCAGGGCGCCCAGCCAGTGGAGGCCGAGCACCACGAAGATCACGCTCGGGATCCCGACCAGGACGGCACCGAGCAGGGTCGGGCCTGCCGGCAGGGAGAGGATTCGGGAAGTGCCCCAGGCGCAGGCGAGCCAGGCCGAAGGCCCCGACAGCCAGCCCCAGCTCTCGAAGAAGGACTTCGGCAGGAGCAGGGCGAGGAGGATCGCCACCCCGGCGACCAGGGCGAGCTGGACGAGCGCGGCCGAGGCGAAGAGCCGGAGGTCGAATGTCTTCTCCGCTGGGGGCATCGTCAGGGCCAACCTATACTGGCCGACGAGCGTGTTCGCAGGGGAACGGAAGAGTCAGGGTGGTCCGGATCGCGGTCCGTTCGGGATGGGCAGGCCGGTCCTGCTCGGCGTCCAGGTCGTCGCCGTCGCGGCGGCCGCTTCGCTCGGGGTGCTCCGGATCGACGGCCCGGCCGATAACCCGATCAAGAGTGCCGATGTGAGCCAGAAGGGGAGGATGCTGATCGTCGAGCTGGTCACCCGGCCCGAAGTGGCGCTCGGCACCTTGAGGCGGTTCCCGGATACGACCGATCCCCAGGCGGCCTACCTCTGTGCCGAGTTCGACCGACTGTCCGGCGGCCAGACGCGGCGCCTCTGCGTCGGTGGCGAGAACGACTCGCGCCGGGTGATCGGGCTGAGTCTCCTCTCGGAAGCCGGGGTGGTGACCGATACGTCGGCCGTCCGGGCCACCGTGAAGCGGGCCACCCCACACCGCGTGGTCGTCTCCCTGCCTCCGCCGAAGGCCGGTCTTCGGCCCGGCAAGTACGGCTGGCGGGCCCTGTTCGCCGACGGCGACTGTGAGGAAGGGGCCGAGTGCGGCTACACGCTTCCGGCGAACGGCCTCGCTCGCTACCGGGTGCGCCCGGTCGATCCGGTCGGCTGTACGGGTGGCAACGGCCAGGTCGTGAGGCGGGGGCCCTCGGCCGGCCGCAAGGTCGCCCTCACCTTCGACGACGGCCCGATCTCCTACACCTCGCAGATCCTCGGGATCCTGAAGCGGTACAGGGCGAAGGCGACGTTCTTCGTGGTCGGCAGCGTGGTCCGGGCCAACCCTTCGATCGCCCGGCGGATCGTCGCCCAGGGCCACGAGATCGCCAATCATTCGTACTCGCATCCTTCACTTCCCTCCCGCTCGGAGCTGGGCAGCACCAACGGCGTGATCCGTGACGTGACCCGGTTCAGGCCCTGCCTCTTCCGCCCGCCCTACGGGGCGCTCGACTCCCGCCTGGCCAGGGACGTCGGCGCAGAGAAGATGAAGACGGTGCTCTGGAACGTCGATACCGTCGACTGGCGCCTCCCCGGCTCGGGGGCGATCGCCTCGATAGCCGGCGGAGCCGGGGCCGGCTCGATCGTCCTGATGCACGACGGCGGCGGCCCGAGGGGCCAGACGGTCGCCGCCCTGCCCTCGATCCTCTCTTCGCTTCGCAGTCGGGGACTCAAGCCGGTCACGGTCTCGAAGCTGCTCGGCAGCAAGGTCCTCTACCGGCCCCGCTGATT
>JAUMBO010000147.1:13435-17937 GCA_032119635.1 Solirubrobacterales bacterium
CGGGTCGCTTCCGCGCGGCGCGCCCCCGGGCGGGTCAGGGAAGCGGGTAGCTGCCGTCCCAGCCGTCGCCCAGGCAGGGATCGTTGCCGCAGATCGCGGTCGCGTCGATGTAGCCGTTCGGCTGCAGGAAGCTCGAGATCATCGCCACCGGGCCGCTCGCTCCGCGCGGGGCACCGTGGGGGTCCTCCCAGTCCGGGTCGGGAGGGATGTTTGCGTAGGGCGGCACCCCGGTCCCGATCAGCCCGCCCAGGTCGAGCGGGTCGGGCCTCACCGGCCCGCCGTCCCAGTAGATGATCGAGTTGCCCGTGTAGGGAAAGTCGTCCGCGGCCAGCCGTGGGACGTTCCAAAGCGCCTCGTAGTCGGGCCACCGCCTCGGATCGATCGGGTTGGCGTTGGTCGAGGCCTGAATCGTCCGTGCCTGGACGTCGCTGGCGAAGTTCGACACCTGGTGATCGCCGAGCGCTACGTGCATCGAGATCGTGTGTTCCGGGGTGTCCGGTGGCGGGTCGTCGGTCATCACGTGCGAATAGCCGTTCGGCTCGCCAAGGTCCCAGAGCATCTGGATCAGGCTGAAGATCAGCGGCCGTTCGAGTTCATCGGTGTAGGCGGAGTACATGACCTCGCCGTAGTCCGGCCAGTTCGACGAGCGAACGAGCAGGGTCGAGTAGTTCATCGCCCCGACCACCAGTGCCGCCCGGGTGAAGTCGGGCGCTATCGCGGTGAGCGCACCGCCGAAGATGCCGCCTTGGCTGGCGCCGACCCAGTAGACCTCGTTCGGCTCGATCAGTGGTTCGCCGGGACTCGATCCGTTGCCTTTCTGGAATGCCGGATGATCCCGGAAGCCGTCGGGATGGGCGAGGAGGCGGGCGAGGAAGAGCGAGTTGAGGAGTCCCTGCTGGAGTCGGTCCGGAACCCGGTTGAACCCCGAGAGCTCAGTCAGGGCCACGCCGATGACCGGGAGGTCCTCACTGGCCATCCCGATCTCGTCGGTCGCGCAGGCCAGCATCCCGTGATCGTTGGTCAGCGAGACGTTCACCCCGCCGGTCACCTGACTGGCCGTTCCGACCAGGCCGTGCCCGTAGAGGTAGGGCCGTAGCGGGTCGGCTCCGGGCTCCAGGCCGGAGGGTGCGATCACGCAGTCGAAGTTAGCCTGGTGGTTGCCGTTCCGGGTAGGCCTGCCGGAGCCGTCGAGCACGATCTCGCCACCCGGGAAGCAGCCGCTCTCGAGGAAGCATGGAACCGTGAAGGTGCCGCGAACCCGACGGCCGATAGTCGGACTTGGGCCGTTCTGGACGGATGACACGGAGAAGGTGGGGGCCGCCCCCTCGATCTGGCCGTTGGAGAGGTCTTCGTCTCCGAGCTCGGCGAAGGCCCGGTCCCTCATGCTTAGCGCCCTTTCGTAGTTGTTCTCGTTGCTGGCGGTGGTGAACTCCCAGGCCAGGTAGAGGCTCGACCGCTTCACCTTCGCCCTGCGGAGCGTCTTGAAGATGCCTTCGTAGGACTTGCGTCGGATGTTGACTGCCCGCTGGCGCGAGGGGAGGGCGTCGCGCAGGACACGGAAGCCGGCCGGGGCCTCGATCCTCTGGCCCTGGGCATCGACCAGGTTGCGGAGCGCGACCACGTAACGGCGCTCGGGTTCGAAGTTGACCGCCGGCGAGATGATCAGGGCGCGATTCGCGTCTGAGGTCGCGTTGGCATCGACCTGGACCCAGATCGGCCACCGCCTGTTCGTCCGCGAGTCGATCACCACCGCCCTCTGCGACTCCTCCCGGTAGCGGCCGAGGTCCTGGAGGCCGACGAAGCCATTTCGCTCCACGGCCTGCTCCGAGGCGAGCCCCGGAACGTCGAGCACGATCGGCTGGCCGTGGCTGAAGCCGTCCGAAGTTGCGTAGTCGGAAGGGTCGATCGGTATGCCGGACGCGTTGGTCGGCATCGCCCCGGTCGCGAAGTCGATCCGCTTGCCGGTCGGCGAAGAGCGATCCGCTCGGGTGTAGAAGTCGCTCGGGAAGGGGAACATGCAGTTGCCCTGGTTCGGCTGGGCGATGAAGTCGCACTCATCGGCCCGAGCGAGGTCGAGGTTCCCGACCCGGCACTCGGCCCGGCTGCGGGTCATCGAGGCGCGGGCCGAGCCGGTCGCTCCCCGGACGGCCCGGACGATGAAGGTCCGCTTGCCGCACTCCTGGGCTGCCACTCTCGCTCCCCCCAGCAGCGGGATCCGGAAGACCGCGCGGCCGGACCCGCCGACCTGGATCCGGATCGACCGGGAAGCCCGGTCCGTGCCGTCATCGAAGGTGCGGGCGAAGGCGGCGATCGAGAGGGATTTTCCAGCGTCCCCCCGGACGACCACCCGCAGGCCCTTGCCGGTCGCGGCCTTCTGGTCGGCCCGGGCGATCTCGAGTTCCACCTTCTCCGCCTGGGCGGGCGTGGCTCCGACCAGCATCGCGACGGCAATAGCCGAGGCGACCAGAAAACCTCTTCTCCCCTTCGACCCCATTCAGCTCCTCCCTCGGCCGGAAGGTATCACGGGCCCTGCCCGCCGAAGGACGGTTGGGACGGCGATTGCCCCGGCCGGCCGGTTCGGGGGGCAGGTGGAGCTGATTTGCCACAGTTGAAGGAGGATGGGACAGACCCGGACAGCAGCCGCAAGCCATCCGGGGTGTTCCAGCGCCTGAGGCAGATCATGAGCCAGGGCATCACCCACAACCCGCGCAGGACCCGGACCCGCCGCGCGATTGCGATCGCCGCGGCCACGCTTGCCGTGTTCCTGCCGCTCTCGGTGGCCTCTGGGGAGGCCGAAGCGGGGCCGTTCGACCGGGCCGGGATGTGGATCTGGTACGTCTCGGCGGCCGAGGGGGGCGACCCCGAACGGATCATCGCCACGGCGAAAGCCGCCGGGATCGGAACCCTTTACATCAAGTCGGCCGACGGAACGGATACCTGGTCCCAGTTCACCAGGCCCCTGGTAAGGCGTTTCCAGAGGGCCGGCCTGGACGTCTGCGGCTGGCACTACGTCTACGGCACCAGGGCCGTCCGGGAGGCCGAGGCCTCCGCGTTCGCCAAGGCACAGGGAGCCGATTGCTTCGTTATCGACGCCGAGGCCGAGTACGAGCGAAACGACCAGTACGCCAAGGCCGACCGCTACATCCGCAAGCTCCGCGCCCTGGTCGGCCCGAACTTCCCGATCGGCTTGAGCAGCTTCCCCTACACCCACTACCACCCGGCCTTCCCGTATTCGGTCTTCATGGGACCGGGCGGGGCGACCGCCAACCTGCCCCAGGTCTACTGGAAGACGATCGGCGACACGGCGAAGGAGTCGCTATCGATCACCTGGGTCCACAACGCGCTCTACCGCCGCCCGATCTATCCGCTCGGCCAGACGTACCTGAACCCGTCCAGGCGCTCGGTCGAGAACTTCCGCCGCTTCCTGCTGAGCTACGGGACCGAGCCGAGCTGGTGGTCCTGGCAGCACACCGGCACCACCCAGTGGCAGGCGCTACGCCGGAAGATCGAGACCCCATTCCCCGGCTACAGGCCGGAACGTGAGCACATGGTCCTCGAGCGGGGCGACCGGGGGGACCAGGTCGTATGGCTCCAGCAGCTCCTCCACGGGGCCGGCTTCGACGTCCCCTTCACCGGCGTCTACGGCAAGAAGACCCGAAGGGCGGTGGTCGGCTTCCAGAAGAGCAGGTCGCTCACGGCCGACGGGGTGACTGGCTCGACCACCTGGCGCAGGCTGATCAAGGTCAAGCCGACCAGGGTCCTCTGGGGGAAGGCCCGCTCGGGCCGCAGCCTCCGCTCCGGCTTCCCGTCGGGCGGGGCGCCCGTCTCGGCGCGCCTCGGTCCGGGCCGAAACGAACTGGCCGGACCGGCCGGCCGCTAGGGCTGGACCACCGTCGTCTCGAGCTCCCCGATGCGGGAGGAGGAGACGACCAGACGGTCGCCGTCGCCGAGCCAGACTCGGGGGTCACGACCGCTGCCTACCCCAGAGGGAGTACCGGTCGAGATGATGTCGCCAGGCTCCAGGGTCATCCACTCGGAAAGCCGGGAGACCAGCTCCGGGACGGAGAAGATCAGGTCGGAGGTTCCCGACGACTGCATCTCCTCGCCGTTCAGGGTGAGCGAGAGGTCGATCCCGTCGTGCGGTCCCGCCTCGTCCGGGGTGACCAGCCAGGGGCCGCACGGCGCGGCCCCGTCGAACACCTTGCCCGGCATCCATTGCGGGGTCAGGAACTGGAGGTCGCGGGCCGAGAGGTCGTTCAGCAGGGTGTAGCCAGCCACGTGGTCGAGCCCTTGCTCGACCGGGACCTCTTTTGCCCGCTTCCCGATCACGAAGGCGACCTCGGCCTCGAAGTCGACCTTGCGGCTCGCGGCAGGCAGCTCGACCGTCTCGCCGGTGCCAGCCAGAGCGTTCCTGAACTTCGCGAACACGGTCGGCGCCTCCGGGATGTCGAGCCCGAACTCCTCGGCGTGGGCCCGGTAGTTCAGCCCGATACAGATAATCT
>JAUMBO010000148.1:0-6447 GCA_032119635.1 Solirubrobacterales bacterium
CTCCGGGACTCCGTCGGTCGACGGTGACGGCACCGCAGGTGGCTCCACCGGAACGGCGCCTGCCCCGACGCCCGCTCCGGCCCCTGCTCCCGCACCGGACCCGGGCGGTGGTGCCTCCCCTTCCACGCCCGGAACGGGTGGTGGAGCGGCGCCCAGCGGCGGGATAAGTCCGGGCTAGGGCCTCTCCGGGGTAAGTCCGGCGGGTCGATCCGGATGGCCGCGATAGACGACTTTCTCGCCTGGCTCGCCTGTCCGGTCTGTGGCGGACTGCTGGAGCGGACGGAGGACGGCCTCACCTGCGAGGCCGGCCACACCGCAGACATCGCGAAGCAGGGCTACGCCAACCTGCTTGGCCCGAAGGGCGCGACCCACACTGCCGACGACCGGCAGATGCTCGCGGCCCGTACGCGGATTCTCGGAGCCGGGCTCTTCGATCCGGTCGGTGACGAGTTGAGGGAGATCCTAAGGTCGCTGCCGGAGGGAGATGACCCGGGGCCGGTACTCGATCTGGGTACTGGCACCGGCTTCTACCTCGATCGGGCGCTGGAGGAGCTACCCGGCCATCTGGGGCTCGGACTGGACAACTCGAAGTTCGCCGCGCGCCGGGCTGCCCGGTGCCACCCGAGGGCCGGAGCTATCGTCGCCGACATCTGGGCGGGGATTCCGGTTCAGGATTGCTCGATCTCGATCCTGCTGGACGTATTCGCACCCCGGAACGGACCCGAGATCGAACGCGTCCTCGCCTTGGAAGGGGTGGCCGTCGTGGTGATCGCCGGGCCGGAGCACCTCTCCGGCATCCCGCCTGAGTTCGGAATGATCACCGTAGACCCCGACAAGAGGGAGCGACTCGCCCGCAAGATGGAAGCGCTCGAGGCCGCCGGCCCGCCGAGGGCCATCGAGTGGTCGATGGCTCTCTCCCCGAGCGAGGTGAGAGACCTGGTCGGGATGGGACCGGGAGCCGGGAGGGTCGATGAACGGGGCCTGGATCGTGCGGTCGCAGCCCTTCCGGAGCGGACCGAGGTGAGGGGGCAGACCGAGATCCACGTCTACACCCGGCGCGATCGCTGAAGACTCCCGGCGGAAAAGGGCATAAAGTCCTGCGAGGTCGGAATGGGAGCGGACGACACAGAGAGAAAAGGGGCCACCGAGGCGACGGTCGAGGCGCTGAAGGCGGCGACGGCAGGGCTCGACTGGGAGGACCGGCGCGACTTCGACGATGCCGAACGCGGTTTCATCGCCCCCCTTCCCGAAGGCCCGGTCCAGGGCGAGGGCATCCTTCCGGCCTTCGATCCCGGCAGGCTCGACTTCGTCGGCGACCGCGAGGCGCCGGACACCGTCAACCCGAGCCTCTGGCGACAGGCCGGCCTGATCGGCCGGGGCGGTCTCTACCAGGTGACGGACCGGATCTACCAGGTCCGCAACATGGACCTCTCGAACATGACCATCGTCGAGGGCGAGACGGGCCTGATCGTAATCGACCCCCTGATCTCGACCGAGACCGCAAGGGCGGCGCTCGATCTCTACCTCGCCCATCGACCTGCAAGGCCGGTCGTCGCCCTGATCTACTCCCACAGCCACGTCGACCACTACGGGGGCGCTCGGGGTGTGATCGATCAGGAGGACGTCGATGCCGGTCGGGTCAGGGTAATCGCCCCGGAGGGCTTCGTCGAAGCCGCGATCTCGGAGAACGTGATGGCGGGCAACGCGATGACCCGGCGCTCGATGTATCAGTTCGGGGTTCTGCTGGCCCCGGATGAGATGGGTACGGTCGGGGCCGGGATCGGATCAGCGATTTCGCTCGGCACGATCACCCTGGTCCCCCCGACCGAGGAGATCCGGGCTGACGGTCCGGTCGAGATCGACGGAGTCGAGTTCGACTTCATGCTGACCCCGGACACCGAGGCGCCGGCCGAGATGCACTGGTACCTGCCCGGCTTGAAGGCGCTGACCGCGGCCGAGAACTGCCTCCACACGCTCCACAACACCTACCCGATCAGGGGCGCACAGGTTCGGGACCCGCTCGCCTGGTCGCGGTACCTGAATCGAACGATCGACCGCTGGGCCGCCGACGCCGAGGTGATGTTCGGGATGCACCACTGGCCGGTCTGGGGCTCGGACCGGATCCTCGAGGCCCTGAGGGCCGGGAGGGATGCCTACCGCTACATCAACGACGAAACCCTGCGACTCGCCAACCAGGGCCTCGTCCCGGCCGAGATCGCCGAGGAGGTTCGGTTCCCCCCGGAACTGGCCAGGCACTGGGCGGTACGCGAGTACTACGGGACGATCAGCCACAACGTCAAGGCGACCTACACCCGCTACCTCGGGTGGTTCGACGGAAATCCCGCTCACCTCGAACCGTTGCCCCCGGTGCCTACGGCCGAGCGCTACGTCGAGTACATGGGCGGGGCCGACCAGGTGATCAGCCGTGCCCGCGAAGCTTTCGACCGGGGCGAGTATCGGTGGGTGGCGGAGGTCCTGAACCACGTCGTCTTCGCCCACCCCGGGAACGGGCAGGCCCGTTCGCTCGCCGCCGATGCCATGGAGCAGCTCGGGTACCAGACCGAGTCGGCGACCTGGCGAAACGCCTACCTGACCGGGGCCCAGGAACTTCGGTTCGGCACCCCGGAGATCCCGCTGCCGTTGGAATCCGGAAGCCCTGATTCGATCAAGGCTCTTCCCCTCGGGACCCTCGTCGACTTCCTCGCGATCCGGCTTAACGGCCCCGATGCCGAGGGCCGGGACCTGGTCCTCGACCTCGCCCTGGCCGATACCGGGGAGCAGATTCGAATCGAGCTCTCGAACGGGGTCCTCCATAACTCGAACGAGGCCGTCGGCGGTGATGATGCCCCGAGGCTGGAGGTGACCCGTGACCTGCTCGACCGGATAGCCGCCGGCTCTGCCGGCGTGAAGGAGGTAGATCAGGAGCTGGGCGAGGGGGTCGGGCGTGATCAGTTCAGGCTCCTGATCGGGCTGCTCGACAGCTTCAGCCCCTGGTTCCCGATCGTCGAGCCCTAGCTCTCGCCGCTTCCATCCTGGCGGTGGTCAGCCAGGGTCGGCGCCTCCGGGTCGAACTGCGGGGCCTTGTCGGCCGGCAGCTCGAAGTAGGGCTCCTCGACCCCGTGGAAAAAGCCCCAGCCGCCTTTGTCTTCCACCCAGATCCGGACTCGTTCGAGGTCGAGTCCCGACGCCTCTACCTCCGAGCAGAGGTAGACGACCTCGGTCCTGCCCCGGGCCGGACGGGGCCGGACTGCCCGGAGCCAGCGCTCGAGCTCCTCGTCGCCCAGCGGGGGCAGGCCCGTCACTCCTCGATCCGGGCGGCGAGCGGCAGGGCGAACCAGATGACGGCGAAAAGGACCCCGAAGATGCCGCCCACCAGAGCCGTCGTCAGGGTTCCGTAGAGGAAATCGGTTACCAGAACCACGACCCCGGTGACCGAGAGGGCGAGGGTCACGAGACCAGTGATCGCGAGCCTGTTTCCGAGCGGTACGAGGTGGGCCTTCATCTGGTGTCGAAAGGTCAGCCGGTGGTAGGCGGTCGGGGCGATGAGCAGCAGCACCGAGGCCGCCGTCAGAAGCAGGGACGCGAAGTAGATCGTCTCCTGAAACTTGGTCACGTCGGCGAACCTCGACTGGAACGGCAGGGCGAGCAGGAAGCCCAGCAGTACGGTGACCCCGGGTATTGCCAGCCGGAGTTCCCTCAGCAGCTCGGCCAGGTTGCGGTCGAGTCGCTCCTTTTCAGCAGGGACGTCGCGTTCAGACCGGCCCACGGGACCTCCAATCGCTCCTGAGACCGGTCGGCCGCCTGCTCACACCGTACGCTTGCCCCATGGACAAGCCACCCGAGACCGAGCAGGAGATTGCCGAGGAGATGAAGGAGCTCGGCGTCGACAACGACGCAACCGGCAGCCCGGACATCCTCATGTCCGGGGCCCTGGTCCGGGTCGTCGCCGTGGTGCTCGTCGTCCTGCTGGTACTCGGTTTGCTGGTGCTGGTCTTCTGAGGGGCCGTTACGGCCTGGTCAGCTCGAAGGCCATCTCCTCGAACACCGCGACGTAGCGGTCGACCGCTTCGTCCGTGTGGGTGACGGAGAGGGTCCATTCTTCTTCCCGTCCCGGGGTCATGAAGATCCCCCGGTTCATGTTGAACAGCCAGGCCAGCTCGCAGAGCTCGGCGTCCTGGTTGGCCTTGAAGGTCTCGTAGTCGATGACCTTGGTCGGCGAGAAGGTGACGCAGCCCTTGGAGCCGATCCCCACCGCGTATCCGGGCAGGCTGTGCTTTTCGATCACCTCGGTGCAGCCCTCGAGGATCCGGTCGTTCAGCCGGTCCAGCTTCTCGTAGGCGTCCGGGGTCATCACCTGCTCGAGGTTCGCCCGGGCTGCGGCCATGCAGAGCGGATTCCCGTTGTAGGTACCGACCTGGTAGACCGATCCGTCCTCGACGCAGGCCATCACCTCTTCGGTGCCGCCGATCGCGCCGACCGGGAAGCCACCGCCGAGCGCCTTCGCCAGGGTGACGAGGTCGGGCTTGACTCCGAACTTCTCGACCGCACCTCCCGGGGCGATCGTGATCCCGGTCTTCACTTCGTCGAAGATCAGGACGACGCCCATCTCCTCGGTGATCCGGCGGACCTCCTCCAGGTAGCCGGGCTCGGGGAGTACGACGCCCAGGTTCATCATTGCGGCTTCCATGATCACGCAGGCCGGCAGCCTGCCCTCGTCCCGCATCCGGACCAGCCGACGCTCCATCGCCTCGGCGTCGTTGAACGGTACGGCCACGACCTGGTCGACGATCGCCTGGGGGATTCCGGCGCCGTAGGGAAGGGAGGCCATGTCGTCGTGGTCACCGATCTGGTCGTACTCGACTCCGATCGAGACCATCACCGTGTCGTGGTGGCCGTGGTAGGAGCCGAAGATCTTGACCACGTCGTCACGGCCGGTGTGGCCGCGGGCGATCCGGATCGCATCCATCGTCGCCTCGGAGCCGGAGTTCGTGTAGCGCCACTTCGGCAGGCCCCACCGGGCGGCAAGGTCGTCTCCGACCGCGATCGCGTCCTCGGTCGGGGCGGCGAAGTGGGTGCCCATGCCGTAGCGGTCCTGGACCGCCCTTCCGATCTCGGGGTTGGCGTGGCCCTGAACCATCGATCCGAACCCGTTGTGGAAGTCGTACATCTCGTTTCCGTCGACGTCCCAGACGACCGGCCCGACGCCGCGCTCCATGTAGATCGGCCACGGCTCGCGCAGCTGATAGGAGCTCGCGACACCGCCGGAGAGGTGCTTGCGCGCCCTCTCGTACATCTCACCGGACTTCTTCGTCCGATCGTTGAGCACCTCGGTCTCACGGAGAGTGAGTTCCTTGATCCGGGTCCGGTCGAGTTCCGTCGGGGTTGCCGTGGTCATTGCGATCTCCTTGTCTCGCTCCGGACGCGCAAGGGTCCGAGAGGTCTGGTTCTCCCTTACAAACTACCGGGAGGCCCTTCCGGAAGAGGGATTCCGGCGTCTCGCGCCCCATCCGCAGGCCAGGCATCGAGCGGCCCGGTCTGTCACCGTTGGGCCCGATGGCGGGAAGGAGCGACGACTCGGAGCTGTGGGATGGCCGTTATTCCACGGGGGAGTATCTCTACGGAACGGAGCCGAACGACTTCCTGGTCGAGCAGCTCACCGGCATCGAACCCGCCACCGTGCTCTGCCTCGCCGAGGGCGAAGGCCGCAACGCCGTCTACCTCGCCGCGCTCGGCTTCGAGGTCACCGCTGTCGACCAATCGGGCGAGGGCGGTCGGAAGACCCTGGCCCTGGCCAGGGAGCGTGGGGTGGAGGTGGATGTAGTGACCGCCGACCTGGCCGGGTACGACCTGGGGGTCGACCGGTGGGACCTGATCGTCTCGATCTTCGCCCACCTCCCACCAGCGGTCCGGACCGACCTCTTCCTTCGCCTACCCCGGTCGCTTGCGCCGGGCGGGACCTTGATCCTCGAGGCATACCGTCCCGAGCAGGCCGGGCGGAGCACCGGTGGGCCCCCGGATCCGAGCCGGCTCTACGACCTCCACACCCTCGAACGGGAACTGATCGGACTCGAGCCAATCCTGGCCCGGGAGAGAGAGCGCGAGGTGATCGAAGGCAGGGGTCACACCGGCACTGGTGCGGTTGTCCAGCTGGTCGCCCGACGTCGGGCCGCCTGGCAGCACCTCTCCTGATCTGCGACTTGAACTGTCCCTGTCTAGGCGGACGCGTGGGGGACCGAATCGTCACTTCCCCTAGCCGCCCTGGCCGCGGCCCGGCCGGTCCGGACGGCGCCCTCCATGTACCCGCAGACCCACTGGTCCGATCCGGCAACGTAGAAGGGCGGGTCGTGGGTGCCGTGGAGAGGTCCGACGGCCATCACGTCTCCGGGGCGCCAGGCTGTGATGTACCCCTCGGTGAACGGCTCGCGGTACCAGTGCCTGAGGAAGAAG
>JAUMBO010000149.1:0-10636 GCA_032119635.1 Solirubrobacterales bacterium
ATTCGTCGAGGTCCGGCCCGAGAGGGTGCTCGATCTCGGCTGCGGGACCGGTGAGACGACGCTCTTCCTCGCCCGGGAGTATCCGGCTGCCGGAGTAAGGGGACTCGACCTCTCGCCAGAAATGGTCCGACGGGCTGCGCGAAGACTCGGCCTCGATCCTTCCGCCCGGATCAGCTTCCGGGTGGGCGATGCTTCCTCTCTCCCGTGGCCGGACGACAGCTTCGACCTCGTGGTACAGGTGAACGTCCCGGTCTTCGCCGGCGAGGTGGCGCGCGTCCTCAGGCCGTCCGGGGAGTATCTGTCAGTCTCCACGCTCGGCCCATCCACCCCATTCCATACTCCGGACGGCCTCTACAGGCGGGCCGTGGAGAGGGCCGGACTGATTCCGTGCGAAGAGGGCTCGGACGGCTCCGGTACGTGGCGAATTGCGAAGCTTGCCGGCGATGGCCGAAGCTGAGACCGCCCCGCTGCTCTTGATCGTGAACCGGACCGCCGGACGCGGCAAGGCCGTTTCGACGCTCAGAAGGGCGACCGCACTCCTCGATCGGGCCAGGCATCCGTTCCGGATCGAATTCTCATCTTCCGGAGAACATGCGAGCGAGCTAGCCCAGCTCGGTTGCGAGGCCGGCGAGCTGCCCGTCGCAGTCGGAGGTGACGGGCAGGTCGCCCGGGTTGCCGAGGCACTAATCGGAACCGGGGAGATCATGGGGATCATCCCCTGTGGACGGGGCAACGACTTCGCCCGCGGACTGGGGCTACCGACCGACCCGGAGTCCGCCCTCGCGGTGATCTTCGGCGGCAGCTCACGCACCGTGGACACCGGTGCCATCGATGGATCGGCGTTCCTCGGAATCGCATCGGTCGGCTTCGACTCCCGGGCCAACGAGATCGCCAACCAGACCGGCTTCCTGCCCGGCCGGTCGGTTTACGCCTGGTCCGCCATTCGCGCTCTGATCGGGTGGAGGCCGGTTCGTTTTTCGATCGCTGTCGACGGGGTCGGGCGGCGGGTCGAGGCCCATACGGTCGCCGTCGCGAACAATCGTTTCTACGGGGCGGGAATGATGATGGCCCCGGATGCCCAACTCGATGACGGCATGCTCGATCTCGTAATCGTCGGTGCCGTCTCACGGGCGAGATTCATCGCCGATTTCCCCCGCGTCTTCGCAGGGAAGCATGTCGACGGCATCCGGGTTACGTCGGAGTCCGTGCGTGAGGTCGAACTGAAGTGCAGCAGCCCGCTGACCGTCTACGCCGACGGGGATCCGATCGCCGAGCTTCCGGCAAGGCTCCGTGTCCGACCCCGATCTCTGTCGGTCCTGGTGCCGGGGCTCCCGGCCGTCCAATGAGGCTCAGGGCGCAGTCGGCGAGGCTGCTCGGCGATCTGATCCGGGCTACCGGACGCGGAGGCGGGACGACCCTTCCCGGCCGGGCGCTCCTCGCCATCGAGCCGGAGGCGCTCGAACGGCTCGGCCGGAAGCTCACCGGCGGTGCCCTTCTCGTCAGCGCGACGAACGGGAAGACGACCACGGCCTCGCTGCTCGGCAGGATCCTCAGCGAGGACGGGCGTCGAGTGATCGCAAACGGGGCCGGCTCGAACATGCCGTGGGGAATCGTGACAGCGCTGATCGAGGGTCAGGATGGAACCGGTCTCTTCGAAGTCGACGAAGCCTGGCTCCCAAGGGTCTCCGCTGAGCTGGATCCAGCGGTCGTGACCCTCGGGAACCTCTTTCGGGACCAGCTCGACCGTTACGGGGAGACCGAGCAGATCGCCGACCGGTGGACCGAACTCACCAGCTCCTCTCCTGCTGCAACGAGGTTCGTGGTCAACGCCGACGATCCGATCGTCGCCGAGATCGGCCTGAGCGCCTCCAGTCAGGCAATCTTCTTCGGCATCGACGACCCGGCCATTGCGCTCACGACGCAGCCCCACGCGGCCGACGCGCGCCGCTGTCGGCGCTGTGGCGAGCCACTCGATTTCGAGCGAATCCACCTCGGCCACCTCGGGGTCTACTCCTGTCCGGCCTGTGGAGCGACGCGTCCCGAACCCGACCTCGTCGCCTCCTCGATCGAGCTGATCGGAGCGGAATCGGTTCGCGCGACGATCTCCTACGAGGGGACCGAACACCGGCTTGAGCTGCCGCTCCCCGGGATCTACAACCTCTACAACGCAATCGGGGCGCTGGCCGGAGCCGTGGCGCTCGGGATCGACTTCTCACTGGCCGTACGGGCTCTTGCCGGGGCAGAGCCCGTCTTCGGGCGTGCCGAGCGCGTGCTGATCGACGGCACCGAGGCGACGATCCTCCTGATCAAGAACCCCGTCGGGGCGAACGAGGTCATTCGGACGCTCGGTTCCGGGGACGGTGACTTCGATCTCTGGATCGGCCTCAACGACAGGATCGCCGACGGACGGGATGTCTCCTGGATCTGGGATGCGGACTTCGAACAGCTGCCTGCCGGAATCCGCCGGATCACCTGTACCGGTACGCGAGCGGCCGAGATGGCACTCAGGCTCAAGTACGGAGGAATCGATCGAGAACGGATCGAGATCGAGCCCGAAATCGGCCCCTCCTTCGACCGGGCGGCGCGCTCCGCTGCCGGACGGCTTTACGCCCTGCCGACCTACACCGCGCTGCTCGAGCTCGAGGATCACATACGGGAGGGCGCCGATCTCGACCCCTACTGGAAGGGACCGACCCAGTGAGTGCAGTGGTGCGGATCCTGACGCTCTATCCAGACGAGCTGAACATCTACGCCGACCGCGGCAACCTTCTGTTCCTGAGACAACGATGCCTCTGGCGTGGAATAGAGGTGAAGGAATCCGGCCTGGGGGTCGGCGAGTACTTCGACCCGGATCAGTTCGACCTGATCTACATCGGGGGCGGCCAGGACCGCGATCAGGAGATCGTCGGGCGTGACCTGCTCGAAACCAAGGCCGAGGCCGTTCTCGACTTTGCTTCGGCCGGCGGACCGATCCTCGCGGTCTGTGGTGGGTTCCAGTTACTCGGACGCGAATGGACCGTGTCTGGCGAACCCAGGGAGGGCCTCGGACTGTTCGATGTCCGAACGGAGCGCGGCACCGGGGAGCGGTTGATCGGTGCGGTCGCGATCGAGGCCGATTTCGCAGGACGTAAGCTCACCGTGGCAGGCTTTGAGAACCATGCCGGCAGGACCTCCCTCGGGCCGGAGGCAACGCCATTCGGAACGGTGATCGCGGGCCACGGGAACAACGACTCCGACGGTACGGAGGGCGCACGTGCGGGCAATGCGATCGGAACCTACCTCCATGGGCCCCTCCTCCCGAAGAATCACCTGCTCGCCGACCTTCTCATCGCGACGGCACTGGATCGTGATGACCCAGGGCCGGACCGACTCGGTGAGCTGGACGACGGATTCGAGGTGATGGCCCACCAGCTTGCGCTGGATGCCGCGCTCAAGTCCCGCTCGACCCGAACCCGTCGGCGCCGCGCTCGCTCTCGCTGAGGCCGTCGACTTCCAGCGGTTCGGGGGTTGCGATCGGAACGATCACCAGCTGTGCGATTCGATCGCCCTTCGCCACACGGAAGATCTCGGCCGGATCGTTGTTCAGGAGCAGCACGGCCACCTCGCCCCGGTAACCGGAATCGATCAGACCGGGGGCATTGACCAGTGAGATCCCGTGACGGGCGGCCAGCCCGGACCTGGGCAGAACGAGCCCGGCATGACCCTCGGGAATCTCGACCGCGAGACCGGTGCCGACCTTCCAGCGCTCTCCGGGGCCGATGTGGGCCTCCTCGGCGGCACAGAGATCCAGCCCCGCATCACCTTCGTTCGCCCTCTCGGGGAGTACCGCATCGGAGCGGACCTTCTGGAACTTGAGCTCCCTCAACGGTCAGCTCCTCCCTGCCGGCGTCGCGACTGCGAGGTCTGCGAACCGGTGGACCTCTCCTGCCGGCAGCCGCGCGAAGACCCGGACACCGCCTTCTTCCTCGGTTCGCGAAAGGCTGCTCGCGAGCTGGTGAATCTCGCTGAGCCGAGCTCCGTCGGTGTAGGGCACCAGAAGATCTACAGGCTCCATCCCCTGTTCGACCACCTCGCCGAGCGCGAGAGAGAGTCGGTCCAGCCCCTCTCCGGTCGTCGCCGACACCTGGATCGCATCGGGCCTCGTCACTGCGAGCTCCTCGCGTGCCTCGGGGTCGAGCAGGTCGACCTTGTTGAGCACCGTGACCCTCGGCTTGTCGGCTGCACCGATATCCCTCAGGACGGTCTCGGAAGCAGCCAGCTCCATGGCGATCCGCTCCTCCCCCTCCGAACCATCGACGACCAGCAGCAGGATGTCTGAGAGGACGGTCTCCTCCAGGGTCGCCCGGAAGGCGTCGACCAACTGGTGCGGGAGCTTCTCGATGAAGCCGACGGTGTCGGTCAGCAGCAATCGTGGCCCGCCCCGCTCGAAGGACCGCGTGAGTGGGTCGAGCGTGTGGAACGGCCTGTCTCCGGTCGCGACTTCGCAACCGCAGAGGGCGGAGAGAAGACTCGACTTGCCGGCATTGGTGTACCCGGCGAGCGCAATTTGGGGGGTCGGTCCGCTCCTACGCCGCCGCCGCATGATCTCGCGGTTCCGCTCTACCCGGGCGATCCGCCGCTTCAGGGAGGTGATCCTGTCCCGGGCCAGGCGTCGGTCGGTCTCGATCTGGGATTCGCCGGGTCCACGGGTGCCGATCCCCGCTCCGAGCCTCTCTAGATGCGTCCAGAGGCCCCTCATGCGAGCGAGGTTGTACTCGAGCTGGGCCAGCTCCACCTGGAGCTTCCCTTCCGCTGATCTGGCCTGCGAAGCAAAGATGTCGAGGATGATCGCAGTCCGATCGATGACCGGGACCCCCAGAAAGCGTTCGAGATTCCGCTCCTGGCGTGGGGCGAGCTCGTCGTCGCAGGCGACCAGGTTTGCCCCTGTGGCGGTGATCTGAGCCTTCAGCTCTTCGAGGCGCCCCTTGCCGAAATAGCGATCGGGATCCGGCTCCGTGCGCTTCTGGATCGCCTCTCCGACCGAGGCGACTCCCGCGGTTCGAAGCAGGTCGGCCAGTTCAGCGAGCGACGTCGTTCCGTCACGGTCGACGGCGATCAGCATGGCCCGCTGTCGGGCCCTTCCCCGGATTTCGGTCTCGCAGCCGGAAGGCGCGACGCCGTTGGAAGTCGAAATGCTCAACGGACCGATTGTAGTGACCGCACCCGGTCGATCGTGCGGCTTCTCAGGAGAGGTGCTCGCGCATGCGTTCGAGTGCCTCTTCGAGTCGCTCGTCAGGCGTGGTCAGCGAGATCCTGAACCACCCTTCACCACTTTCGCCATACATGGAGCCTGGCGAGATGATCACGTTCGCCTCCTCGAGCACCTTCTCGGCGAACGAGACCGAACTCTCCCCTTCCGGGACCGGTGCCCATACGTAGATCGTGCCCTTCGGGTTCTCGACCGTGACACCGATCGAAGCGAGGGTCTCGACCACGAGGTCGCGCCTCTTCTCGTAGATCGCGTTCATCGCTCTGACGTCGCCCCCGCACTGATCGAGAGCGGTGACCGCCGCCAGTTGGATCGACTCGAAGAGCCCCGAATCCACGTTCGTCTTCAGGCGCCAGTAGGTGGCGAGCGCCTCCCGGTTGCCGACAACCGCCCCGACCCGCCAGCCGGTCATGTTGTAGCCCTTCGAGAGCGAGAAGACCTCGAGCCCGACATCGAGCGCTCCGGGAGTCGCGAGGAAGCTCGGAGCGACGTAATCGTCGAAGGTGGTTTCGGAGTAGGCGTTGTCGTGGATCACGAGGATCTCGTTCGCACGGGCGAATGCGACCACTTCCTCGAACAGACCCTCGGGCGCGATCGCCCCGGTGGGGTTGTTGGGGTAGTTGAGGAACATCAGTCTCGCCCGAGCCGCGATCTCTGCGGGGACCTGATCGAGATCTGGTGCGAAACCGCGTTCCGGAAGGAGCGGGAGGCTGTACGGCTCGGCCCCGGCGAGCACAGGGCCCCCGGTGTAGACCGGGTAGCCGGGATCGCTGGCGAGAGCAACGTCACCGGGGTCGAGAAAGGCGAAGCAGAGGTTGTAGATCGCTTCCTTTGCTCCGATCGCGGGCATTATCCCGTCCTCGGCATCGAGCCTCACCCCGAATCTCTCGGCGTAGAAGCGGGCGATCGCCTCGCGAAACTCTGGCCTTCCACGGTTGGTCGGGTATTTCTGGTTCCCGTTTTCCCCGACTGCCTCACGCATCGTCTCGACCACTGCCGGATAGGTCGGCATGTCCGGATCGCCTATCCCGAGGCTGATCACGTCGATCCCGCGCTCCTTCATCTCCGAAACCTTCCGCTCGAGCTCGGCAAACATGTACGGTGGCATCGCCTGGAGGCGCTTCGAGGGGTCGGTCAGGGTCATCTTGCTCTCTCCTTCGCTCTTCATTCCGGGATTTCCGCCATCTGGGCGACGAACTCTGGTGAAGCCTCGCCCGCGAAGACCGGCTCGGCCCAACCGGTCAGGGTGATCTCGAGACCCGGGCCTATGTCGACCGCGAGCTCCCCGCCGTCGAGCTCGACCACGAGATCGGACGGGGCCCCACCGAGGTGAGCCGAGACGGCGGCACCGATCGCTCCCGTTCCTGACGAAAGGGTTTCCCCGACGCCCCGCTCGAAGATTCGAGCCCGCACCCTGCCCCCCGACACCCGGTAGAAAGAGACGTTCGTCCGGTTGGGGAAGAGGGCACTGTTCTCGATCTCGGGCCCGATCTCACCAAGGTCGAGATCCTCGAGGTCCCCCCCAACCTCGATCGCACACTGTGGGTTGCCGACAGCGACGTGCCGAAAGCGCCACTCCCTGCTGGCGGCCGAGAGAGTGCCGACCCCGTCCTGCCCTCCCCCGGGATAGTCGGCGGAGATCGTCGCTGCGGTCCCCATCGCAACCTCACAACGACCATCCGCCAGCAAGGTCGGGGTGATCGGCCCTGCTGCCGTCTCGACGGTAAAGGTGTCGCTATCGACCGCTCCGCGACGGCGCAGGTACATCACTGCCTGTCGCACACCGTTGCCTGACAGCTCTGCCTCCGAGCCGTCGGGGTTGAATATCCGCAGTCGAGCCACCGCGTTCGGGGTCCCCGCGCCTTCGACGAGGATCACACCATCCCCGCCGAGGCCGAAGTTCCTGTCGCAGATCAGCCTGATTCGCTCCGGCGTGGGCGGCACGGGGAGCTCTCGGGACTCGAGGATCAGGTAGTCGTTGCCCAGGGCTTGCCACTTCTCGAACTTCATCTCCGCAACCGTATTCCGGCTGCCCTGTTCATGCTTCCCGACCGGTCCTCACGATCAGCTCATCGAAAATCAAGGTCGCGACCTCGCGGTCGTCGAGCTCCGTCCGATCGACTACGACCAGCCCCGGGGAGCGTCTCAGCCAGGTCGTCTGGCGCCTCGCCAGGGCGAGGTGACCTCGAACGGCACCCTCCAGGTCCTCCTCGGCGAACTCACGCAGTCCGATCGCCTTCCCGGCCGTTCTCGAAGGTCCCGAGGCGATCACTGACCGCGCCTCCTCGACCGCACCCTCATGGACCATCTGTCGGACCCTCCCTTCGATCCGGCCTCGCAGGGCCTCGCGGTCGAGCACGAGGCCGATCGCAACGGTCGGTTTCCGGAATGGCGCGTCCCAGAGCTCTCCGCCCTCCGAACTCGGTGGAGCGGGTTCGTGACCGCTCTCGATCAGGCCGAGATAGCGCGCGATTCGCTTCCGGTCGGTCGGCTCTACCCAGCTGGCGACATCCTCGGGAAGGCGCGCGTGCAGGGCTTCGGGTCCAAGCAGGTCAAGATCCCGCTCGATCGAGACCTTCGTCGCCTCGGGAATCTTCGGCCTCAATTCGAGATCGGTCAAGGCGGACCGCATGTAGAGCCCCGTCCCTCCAACCAGAAGGGGCCAGTTGCCGTCCTCGAGCGCGGCGTCGATCTCTTCCCGTGCCAGCCGGCCGAACTCCCCTGCGCTGAACTCGTCGCTCACCGGGACGAATCCGACAAGGCGATGTTCGAGGCGCTCGCGTTGGGCTCGAGTCGGAGCGCCGGTCAGGGTCTCCATGCCCCGATAGACCTGCATCGAATCGCAATTGATCGCGATCGAACGGGCTCCGTTCCCGGAAAGCAGTTCGGCCAGCTCGACCGCGACGTCCGTCTTTCCCGAGCCTGTCGGCCCGAAGATCGCGACCACCGCCGGACCCGGGAGTGCGGTCCCGACACTCACGAGGGCAAGCGCCTCAGGCCGGGATCCGGCTGTTCAGGATCTCGACGCCGCGCAGCGTCTGCGAGGTCGATGCCGTGATCTCGACGTCGACCAGCTCTCCGGCCTTTGCCGTGCCCTCGAACACGACCGTACGGTTCTCTCGATTCTTTCCCCGGAGAGAGCCGGGATCCCTCCTGGCCGGTCCGTCGACCAGGACCTCGACCGTCCTGCCCTCGAATCTGCGTGCCCGTTCCGCCGCTCGAACCTGGACCACCTCGACCAGTCTGGCCATCCGCACCTTCTTCACCGCGTGGGGGACCTGATCGGGAAGATCGGCGGCCTCGGTCCCACGTCGCGGCGAGAAGAGGAAGGTGAAGGCGCCGTCATAGGCGACCCGGTCGGCCACCTCGAGCGTTCGTTCGAAGTCCTCCTCTGTTTCACCCGGGAAGCCGACGATCATGTCGGTGGTCAGGGAGCAGTCCGGCAGGCTGGAGCGGATCATCTCGACCCGGTCCATGTATCGCTCCCGATCGTACGTCCTCCGCATCTTCTTGAGGATCCGGCTGGAACCCGACTGGAGGGGTAGGTGAATGTGCTCGCAGAGCGATTGGAGTTCGACGTGTGCCTCGATCACGTC
Organism: Solirubrobacterales bacterium; assembly: GCA_032119635.1. GTDB lineage: Bacteria > Actinomycetota > Thermoleophilia > Solirubrobacterales > 70-9 > 67-14. The sequence goes on from JAUMBO010000149.1 coordinate 8,845, forward strand.
CTCCTTCATGTCCTTCGGGTGGGGGCTGGTGTAGCGGACTCGGTCGATTCCCTCTACACCATCGACGAGCCGGAGGAGATCCGAGAACCTGATCCGATCCTCGAGGGGGAGGTCCCTTCCGTAACTGTTGACGTTCTGCCCGAGCAGCGTCACCTCCCGGACGCCGTCAGCCGCCAGCCCCTCGATCTCGAAAAGGAGGTCGGCCGGCTGCCTCGACTGCTCCCTCCCCCGCGTCGAGGGAACGATGCAGTAGGAGCAGGCGCAGTTACAACCCTGCGAGATCTGAACCCAGGCCTGAAACTGCCGCTCCCGGCGGGCTGGTAGGTCACCGGCGAAGCCTTCGAACTCGAAGTAACCCTGGGCCGAGAGTGAGTCCGAGGCGAGGAACTCGGCAAGCCGATGTATCTGACCCGGCCCGAAGGCGACGTCGACGAACGGAAACCTCCTGAAGACCTCCTCCTTCACCGACTGTGCCCAGCAGCCCCCGACACCGACGACCTTCGACGGGTCCTCGGACTTCAGCCGCTTGGCTTCGCCCAGGTGGGAGATGAAGCGGTTATCCGCGTTCTCGCGGATCGAGCATGTGTTGAAGAGGATCAGGTCGGCGCTCGGACGGCTCGCCGTTTCCTCGTATCCCAGACCGGAGAGCATGCCCTTCATCCGCTCCGAGTCGTGCTCGTTCATCTGGCACCCGAAGGTGGTGACGTGGAACTTCTTCATCGGCGCCCAGATTAGCGCCGGCCCGAGCCTGGGCCGGATCAGACCGCGTCGGGAAGGCGGAGCGGCTGGACGGACGCCTCTTCGCCGATCACGTCCTTCTTGTGCTCCTCACGTTCCTTGGCCTCCTCGATCGAGAGCTCGACTGCGAAGGTCGCCGTCCCGACGACGAACACTGCCGCCAGCGCGACGATCCCGATCATCGCCTTGCGGCTGGGAAAGTCCTCTCTGCGGAGCCCGATGATCGATATGACCACCGCGATCAGGGCGAGTGCGATGCCGAAAAACAGGAAGAGGTTCTTGACCAGCATTCGACGAAATCCTAGCGGCTCCGTGTAGCGCCCGAGGCTACGTCGCCGTCGGCAGCTTCCCTGCCGCCCGCCTCTTTTCGGACCCGCCTGATCGCCTCGTATGCATCCTCGGACGAGTAGCCGCGGCGGGCGAGCAGAGCAAGGGCGCGCTGGCGGCCGCGCTCGTCCTCGAGTTCACTGCCGCGCTCGATCAGGACCGACGCTGCTCGCTCGACCTCTTCGCCGGTCCCGGCTGTCACCACCTCCCTTGCGGTCGCGGTAGGAATGCCGCGCTCGATCAAGGCCCGCTCGATTCTCTCGCTACCCCACCCTGAGATGTTTCGCTTGTCCTCGGTGAAGAGTGAGGCGAATTTCCGGTCGTCGAGCAAATCGAGCGCCGTGAGCCTCTCGACGATTGCTTCTACCTCGTCGGGTGAAGCGCCCTTCCCGACGAGCCAATCGGAGACCTCGGCCGCCGTCCTCTCCTTGCGGCTGATCATCGCCGCCGCTCCAGCAAGGAGTTCGTCTGGCGAGGGTGAGCTCAGGCCGCCTTCTTCTCCTCAGACCCGGCGTCGACGGGATCCTCGCCCTCCGGAGCAGCCTCTGCCTCGGAAGCAGCCTCTGCCTCACGCCCGGCGGACGCCTCCTCGATCCTCCCGTCGACACGCACGATCCCGGCACCGGCGAGGATCCGGGCTTCGAGCTCCTCGGCGATCTCCGGGTTATCGCCGAGGAACTGCTTTGAGTTGTTCCGCCCCTGGCCGAGCTTTACGTCGCCATAGGAG
>JAUMBO010000150.1:0-2490 GCA_032119635.1 Solirubrobacterales bacterium
ATCCGTACAGGATGTCGTGCTCGGAGACCTCGATCGCATCGAGTCCGAAGGTCCTCATCACCTCGATCAGGATGACCAGCCCGGCGACGATCGCCTGGGCCCGGTCCGGGTGAATCCCGGTGACCTCGCGCCGCTCGGCCAGTGGCATGGCGGCCAGTCGTGAGAGCCAGGTCTGGACGGTCCCGATCTCGAGCCGGTGACCCTCGACCGCCCTCGGGTCGTACGGCTCCAGGGCCAGGTCGACCGCGGCCAGCGACGAGGGCGTGCCGGCGACCCCGATCGCCCGCTCGATCCGGGGCAGCTCGACTCCGGCCAGCGCCTCGGCCAGTCGGTCATGGACGTCACTCGCCAGGGCCTCGAGTTGGGAGGCGGTCGGTGGATCGTCGGCCAGGAAGCGTTCGGTGTGCCGGACGACCCCGACCTGGAGCGAGTCGTGGAGGGTGATCTCGCCTCCGGTCCCGACCACGATTTCGGTCGACCCGCCACCGATGTCCGAGACCAGGATCGTCCCGTCCCGGCCGCCTCCTGAAATCGCTCCCTCGTAGGTGAGTTCGGCCTCCCTCTGGCCACTTAGCACCTCGGTGTCGAGTCCGAACCGCTCCCTCAGCTCGGCTACGAAGGCACCGCCATTGGTCGCATCCCGGACGGCCGAGGTGGCGATCACCGAGACCGGCCCGACCCCGAGCGAGTCGATCCTGTCGAGGTATCGCGCCACCACCTCGCAGACGTCCTCGATCGCCTCCGCCGAGAGGGCACCCGAGTGGTCGACGCCCCTGCCCAGGCGGGTCACGGTCGAGATCCGCTCCACCTCCTCGATGCCGGGGTCGCCCACGTCGGCGACCAGAAGGCGGGTCGAGTTGGTGCCGATGTCGATCACGGCGACCCGTTTCGGGCCGGGCAGGTGAGTCAGGGGATCGGGCAAGGCGGCAAGGCTACTCCGAGCCTGTCCGGTGGCGTCTCGCAAGGTCGCAACCGGTGGCGGTCCACCGGCTACCCGGCTGGCGGGTATCCTGCCGGGGTCCGTCAAACGGATCAGGGGAGAGGAGGGGAGAGATGGTCGACGACAACCTGATAGTCGGGGTGGTCCTGCCCGCGGCTCTTGCCGTGATCATGTTCACCCTCGGTCTCGGGCTGACCCTCGATGACTTCAAACGGGTCTTCGTCTTCCCCAAGGGCGTTTCGATCGGCCTCTTCAACCTGGTCCTGATCTCACCACTGCTCGCCTTCGGGATCGCAGAACTGCTCAACCTCGACCCGGCGATGGCGCTCGGGCTGGTCCTGCTCGGAGCCTCGCCCGGCGGGACCCTGGCCAACATGTTCACCCACCTGGCCAAGGGGGAGACGGCGCTCTCGGTGACGATGACCGCGGTCTCGAGCGTGGTCTCGGTGATCACGATCCCGATCTTCCTCACCCTTGCCAACAGCTACTTCGATGCCGGCAAGTCGCTGGAGGACGTGAACATGTTGTTCGTGGCCCTCAGGACCTTCCTGATCACCGTTGTCCCTCTGAGCCTCGGGATGTTCGTCCGGTCCCGTTCGCCCGAGTGGGTCGACCGCTACCAGCCGACCTTCATGAAGGTCTCGGTGGTCCTCTTCTTCCTGGTCGTGCTGGCCGCGATCATCTCCGAGCTCGACCTGATCCGGGAGAACTTCTGGCGGGTCGCCGCCGGGGCCCTGCTGCTCAACGTGATCGCGATGACCCTCTCCTTCTCGGTTGCCCGGCTGGCCCGACTCTCGGAGCGGCAGGCGACGGCGATCGCGATGGAGCTCGGCATTCACAACGGCACCGTGGCGATCGTCGTCGCCGGGATGATCAACGACGAGCTGATGATCCCGGCCGCCGTCTACGCCGTCTTCATGTACTTCACCGGCGGCTCCTTCGCGTACGTGATGGCCAAGAGGAATTCGCGGGCCGAGGCGGCCGAAGGAAGTCCGGTCGAGGAACCGGCCTGAGGCCGGTCGGAGAGGGAAGGCCGATGGCGGAGCGACTCGAAGGCGCGGTGGCCCTGGTCACCGGGGCGAGCAGTGGCATAGGCGAGGCGACGGCGAGGGCTTTGGCAGCGGAGGGCGCTGCGGTATCCCTGGTCGCACGGCGAAGGGATCGGCTGGAAGGCCTCGCGGAGGAGATCGGGGAAGCCGGAGGGCGAGCATTGGTCATCCAGGCCGACATAACCGACCAGGGCCAGGCTGCGGACGCGGTCTCGACGACCATCGCCGAGCTGGGCCGGCTCGACATCGTGGTCAACAACGCCGGCCAGATGCTGCTCGGTCCGATGGCCGACGCTCCGACCGAGGAGTGGGACCGGATGATCGACATCAACCTGAAGGCGCTCCTCTACGTGACCCACGCCGCGATCCCTCACTTGACAGCCGCTGTCGCGGACTCGTCGAGGGGAGTTGCCGATCTGGTCAACATCAGTTCGGTCGCCGGCCGCAAGGTCCGGGCCGGGATGGGCGTCTACAACCTGACCAAGCACGGGGTGGGAGCGG
>JAUMBO010000151.1:0-3717 GCA_032119635.1 Solirubrobacterales bacterium
GCCAACCAGGGCTCGAAGAGCAGTTCAGGCGCTGAACCGGAGAAGGAAGTCGAGGGACCGATGGACGAGGGGCCTCCCGAACCTCACTCCGAGGGTGCGTCCGACGAAGAAGACGAAGCGCTCGACTAGTCCAGACCCCGCTGGGGTATCGCTCAGGCAGGGGTCAAGTGGACTTCGCCTGCGTGGAGGTGGTGGGTCGTACCGTCGGGAGAGGTGACGATGAGCGAGCCGTCGGGGGCGATGCCCGAGGCCGTCCCAGTCCCACCTTCCCAACTCACCTCCCGGCCGGCCAGATGGTCGCGCCGTTCCAGCGTGGCCAGGACCTCCCGGTCAGGTGCGGCAAGCCAACGGGCAAGCGCAGCGTTCAATGCCTCGGTGGCCGCATCGAGCGTCGCCCCGGAGCCGACCGAGGTCGCCCGGTCGCGGATCTCCGGCGGGAACTCTTCGGGCTCGATCGTCAGGTTGATCCCAACGCCGACCACGGCCCAGCCGTCCTGGGGCCGGCCCTCGACCAGCACCCCTGCGCACTTCCTCCCGTCGAGCATTACGTCGTTCGGCCACTTGACCTCGGCCGGGCCGCCGCCGAGTTCCTCGACCGCATCGCATGCCGCGAGGCCGGCCCGGAGCGGGAATAGGCCGGGGACCTCACCATCGAGCGAGACAATCGCCGACCAGGCGAGCGCCTTACCGGCAGGGGTCGACCAGGCCCGACCCTGACGGCCCCTGCCGTCGGTCTGCTCGGCGCTGGTCACGATCGTGCCAGGTGCCGCGCCCTGGGCGGCCAGCTCCCGGGCGCAGGCATTGGTCGACCCGATCGAGTCGAAGTGGTGGCGGGGCAAGCCGATCACGGCCGGGCCGGTTCAGCCGTTGGCGGGGCCGTCAGGCCGCATCGCCGGGATGCGGAAACCTGAGCACGGAGGCTTCGGTCGATTCCTCCCGCCCTCCCGTCAGGGGCAGCTCGCCATCGAGCGTCTCGGCCCTCCAGGAGGAGAAACGCTCGACCTCCTCGGCGACCCGGCGCTCCCAGCGGCGGATCTCGAGGTCGTCATCCGGGCCGGGGCACTCAGTCGCCGTAGCGCCCTCCGGTACCCGGGCCGCGACCTCCGAGGCCTCGAGGAAGAGGTGATCGAGGACGGGGCCTGCGGAGCCGGCATCGCGCGCGATCCGGTGGGCCGTCTCGATCGGCCCCCTGGCCGGGGGCACGCCGGGGGCCGGACAGCCGACCCCGGCGGCGATCCGGAACAGGTGGGCGGCGGCCGAGTCGTCCTCCAGGGCGTAGACGGAGTCGGCCAGGAGTGACGGGTCCAGGCCGGTCCAGGCCGCAAGCTCTGCCAGGGCCGAGGCCTCTGCGGTCAGGAGGTCGTCGGCGACGAGATAGAGCTCGGTCAGGTGGCCGGCCGAGAGCACGACCGCCTCGGACGCGACTCCGTCCTCGACCAACCGCGAGGCCAGACCGGGAGCGGAAGTTTCGGGGACCGGGACACCGCTCACCGGGCAGGTCCGGGCCGGGTCACCCGAGAAGCCGAGGGTCAGGAGCTCAGCCAACCGCCTGCCCCTCGGTCTCAGCTTCAGCTGGCTCGCGGGCCGCCGGCCGGCCCCGTTCCCCGAGCCGTTCGTTCAGTTCCGTCAGCTCCCGACCGAGCCGCTCGAGCTTTGCTCCGATGATCGCGATGTAGACGAGAACGAGCGCGAAGAAGAAGATGTAGGCCGCGGCGACGTAGCCGGTTGCGTCGTTGGGGACTGCGTCGAACACCTGCTCAGACCTCGGGCTGGGGGGAAACTCGCCGGGTGCCGGGTGCCGGAGCGCTCTCCTCCCCGAGAGTGCGCCGGAGCTTCGACATCTGGCCATTGACCCTCTTGCCGACCAGCTCGAGCTTGACCAGGGTGACCCAGAGCAGGGCGATGCCGGCAAAGCAGACCAGGAAGGTGAACATCATCGAGGGCGGTAGCCCACCCTCGGCAGTCGCGAACACTCGCGGGTGGATCACGCTCTCGGCCATCCGGACCGCGATGAAGTTGAGCGGTACGAAGGCCCCGGCGGTGATCGCGAACACCGAGGCGTATCGGGCCTGCCGGTCGCGGTCCTCGATCGCGTACCGGAACGGGTAGTAGGTGCAGTAGAGCAGGAAGACGATCAGGAAGCTGACCAGGGTCGGCTCCTCCCAGACCCACCACTTGCCCCACGAGGCCTGGGCCCAGATCGCACCGGTGACCAGCACGGCGACCCCGAAGACGACCGAGATGTGGATGAAGACGTAGGAGTTGAGGTCGTGGCGTGAGTCGCCCGTCCGCAGGTGGCGGAAGCCCTCGACCCCGGCCGCGATGAACCCGGCAAGCGCGACGATCGCGATCGGCACGTGGAGGTAGAAGATCTTCTGCTTGAAGCCCTGGTCGGCATCCATCGGGACCCAGAAGAAGACCAGTCCGAACCCGGCGATGATCAGCAGGGCAGAGAGCACCGAGACGACCCGCAGGGAACTCGGGCGTCGTTTCTTTCGTGGCGTTTCCAGGTCGTCAGTCTTCAAGCAGGAACTCGAACACGGCGTAGCCGACAAGCAGGAAGACCCCATCGTATAGAGCCGCGACCATCAGCCACTCGCCAAACCTCTCGTAGCCGGGACCCTCGGGACCGAACAGGGGTGCCGAGGCGCCGGTCGCGGCAATCATCAGCGGCACCACGAGCGGCAGCAGGAGGAGCGGGGCGATCAGGTCGCGGGCGGTCGAATTCACCGCCATCGAGGAGACGACGGTGCCGAGCAGGGCGAAGCCGAGGTTGGCCAGCGCCAGGACGGCGACCAGCGGGAGGAGCGCCGACCACTCGGGCAGGAAGAAGAGTGCGAACACCGGCACGACGATCGCTTCGAGCACCAGCAGATAGACGAAGAGCGAGGTCGCCTTGGCCGCCAGCAACACGTTGGCCGGGGTGGGCGTGAGCCGGAAGGCATCGAAGCCGCCCTCCTCCCGCTCCGAGACGAACAAACGGTTGATGCCGAGCACAGCAGCGAACAGGAGCGTCGTCCAGAGGACGCCGGAGGCAAGCGACCCGGAGAGCTGGGTCCGGTCGAGGCCGTACCGGAAGATGATGAAGGTGGTGACAGCGAACAGGACCATCGCCGGCAGCGACCGCATCGTCCTCGCCTCGGTCAGGAGGTCACGCCCGACAAGGGCCCGCCAGGCGTCGAAGCTGCCGACCCGGTTCACGGGGCCCCGACCCCCTCGACCCTGCCGCCCCTCCCGAGCTTCAGCACCAGGTCGGCCTCGGCCAGGGCTCGCTCCGGCTCGTGGGAGACCAGCACCCGGGTCCTGCCCGGGGCCGGACCGATCAACTCCCTGACCTCCTCCCTGCCTTCGGGATCGAGGTTCGAGTCCGGTTCGTCGAGCAGGACGAGCGGTGGCCGGTCGAGCATCGCCCGGCAGATCGCGACCCGCTGGCGCATCCCGGCCGAATAGCTGCTCACCGGCTCGTCGGCCCGGGTGGCCATCCCGACGAGCTCCAGGTCCCGCTCGATCGCCTCCGCGGCCGTTGCCCGGCCCAGTCCGTTCAGCCGGGCCTGGAGGACGAGGTTCTCCCGTCCGGTCAGATCGCGGTATAGCAGCGGCTCGTGACCCACGTAGCCGATCCGCCCCCGCGCCTTCCAGGATTCGTCCGGCAGCCGGCAGCCGAGCACCGAGACCTCGCCCCCGCTCGGCCGGAGCAGGGTCGCCAGCACCCTCAAA
>JAUMBO010000152.1:0-9299 GCA_032119635.1 Solirubrobacterales bacterium
TGATCGAGGCCGTCCCGGCCCAGAACATGGCCGCGAACGAGGTCGAGACCACCTTTCCGGGGTCTTCGCCGGAGCGGTAGTAGAACCGGAGCAGGGCCTCGATCAGGCCGAGCCGGATCACGATGCTGAGCGCCACCACCGCGGCGAACATCACCTCGGCCGCGCCGTAGTCGGCCGGGGTGAGGAAGCGGGTGTAGAGGGGCAGCAGGGCGACCGCGATCAGCTTCGAGATGACGCTGGCGGCCGTGTAGGCGGCGCCGGTGCCGGCGAGGCGCCTCAGGTAGCCCGACATCTGAAGGCAAGGCAGTAGCCGATCGCCAGCAGGACCCAGGTCACCGGGTCGTCGAGATACCCGGCGTAGAACACGGTGTGGACCAGCAGTCCGACGTAAGCCGCGAAGACCGCGGCCCGGGCGACCGGCGGACCCCGCTCCGGCTCCTCACCCCGACCGGTCCGCCCGAGTCCGGGCATCGAGCCACGGGCGCCGGCCAGCAGGACGAAAAGCGAGGAGATGACCAGGGCGAGGTAGACGACCAGCCCGACGAGGCCGGCCTCGGCGGCAACGGTGATCGGCTCGGTGTGCGACTCGGTCACCGGGGCGTCGGGTCCGGCGACCTCCTCCTTGAAGGAGCGCGAGAAGGAACCTGAGCCGTAGCCAGCGATCGGTCGGTCGCCGAACATCTCCAGGCCCCCGGTGACCAGGTCCGCCCGGCCACCGGTCTGGGGGTTGAGCCGATCGAGGTCGAGCTTGACCAGCTCACCGCCGATCGCGAGCAGGGCCACCCCTGCCACAGCCGCCGCCGCGATTCCGGCCAGCACGGACCGCAGGCTCCACCTGAGGGCGAGCACCGCGGCAAGGCCGGCGATCAGGGCGAAGAAGCTCGACTGGGAGAAGGTGGTGACCAGGGAGAGCCAGAGGACCAGGGTTGCGGCCGCCAGCCAGAAGGCCGTCCGCCGGTCCTTCGCCCAGGCGAGGACGGCGACGGCGACGGTGATCACCAGGGCGAGGTAGCGGCCGTAGAGGTTGGGATCCCAGAAGAGCGAGTTGACCCGGAAGTAGACGTGGAAGTCGTTCGAGCGGATCACGGCCTCGTTCCAGAAGAGCTCTCGGGTCAGGTACTGGCCGAAGCCGATCGCGGCACAGACCACCGCCTGAGCGACGAGGACGATGAGGACGATCCGCAGGGTCCGGCGATCCCACTCGACCTCGGTCAGGAGCGCGAACAGGACGGCGAACGGAATCAGGAAGAAGCAGAGGTCCTGGAGGCCGCGAGAGGGGTCCGCCGACCAGATGATCCCGAACGCGTAGAGGACGACCGAGAGAGCGAGCAGGGGAACCATCGCCCCGGCCCAGCGACCCGGCGCGGGTCGATCCTGCTCCGGTCGAGTCCCCGAACGGTCCCTGGCCGCCCGGACGAAGAGCGCCACCGTGCCCGCCAAGACGACGACGTAGAGCGGGACGAGGAGGTTTGCCGTCTCGCCACCCAGCTCGAGCGGGATCCGGAAGGGCAGGACCAGGACGACCGCGGCCGGGAAGGCGAGCGGCAGGCGGAGGAAGAGCCAGGCCAGCGCCCCGACCACGGCGAGTCCGGCCAGCCCGAGCAGGGCGGCCAGCCCGGGCGAGTCCCGGAGGGCCTCGATCTGGGAGGAATCCCACTGGTCGCCGGCCAGCAGGGCGGCTCCGAGGACGATTGCCGAAAGGCCCCAGATCGCGCGGCGGCGGCTCCGGTCGAGCAGGGCCCCGGCGGCGAACCCGGCCGCCGCGATTCCGACCGCCTCGCTCACCGCTGCTCCCGGCAGGCCGATTCGAGCGGCGGAAAGCGGTGGAGCCTGACCTTCCTCGGCAGCACGAGTATCCGGTCCTGGCCGATCAGGGTCACACGGACCTTGTAGGGGCCACCGGGCATCGGCCGGCCCTCACCGTCTGTCCCGCGCCAGATGAAGGCGTGCTCGCGGTAGCGCTTCAGAAAGCGGTCGTCGGCGAGTGTCCTGACCAGCGCGCCCTTCGGGGTCACGATCTCGACCGTCGCCTGGTCGGACCTGGTCGTCCTGAACCTGATCGTCATCTCGTCCCGCCGGCAGTCGCCGTTCGGGCTGAATACGGAGGCCGTCGGCGAGTCGGGCGAGGCGGCGCCCCCGATGAACTCGATCCGGTCGACGACCAGAGGTTGCCGCTTGAGGCGCTGCGAGCCGACCAGCGCGAGGGCCGTCAGGGCGAGCAGGATGAGGGCCGTAACCAGTCCGATCCGGCCGAACGCGCCCTGGCGGCTGCCCCGATCCACCGTCCGCGGGTCAGTTGCCGGAGGTCGGGAGATCCGAGTGGTTGATCCCGATCACCGCAATCACGTCGGCCGTCGGCGCGAGCGAAGCGATCTCGGAGGAGACCAGCTCGGTCTGGTCGGCTTCGATCTCGGAAGAAACCAGCTCGGCCCCCCGCTCGTTGCCTCTGGTGAAGAAGACAACCGAGTCGTCGAAGGTCTCGGGCGCGTCGGCCGTCGCGCCCATCCGGAATCCCTTCTGCTCGAGAAAAGAGGCGTACTCGGCGGCCAGTCCGGCCTCGGCCCCACCGGTCCCGTTGAGCACCGCCACGCTCACCTTGCCGGGGTTCACCCCGTTCTGGTTCGCGGCCGTTCCGGTCCCTCCGACCGTCGAATCGCCGTTACCACCGGTAAGGAACCAGGCGGCGGCGGCTCCGACCAGGATCACTCCGGCCAGCGCAAGCATCACCTGACCGCTCCGGCCCAGGCGATCCCAGAATGAAGGTGAGAGTTCGCCGGTCCGGATCAGGCGCCTTTCCTCCCGCTTGCTCAACGCCCGGATCTCCTCGGCCCTCTCCTCGGCCACGACTTCGCTCACCTCGCGAAGCTCCGAGTCGCGCTCTGGCGCGCCCCCGGCCCACTCCCTCAGCCTCCTCAGGTCGCGGGCCTGGGAGATGACGAGGAACGACAGTACGAGCAACCCGATCAGGGCAACCAGGCCGGCGAAGGCACCAACTGTTTCGATCACGCTGGTCACGTTCGAATTGGCTGTGTCGAGAGCCCCGGGCCCTCTTGGCGCGAGGGGAACTCGTCTTGACCTACTACCGGCGCAATCTTAGAGACAGTCCCACCCGACAGGCGGAACGCTCGCCGAAAACCGGCGCCTGGACCGGGATTCAGGGAATGCGGGCCGTTTCCTCGCCCGGCGAGTTGACCAGCTCGACCACGGCCTCGGCGAGGTTCGACTCGTCGCCGGTCTCGACGTAGCGCTCGAGCCGGTCGAGGGCGGCCTCGACCCATGCAGGGTCGACCGGTTCGTCCCGAACCGCACGCATGATCCTCTTCGATGCCGTGGGCTGGGCCCGCTCGCCCTCCCCGAACAGCTCCTCGTGGAGCTTCTCGCCCGGGCGAGGCCCGACGAACTCGATCGCGATCTCGCTCTCGGGTTCGTAGCCGGCCAGCCGGATCATGTTTTCGGCCAGGTCGACGATCCGAATCGGCTCACCCATGTCCAGCACGAACAGATCGCCCTTCGCGCCCCCGGTATCGCCGGCCCGGATTACCAGCTGGACGGCCTCGGGGATGGTCATGAAGTAGCGGGTCATCTCGGGGTGGGTGACCGTTACCGGGCCGCCCTGCTCGATCTGGCGACGGAAGATCGGTACCACCGAGCCCGACGAGCCGAGCACGTTGCCGAACCTGACGCTGACGAACCTGGTGTTGGGATGACGGTCGTCGGCCGAGAGCACGGCCCACTCGGCGAGCGCCTTCGAAGCGCCCATGACCGTCTGGGGCGAGACCGCCTTGTCGGTCGAGACGAGGACGAATCGCTCGACCCGGGCCGCGGCAGCGGTGTCGGCAGTTATCCGGGTCGCAATCGCGTTGTTCCGGATCGCCTCCAGCGGATTCGACTCCATCAACGGCACGTGCTTGTAGGCCGCGGCGTGGAAGACGATCGTCGGCTTGAAGCGCTGCATGACCTCGAACATCCGCTCGGTCTCCTTGCAGTCGGCCAGAACCGCCTCGACCTTGCTGAAGTGCTGCTCGGCGACCATTTCCCGCTCGATCTCGAAAAGGTTGTCCTCGGCGTGATCGAGCATCACCAGGAGCTTCGGGCCGACCCGGGCGATCTGACGACAGAGCTCCGATCCGATCGAACCGCCCGCTCCGGTGACCAGCACGACCTGGTCCTCGAGGTAGGCCCCGACCCTTGCGAGCTCGACCACGACCGGTTCCCGACCGAGCACGTCCTCGACCTTCACCTCGCGGAGCTGCTGGCTGAGCTGGACCCCGCCCCTCAAGAGCTCGAAGACGGTCGGCAGGGTCCGGACCGGGATCTGGCGGTCCCGGCAGGCCGCAACGACCTTGCCACGCAGCGCTCCGGGCGCCGAAGGAATCGCGATCACGACCCCGTCCGGCTCGGTCTCGTCGAGGATCGACTCGATCTCGTCGGTCGTGCCGAGGACCGAGATGCCCTGGATCCGCATCCCCCGCATTCCGGGGTTGTCGTCGATGAACCCGATCGCGGTCTCGCCGAGGTTCGGGTTCAGCTTGAGCTCCCGCACCACCATCTGCCCGCCCTGGCCGGCCCCGACGACCAGCATCTCGCGACCCCGCGGGATCCGGCTGCCGCGCTCGGGCCGCTCCTTGATCAGGCGGGTCGATAGACGGACCCCGGCGATCAGCATCAGAGTGAGCAGGAAGTCGAAGACCCCGACCGTCCGTGGCAGCGGCGCCGCGAACGGCTTCAGGACCGCGAAGGCGACCACCAGGACGAGCGAAGCGAAGACGACCGCCTGGGCCACCCGGAGGTAGTCGCGACCACCAACGAATCGCCACCACTTCTGGTAGAGCCCGAATGCATGGAAGATCAGGACCTTGCCGACCACCACGAACCCGACCGAGGCCAGGAAGAGATCGAGGAAGCGATCCGGGATCACCCAGCCCTCGTCGAGGAAGCGGAGCTGGAAGGCAAGGAAGTAGGCGAGCGCGACGAGCAGCCCGTCGCCCGCCATCTGCCAGAGCTGGTAGCGGCGGAACTGGAACCAGGAGTTACGTGGGGAAGGCGTCATCGCAGGGAAAAGTGTAGTCCGGGGTAGCATCGCGGACCTGTCTTTCCAACTTTCTGACACCGGACAGGCGTTCCTCCTCGGGCTGGTCCAGGGGCCGACGGAACTGATGCCGGTTTCGAGCTCGGCCCACCTCGAAATGGTGCCCCGGCTGGCCGGCTGGGACTGGGAAGAGGTCGACCCCGAGCTGAGGAAGGCGTTCGAAGTGGCGCTCCACGCCGGCACGGCCCTGGCGATGGTCGCGATCCGCCGACGGGAGCTGGTCGCCGAGCTGGCCAGGCTCGATGCGAGGCGGGCCTCGGTCCTCGTCCTCTCCTTCCTCCCGGCTGCAGTGCTGGGCTACGGACTCGAGCGCCAGATCGAGCGACGACTCGGGGGGCCGGTGGTCACCGCGACCGGATTGGCCGGCGGGGCCTTCGTCATGGCCCTGGCCGACCTCGGGCCCCAGCGACGGACGAGCGGGGACGCTGGGGCACTGGACGGCCTGGCGCTAGGGATCGGGCAGGCGGCCGCGCTGGTGCCCGGGGTATCGCGGAACGGGGCCACCCTGACCGCGGCGAGGCTGAGGGGCTTCACCAGGGAACAGTCGAACGCCCTATCCCGGACCGTCGCCCTGCCGGTGATCGCCGGGGCGTCGCTGCTCAAGGGGGTGCGGATCGCCCGCCGGGGGATCGGCCGCCGACAGGCCCGCTGGATCGGGATCGGGATCGCGGCCTCCTTCCTCTCGACCGTCGTCTCGGCCCGGCTGGTCGAGCAGGTCGAGCGCGACCGCTCGCTCGCCCCCTATGCGGCCTACCGGATCCTGTTCGCCCTCTTGATCCTCGCCCGGCTGGCCCCCAAGGGGCAGGGCCACCGCCGGAGCCATGTTGTTGAATCGGAGAGCGTGATCGAGAGCACTCCCCAGCGAGTCGCGGATTGAGCGACGATCCCGAACCCGACGCCTACGGGCGCTCGGGAGTCGACCAGAACCTCGCCGACCTCGCGGTCTCGAGGCTGGTCTCGGCCCTTGCCGCCGGCAGCGGGGGTGGATCCTCCCGGAAGGTCGATCTCGACGGCCACTACGCGGCCGTGCTGGCGCTCGATGGCAACCTCGGAATCGCAATCTCGACCGACGGCGTCGGCACCAAGATCCTGATCGCCGAGGAGATGGGTCGCTACGACACGATCGGAATCGACTGCGTGGCGATGAACGTCAACGACGTGATCTGCGTCGGGGCCGAGCCGATCGCGATGCTCGACTACCTGGCGGTCGAGCGGGCCGACCCCGACCTCTGTGGCGATATCGGTACCGGCCTGGCGAAGGGTGCCGAACTTGCCGGTATCGAGATCCCGGGCGGTGAACTGGCCCAGATCGGCGAGCTCGTGAAGGGTTTCGACATCGCCGGGTCCTGCTTCGGCACGGTCGCCCTCGACGCGATCGTCGACGGCTCGGCCGTCACTCCGGGCGACGTGGTGATCGGAGTGCCGTCCTCGGGAATCCACTCGAACGGCTACACGCTCGCCCGCTCGGCGCTCGACGGCATCCCGCTCGACGACGACTCGCTCGGCCGACCGCTCGGGGACCTCCTGCTCGAGCCGACCGAGATCTACGTCCGGGCGGTGACCGAGCTGCTCGGGTCCGGGATCCCGGTCCACGGACTCGCCCACATCACCTCGGGAGGACTCGGCAACCTGCTTCGGCTGAGTGCCGACGTCCGGTACGAGATCGACGCCCCGCTCGAGCCCCAGCCGCTCTTCGGACTGATCGCCGAACGGGGCGAGGTTCCCGAGGAGGAGATGTACGAGGTCTTCAACATGGGCTGCGGCTTCTGCTGCGTCGTTCCGGCCGGGAGCGAGGGGGAGGCGACCTCGATCCTCGCCCGCCACCACCCCGGATCCCGCCGGATCGGAACGGTGGCCGAAGGCCCTCGCTCGGTCGACCGGTCCGGTTGAGCCCGGCAGCGTCGTTTCGGAGGGAATCGAACGGCCGGTGCGGCCACCGGTCAGGCTAGGCTCACCGGAGATGTCGGGCGGGACGGAACTTGGTCGAACGACGCGGTCGAAGGGTTGCCCGGAAGGGTCCGGAACGCCTGCCCGGACCACCGAACCAACGCCCGGCCACGACCGGGCCCCCTCCCCCGTCCCGGGGCAATGACCGAAGCCCCTCCGAGCTCCCGGATGATCGGGACGGTCCTCTCGAACAGGTACCGGCTCGAGGCCAAGCTCGGCAGCGGGGGCATGTCTACCGTCTACCTGGCAAGGGACGAGATCCTCGACCGCCCGGTCGCGGTCAAGCTGATGCACGACTCGATGGCTGCCCAGCCCGAGCAGCTGGAACGCTTCAACCAGGAGGCCCGGGCGGTGGCCAAGCTCTCCAACCCGAACGTGGTCGCCGTGATCGACGCCGGCGAGGACGACGGCCGGCCGTACATCGTGTTCGAGTACGTGGAGGGCGAAACGCTCAAGCAGCGGATCGCCCGGGTCGGGGCGCTCGAGCCGACCGAGGCGCTCGCCTACGCGGTCGAGATCTCCCAGGCTCTCGAAGTGGCCCACGAACGGGACATGGTCCACCGCGACGTCAAGCCCCAGAACGTCCTGATCGATTCGACCGGCCAGGCGAAACTGACCGACTTCGGAATCTCGCGCCAGCTGGACGAGGAGGGGATGACTGCGGACGGCAAGGTGGTCGGAACGACCGACTACGTCGCCCCCGAGCAGGCGATGGGCAACGAGGTCGACACCCGCGCCGACATCTACGCGCTCGGGATCGTGCTCTATGAAATGCTGGCGGGAGACGTCCCGTTCAAGGCAGCCAACCAGGTCGGGGTTGCGATGAAGCACGTGACCGAGGACCTGCCCGACCTCCAGGTGGTCCGGCCGGACATCTCGGCTACCACGGCCGGGGTGGTCGAGAGGGCGACCGCCAAGGACCCGGACGGCCGCTACGCCACGGCCACCGAGCTGACCGGCGAACTACGGGCCGCGCTGGAGGTGGAAGCGATCCGGTCGGGCGGGACGAGCGGCGAGGCGACCTCGGTGCTGGATGCCGTCCCGGCACCGGCCCGCAGGCTGCCCGACGCGCAGAGCAGCCCCTGGCCGGCGGCGATCGTCCTGGTGCTCGCCCTTCTTGCCGCCGCCGCGACGGCCTGGTTCATCTCCCAGGGCAACACCGGCGGGGGTGGCGGGGGTGAACCGGCCGCCCAGGCACTTCCGATCGTCAACGTGGCCGATTTCGACCCGGAGGGAGACGGCTCCGAACACCCCGAAGAAGCCGCCCTCGCGGTCGATGGCGATCCGAACGCCACGGCCTGGACCACCGAGACGTACCTGACCGACTCGTTCGGGACCAAGTCCGGGGTCGGACTGGTGATCGACCTCGGCGAGGAGTTCGACATCTCGAAGATCCAGGTGGTGACCCCAACGGCAGGCTGGCCGCTCGAGGTCTACGGGGCCAATGATCCCCCTCCGGAGTCGCTCGACGGCTGGGAAGCGCTCGGCTCGGAGGACTCGGTCGCAAACCGTCAGACGATCGACCTCGTCACCCCGACCGGATACCGGTACCTCCTGCTCTGGGCGACGGCGCCGGTCGAGGAAGACGGCGGCTACGGAGTCGCTATCTCCGACGTCAAGGTCTTCGAGTAGGCCAGTTCCGGCCGTCTCAGTATTCGATGTCCCGGGACCTGCGGTTCCGCTCGAGCGCCCCGTCGACCAGCCTGGTCAGAAGATCGGGGTAGGCGAGGCCGGTGGCCTCCCAGAGGCGCGAGTAGACCGACATCTCGGTGAACCCCGGGATCGTGTTGACCTCGTTGACCAGCAGCTCACCTGCACTGGTAAGGAAGAAGTCGCACCGCGCCATTCCGGCACAGCCGGCAAGCAGGAAGACCTCGACGGCGAGTGACCGGACCTGCTCGACGACGGCCTCGTCGAGTTCGGCCGGGGCGAGCAGCTCCATGCCGCCCTCGGTGTACTTCGATTCGAAGTCGTACCACTCGTGCTTCGAGACGATCTCGCCCGGCAGCGAGGCCTCGGGCTGCTCGTTGCCGAGGACCGAGACCTCGATCTCGCGGGCTTCCGCGTGGGCCTCGACTATCACCCTGGGATCGTGGGCCCGTGCTTCTTCGATCGCCCGGTCGAGCTCAGGCGACCCCGGATCCTCGACCCGGGAGATGCCGACGCTCGAGCCGAGTTCGGACGGTTTGACCCAGACCGGCGCGCCGAAACCTGCAATCCGCTGCCGCCACTCCCCGTCGCCGACCTCGACGAAGTCGACCTG
>JAUMBO010000153.1:0-3607 GCA_032119635.1 Solirubrobacterales bacterium
GACCGCAAGCAGTTCGGCCGGCCGGTCGGCTCCTTCCAGGCCGTCCAGCACCGGGCAGCCCAGATGCTGCTCCTGACCGAGGGCGCACGTGCCGCCACCTACTTCGCGGCATGGGCCGCGGATGCGGATCCCGAGCGACTGCCGGAGGCAGCCTCGCTGGCCAAGTCGGCCGCCTCGAAAGCCGGGATCGAGGTGACCGCCTCGGCGATCCAGGCACATGGCGGGATCGGCTTCACCTGGGAGGCCGACGTCCACTGGTTCTACAAGCGAGCCCAGCTCGACGCCGCCTTCCTCGGCTCGAGTGGCGAGCACGACCGCCGTCTCACCGCGCTGCTCTCGGCCTGAACGAGCCGCGAACGGCTAGCCGGATACCGTGATGCGCCTGGTCGTCCGGGTGGTGTCGGCGTTGTTGGCCGAAACCCTGGCGACGGCGGTGAAGCGCCCGGACCGCTGGAGCCGGACCTTCACCCTGAGGGTGCGGGAGTTGCCGGGCCGGATCGCCCCCCCCGGTGCGTTGAAGCTCGACCCTGCCAGCGCGAACCTCAGCCTGACCCCGTCCGCCTGGGTTCGCCCGGTGTTCTTCACCGTGACCCGGTAGGTGGCGGTCCCGCCTCGGCTGACCCGGGTGGGCCCCTCCACGCGCGGCCGCGAGAGCCGGGCACGAAGGCCCGAGGGGGCGATCTCCTCGCTCCGCGCCGAGGGGACGAGAACGACGCCCTGGCTATTGGTCGCCGTCACCACGACCCGAATCCTCCGGCCCTGGTCGGGCGTCACCGGGGTGTAGGTCTGCCCCGTCGCCCCCTGGAGGTCGATGCAGTTGGTCCGGGTTATCTTGCTCACCGAGTTCGAGTCGAAGTTGGTGGTGTAGACGTTCCCGGCCGCATCCAATGCCAGTCCGGCCGGCCCGTTACCGGTTCGCCCGAGCACGCTCGAAACACCTTCCGGGGTGATCATCGAGACGTTGCTGGAGAAGTAGTTGGCGACGAACACGTTGTCGTCGGAGTCCACCCCGATCCCTCCGGGACTGTTGCCGACCGACGCGAAGATGGCCGAGGCCCCACCGGGCGTGATCCGTGAGACGTTGTTCGAGTCGGAATTGGTGACATAGGCGTTTCCAGCCGAGTCGAGTGCGATGCCGGAAGGCTCCTTGCCGGCCGTGCCGAGGATGCCCGAGCTGCTCCCCGGGACGATCCTCGAAACGTCGTCGGTCCCGAAGTTGGCCGTGTAGATGTTGCCGGACGGATCGAAGGCCATGCTGACGGGCTGGCCCCCGGTCGTACCCACGATCGACGAACCTCCTCCCGGAACGATCCTCGAGATGTTGTCCGAGAACTGGTTCGCGGTGTAGACGTTCCCGGCGGCGTCCAGGGCGATCGCCGTCGGGGTCCCGCCGGTGTTGCCGAGAGTGCTCGAGACGCCGGCGGGGGTGATCTTCGTGACGTTGTTGCCGTCCTGATTGGCGGTGTAAGCGTTCCCTGCTCCGTCGACGGCGATCCCGGTCGGCCTCGCCCCGGTGGTCCCGAAGGTCGAGACGACCCCGGTGGTCGAGATCCTCGTGATGTTGTTCGAGTCCCGGTTGACCGCGTACACGTTGCCCGAGCGATCGAGTGCGATCCCTGCCGGAGCCGCCCCGGTGGTGCCGATCACAGAGCTGGTCGCAGGCGAAACGGGAAAGCAGCGCTGCCACTGGTAGGTGAAGGTCGGGGCGGGATCACCCTGCCAGGTGCCTGGGGATGCGGTAACCGGCTCCCCGAGGCGGACCGGCCCCGTGAAGGAGGGATAGACGGTGTTCACCGGAGCCGAGGCGGCCATCGCGTGGCCGGTGACGACCAGGGAGAGGCCCAGGGCCAACAGCGCCCCGCCAATCCTTCCTCCCTGTCTGATCGCAGCCATCTGGTTCGCTCCCCCCGTCGTCGGCCCCATCCGGGCCGGGACGAACGGTTCGGGAAGTCAAGTCTAGACCAGGTAGCGGGACCGGCCCGACGACAGACGGACCGCCCCTGAATCACGGAGGGGGTGGGATTCGAACCCACGGTACGCCGAAAGACGCACAACGGTTTTCGAGACCGCCCCATTCAACCGCTCTGGCACCCCTCCGGGACTCGTAACCCTACCGAGCCGGCCCGGGGCGGCGCGGTCGGCCGCAGGTCGGCGAAAGGACAGCCCGAGGGCCGTTCGCCGCTACCAGGCCGCCCAGAAAAGCAGTGAGAGGGCGATGCCCCCCAGGGTCCAGATCATCGACACCCGCTCGAAGAACTTGAACCAGACGCCCGAGTAGCCGACGCTCTTGAAGATCAGCAGGCTGGAGATGTAGGCCGCGTTGATCAGGAAGGTAGGGATGGCGATGATCAGGATCGCAGCCGTCACCCCGTCGATGCCCCGGTCTTGGTCGAGCGCCGACTCGACCGCGATCAGGCCGATCGCGATCGTGCCGAGGAAGGCGACCAACACTCCGACGATGTCTCGGACCGCCATCGGGGGGAAGCTGGAGGTCTCCTGAATGCGCTCGGTCTCGGTCACCTCACGCGCCGGGACCTCCTCAGTCTCGATCACTTCGCCGACCCCGCTCTCGTCCACGTGGACCGAGATCTCGGCCAGTGACACGGTTGTGTCGGCCTCGAGCTTCGTCCAGAGTCCCTTTTCGGCCGGGGTCCGCTCGCCCCGAGCGTGGGCTACGACCACCAGCTCATCGGCATCGAACTCGCGCAGGCCGTCGCCGGCCGCGACCACCGGGTCCTGGTCGCCGACCTGGCCGGTCGCCTCGATCCCGACCGACTTGAGCTCCCCGAGCAGCCACTCGAGCCGCTGGCTGGCCTGACGGATGGCGGAGTCGACCCCGCCCAGCTCGTCCTCGATCGTCGATTCGATCACCGCCGGGGCGACGACGAAGACCTCGGCCCGGGTCGCCCTGCCCTCGACGTATCGCTGGATCTCCTCGACCAGCGCCTCGCCGTGGAACCGCTCGTCGGCGACCACGAGGACTTTCAGGATCTCGCCATCCACTGCTTTTCCCTGCGCCATAACCGAGGCTCCTTTCTCCGGTTTCCGATACAGCCTCCGAACATCAGGCTAACGGTCCCGGCGAGTCACGCAGGGACCTCCCGGGCAACCCGATAGCCCACCGGGGTCGGCTACCCTGCTGCTATCCGGAGAGGTGTCCGAGCGGCTTAAGGAGCGCGACTGGAAATCGCGTGGGCGGGATCTCTCGCCTCGTGGGTTCGAATCCCACCCTCTCCGTCTCCCAGGGAATCCCTACCTCCGCTCGGCGAAGAAGGCGGTCAGGATCGCGGCGCATTCATCAGCCATGACTCCACCCTCGACCTCGGGCCGGTGGTTGAGGGCCGGCTCGCCGAGCACGTCGAGTACCGAGCCGGCCGCTCCGGCCTTCGGATCCGGAGCACCGAACACGACCCGCGGGATCCTCGCGAGGACGATCGCCCCGGCGCACATCGAACAGGGCTCGAGGGTCACGTAGAGCGTGGTATCCGGCAGCCGCCAGCCACCGAGAATCCGGGCGGCCTCCCGGATCACCAGCATCTCGGCGTGGGCGGTCGGGTCGCGGTCGAGCTCGCGCCGGTTGCCGGCCGCAGCCAGCAGATGATCGCCC
>JAUMBO010000154.1:0-10773 GCA_032119635.1 Solirubrobacterales bacterium
TGGTCGAGGCCGAGGGGGTCGGGTTCGCGGCTGCCGACGCCTACCAGGTGTTCCCGCCGCCCGAATCGGGAGAGGCAGGCGGCGGCCAGGCGGCACTGGCGCTGATGCCACTGCTGGAGGAGTTCCGGCCCGACGTCGTGGTGAACGACGTCCTGACCGTGGCCCCCGCCCTCGCGGCCGAGATTCACGGCGCCCGCAGGGTCACCCTGGTCCCCCACATCTTCCCGGAGTGGACCCCCGGGATGCCCCCCTTCGGCCTGGGCGTGAAGAGGCCACGGACCAGGCTGGCGAGTGCCGCCTGGGTACGGCTGGGAGGCCTCATGGACCGGGGCCTCGTCGTTGGTCGCGACGACCTGAACGCCCAGCGCCGGGTCGCCGGGCTCCCCCCGACCGAGAGGTTCCACGGGGCCACCAGCGAAGAGCTCGTCCTGGTCGGGACCTTCCCCCAGCTCGAGTACCTCGACACGCTTCCTGCCCGGGCGAAGGTGACCGGGCCGATGGAGTTCGAGCCGCCCCACCCCGACGTCGAGGTCCCCGAAGGCCCGGTTCCCCTGGTGGTCATCGCACCGAGCACCTCCCAGGATCCCGATCACCAGCTCGTCCAGGCGTCGCTGGAGGGGCTGGCCGATCAGCCCGTGCGGGTGCTGGCAACGGTCAACCGGACCGGCGCCGATCCGGGGTTCGAGGTGCCAGAAAACGCGGTCCTGCTCGCCTGGGTGCGGTACTCACAGGTCTTTCCCCTCGCCTCAGCGGTCGTCTGCCACGGCGGCCACGGGACGATGGCCCGGGCGCTCGCCGCGGGAGTGCCGGTGCTGGCTTGCCCGGCGGCCGGCGACATGAACGAGAACGGGATCCGGCTTACCAGGTCGGGCGCCGGCCTTTCGATCCGGCGGAGCCTGGCCGGACCCCGGGCGATCCGGCTCGCGGTCGCCGAGCTGCTCGGGGAGGAGTCCTTCGGGATCCGGGCCGGGGAGATCGCCGCCTGGTCCCGCGATCACGACGGGCCCGAGACCGGGGCCCGATCGATCGAGGCCCTGGTCGGGTGAGCTCGGGGGGGCGGACTCGAACCGCCAACCACCGACTTAACAGGACGGCGCTCTACCATTGAGCTACCCCCGAAGGCGACTCATTTCGGCCCTCAACGAGCCACTCCCGGTTCGATCTTTTCGACCCTGCCGGGGGCCGAACCCTACCGGACACCGCAGCCAGTGGGCGGCGTTACGGAGCTTCAGGCGGCCTCTTCCTCGGCCCGCCTGACCTCCTCGATGAGCCGGGATCGCTGGCGGCTGAGCTCTGCCCGCTGGGCCGGATCGCCCTCCCCCGCCCGTTCGATCTCCCGCTCGAGCGCGGCCAGCTCGAGCTCCATGAAGTTCCGCCTGATCGCTCCCTGCCCAACCTTTCCGGGGTCGGCCCGGACGACCAGCGCCCGGACGAACTGCTGGACGTCATCGTCCTCGGAGTCGAGCCCTGCGGTCGGCTCAGCGAGGTGGTCCCTTAGCCAGGCGACGGTTCGGACCATCAGGTCGGAACTGAGGTGCCGCTCCTCCAGGCGGCCGAGCCACTCGCCACCGGTTGCCGGATCGGCAACGCACATCAGGAGAAGGGAGCGCTCCCGTCGCTCGTACTTGGTCAGGACGCCCTGCCGGGGCGGAGGCGGCTCCTCGTCCGCGACCGGTGGGGCTCCGACCGGGACCGGCCGGCCCGTCGGCACGGTCGGCTCGGATTCGACCCTGGCGACGATCACGGGCGGATCGATCGCCAGGCCGTCGGCCGCCTTGCGGACCAACTCCTGACGGAGTGCCCCGGGTGGTACCCCGGCGATCACCGGGACGGCAAGGTCGAGGCCTTCGTCACGCGAGAGAGGCGAGGTTGAGTCGACGCCGGCCAATACGAGATCGAGGTGGAACTCGGCCAGGGCAACCGCGCCGTCGAGCAGGGCCGCGAACCGCTCGGCCCCTCCCTCCCCGGTCGCAACCTCGGCCGGATCCTCGCCCGGCGGCATCCCTACGACCCGGATCGAGACCTTCCGGCCGGCCGCCACCTGCTGGGCCCTCAGCATCGCCTTCTGGCCTGCCGCGTCTGCGTCGAGAGCGAGGACGACCGTCCCGACGGTGGATGAGAGAGTTGCGATCTGCTCTTCGGTCAGGGCCGTCCCCATGATTCCGACCGTCTCGTCGAAACCGGCCTGGTGGAGGGCGAGAACATCGGTGTAACCCTCGACGAGGATCGCCCTCCCGGCCTTGGCCATCGCCGGCCTGGCTATGTCGATTCCGTAGAGCACCTCGCTCTTCTTGAAGAAAGGCGTCTCGGCCGAGTTGAGGTACTTCGGCTTCTGCTGGTCCCTGGTCGCCCGGGCCCCGAACCCGATCGTCCTCCCCCGCGCGTCGCGGATCGGGAACATGATGCGACTGCGGAACCGGTCGTAGATGCCCCCCTCGCGGTTCTTCTGGACCAGGCCAACCTCGGCCATCTCGGCCAGCGTGAAACCGGCCTGCTGGCCCCTCTTCACCAGGGTGTCCCAGGCGCTCGGCGAATAGCCGACACCGAACTTCGCCAGCACCTCCTCACCGAGGTCCCTGGAGGCTAGGTATTCCCGCGAAGCAGTGGCCTCGTCGGCCGAGGCGAGGGTCGAGGCGTAGAAGCCTGCCGTTCGTTCGAGCAGCTCCTGGAGCCGCTTGCGAGCCTTGCTGCGGGCCTCTGCCTCGGGATCCTGCTCGTCACGAGTGACCTCGACGCCGTACTTCTCGGCCAGCATCTCGACCGCCTCGGGGAACTCGACCCCGGAGGTGCGCGAAACGAAGTCGAAGACGTCGCCTCCGACACCGCAGCCGAAGCAGTGGTAGAGCTTCTCGTCAGGGTGAACGGAGAAGGACGGGGTCCGCTCGTCGTGGAAGGGGCAAAGCCCCTGGTACCTCGCTCCGGACCTCTTCAGCTCCGTGTGGGCAGAGACGACCTCGACCATGTCGGTCGCCGCTCGGACCTTCTCGATCGTATCGGGCGTGAATCTCCCCACCGGGCCAGCATAGAGCCGGCGCGTCCGGCCGACCGTGGCCGGGCCTCCGGCCGGGAGGACTTCAGAAAGAGGTCGTGCTGGGGACGAATAGCCGCTCGAACGTCGCGATGCAGTAGCGGTCGGTCATCCCGGCAACCATGTCGATGGCCATCTGGTTGGCCGAAGGCTTGCGCCCCTTCCCGTACTCGACGCTAACCTCGCCGGGATTCTTCCGGTAGTACTCGAAGAGGTTCCCGATCGCGAACTCGATCCTCTCCTTCTGCCGACGGGCCGGCTCGCTCTCGTAGACCTCGCGAAACATGAAGTCGCGCAGGTTCTCCATTGCCTTGCCCACCCGCTTGCCCTGCTGGATCCGCTCCGAGTCGGCCGAGGCCTCGACGATGTCGCGAACCAGCGTGTCGATCCGCTGGGAGCCGGTCTGCCCGAGCAGCTCGATCTCTCGCTTGGGCAGCTTCGAACGAGTGATGACCCCCGCACGGATCGCATCGTCGATGTCGTGGTTCAGATAGGCGACCCGGTCGACGAGCCGCACGATCTGACCCTCGAGCGACTTCGGCTTCGGTGTGTCTGTTCCGCTGTGGCGGCCGATCCCGTCGACCACTATCCGATTCAGGTTGAGCCCCTTGCCGTCGCGCTCGAGTTCCTCGACGATCCGGACCGAATGGCGGTAGTGGTGGAAGGCCGGTCCCCTGCGGGCCCTGCTCGCCCGATCGAGCGCGTACTCACCGAGGTGACCGAACGGAGTGTGGCCGAGATCGTGACCGAGTCCGATCGCCTCGGTCAGGTCCTCGTTCAGGCGGAGCGCCCGGGCTACGGCGCGGGCGATCCCGGTCACCTCGAGGGTGTGGGTGAGCCGGGTCCGGAAGTGGTCCCCACTCGGGGCGATGAATACCTGGGTCTTGTGCATCAGGCGCCGGAAGGCCTTCGAGTGGACGATCCGGTCGCGGTCACGCTGGAAAGGGGTTCGTACCGGGCTGTCGGGTTCGGCCACCTTGCGCTTCGCCGGATAGGAGCGAACGGCACGCTTCGACAGCTCGCGGTCCTCGCGGGCCTGCCACTGCCGGGCGAAGTCGGATCCTCCACTCATGCCGCCCTTCTTTCCTCGGGCCTGGGCAGGCGGACGTGGGCGTGGTGCTCGAGGGTCTCACCCACCGCCCGACCGGCCTGCCGCACGGCCGCAGCATCGGCTTGCGGAAGCTCGGCCAGCGGCCGACCGATCGCCTCGACCATGAAGGAATGAGCCTCGGGCGAGAGGGGGAACGATCCGGCACCGCACCCCGAGCAGACCACCCCCCCGGCCGGGCCGGAGAAGCCGCTGACCGGACCGGCCGAACCGCATCCGGCGCAGGCGGCGAGCTCGGGCCCGAACCCGGCCGCCAGGGCCAGCTTCAGCCGGAAGGCGACCATCCCGGCACCGCCGGTCAAGGGGCCCTCGGGGTCGGCATCGAGCAGGTCTAGGTATCGGCAGAGAAGGTTGTAGGCAGGTTCATTCGGGCCGGTCCCTTCGAGCAGTCGGAGTAGCGCACCGCAGGCATCGGAAGCTGCCGCGATCGCGGGGCCGGATGCCCGCAGGGCCGGGTAGCCATCGACCGTCTCGGCGGCGGAGACAGTCGAGAGATCTCCCCTGCCGCGATGGAGGACGAGTGAGAGGCGAAAGAAGGGCTCGAGCCTGCCGCCGAACCTCGACCTCGGCTTGCGAACCCCCTTTGCGATCGCTCCCACCCTCCCCTCTTCGCGGGTGTAGAGGTGGAGGATCCGGTCGGCCTCTCCGTAACGGATCGAACGCAGGACGATCGCCTCGGCCTTGTAGGTGCCCCTGGACACCCCCCAAGGTTGGCGCTTCTGCCGGACGGGGATCACCGGCGCCTTCGCCTCGGCTTCTGCCTGAGCCGGACCTGGCAGTCGGGGCAGTAGTAGGTCGAGCGACCGCCCACTACGATCCGGTTGACCGTCCCCCCGCATGCGAGGCACTCTTCCCCTTCGCGGAGGTGAACCAGGAACTCCTCCTGCATCGAGCCATTCCCCCCCTTCGCATCACGGTAGTCGTCGATCGACGCTCCGCCGAGCTCGACGCCCCTTGCCAGTGCCTCGACGATTCCCCGGTGAAGGGCCTCGTGATGTTCGGTCTTCAACGAGCCCCCGGGTGTCAGAGGGTGCAGCCGTGCCCGGTGGAGGGCCTCGTCGGCGTAGATGTTGCCGATCCCGGCAACCCCCTTCTGGTTCAGGAGGAAGGACTTGAGCGGGCCCCTCCGTCCGGCCGTCACCCGGGCCAGCTCGTCGACCGTGAAGTCCCCGGAGAGCGGCTCGACCCCGAGCCGTTCGTCGAAGTAGACCTCGATCTCGTCCGGACCGGCGATGAAGCCCCGTCCGAAACGACGCGGATCGTAGAACCGCAGCTCGAGGTCGTCGTCCAGCACGAACCTCGCCTTCAGGTGGGACCCCTTCGGCGGTGCGTAGATGCGACCGTCTGGCGCCGGTCTTTCGCCCTCCCGGTCGGCAAGGATCAGGTTTCCGGTCATCCGGAGGTGAATGACGAGTGCCTCACCGTCGTCGAACTCGAGGAGCAGGTACTTGCCCCGGCGAGTCACGCCGGCGAAGGTCCTCCCAGCTGCCGAGCGCTCGAATTCAGAAGCATCGTGAGGCTTGGTGAAGTAGTGGTCGAGCACCTCCACCGCCTCGACCGTGCGCCCCGACAGTTCGGGGTCCAGCTGTCTCCTTACCGTCTCGACCTCGGGAAGCTCGGGCACCCCGAGGTTCTATCAGCCGGAGTTACCCCGGTCCCGGGCTCTCGGATGGGATTTCATGTAGACGTCGTGGAGTTCGGCTCCCGAGAGGTGGGTGTAGATCTGGGTCGTCGCCACGTCGGCATGCCCGAGCATCTCCTGGACGGCCCGGAGATCGCAGCCGCCGGCGAGCAGGTGGGTAGCGAAGGAGTGCCGGAGTGTGTGGGGGGTCATCGAGCCGACCAGTCCGGCGGTCGCGGCGTGGCCCTGGACGATCTTGTAGAGCCCCTGCCGGGAGAGCGGGCCGCCGCGGTGGTTCAGGAAGAGGTTCGGGACGTGACGGTCCCCCGCGAGGGCAGGCCGGCCGGCCGTCCGGTACGACTCGATCGCCCGGATCGCGTCGCTGCCGGTCGGGACGACTCGGTCCCGATTGCCCTTGCCCCTGGCCCGGAGAACTCCCTCGCGTGTGTCGACGTCGGCCATCTCGAGTCCGATCACCTCGGACACCCTGAGGCCCGAGGCATACATGACTTCGAGGATCGCCCGATCGCGGTAGGCGATGGGTGTGCTTCCGGTGGGCGCGGCGAGCAGGCGCTCGACTTGCTCGACGGTCAGGACCGGTGGCAGTGTCTTGCGCCGTCGCTGGGGCGCGATGCCGGTGGTCGGGTCCTCGGGGACCAGGTCCTCACGACGGAGGTAGCGATAGAAGGCGCGGACCGAGGCCGCCTTGCGATGCAGGGTCGAGGGAGCGGGTGCCCTCTCGCCCTCCGGTGGACTGGCCAGGGAAGCAGACCAGGTCGCGAGATCCTCTGGCCGGACGGCGAGCGGGTCGAGCCCGGAGGACCCGAGGAACCTGCCGTAGGCCTCGAGGTCGGAGCGGTAGGCCGAGAGGGTGTTCGGCGAGAGGCCCCGTTCGAGTTCGAGGTGGGCGATGAAGTCACCGAGCAGGGCAGGGAACCCGTCGGGCAGGCGATCGATTCCCTCGCTGGCCGTTGCGGTCGACACCTCCACTGTTTCTAGGGGTTCGGCGTCGTTCCTCCGGCCGAAAAAAGTCGCCCCGGCCGGGGGCACTGCTCAGCCGGGCAGGAGCGAGGCAAGTCGAGCTCCGGCTGCGAGGGCCCCGGCGAAGAACTCAGGATCCTCAGAAGGGCCGCGGCCCATCGTCTTCGTGACGAGAACAGAGGACTCGAAACGACCGAGGTCGACCGGCTCGATCGTCACCCGGTGTCTGCCCCGTCCGAGTTCTCGAACCACGTCGGCCAGGTCTTCGGAGCCCTCGGGCAGGGGGAGGTCGACACCGGCGAGGAGGTGGCTCAGGACGGTTCGTGAGTGGTGACTCAGCCCCCGGTGACGGGGGCGGGGGTCTGCCCCCGAGAGCCGGGGGGCGAGTACGGTCGGTGCGCCGAGGGTGAGGCTCGCATGCGCCGTGTCGAGGGCGGCCATGCCGCCGTGGCCGTAGGTCGTGCCCGAACCGAGGATGCCGGGGCCGGGGCCTGCGATCACCGCGTCCCAGCCGAGCGAGCCTGCAGCATCGAGCGCCCCGATCGTGGTGATTGCCTCCCCGGTACCGCCCCAGGTCGGTCCGGCAGTCACGTGTCCGGCAAGGAGGCCGTGATCGATCAGGGACCTAACGTCCCTCGAAAGGGCGCCCGGAAGGGCACCCCCCGGGGTCTGGACGTAGCCCAGGGTCGCCCGGCCACGCCGCTCTCCGTCGATCCGGGTCGCAAAGGCCCAGGCAGCCGGTGCCAACTGTCCGTGGAGGCCGATCACCAGTACCGGAACCCGGCTCGCAACTGCGACCGGATCATCCGCCGGGATCTCCCGCTCGACCGGACGGACAGGATGCTGAAGGGCCGAGTAGTTCAGCTTCATCACGTGCGGCCCGTCGGCACCAGGGTCATCCAGCCCACGCGTCAGGTTGACCATCACGACGTCGAAGCCCCCCGAACCCAGCCCCAGGTCGAGCGCCTCGGTATTGACCACGACCTCATCCCCCGGCTCGCACGGTCCGACCAGCACCGGATCGGCCCAGGCCATCCTTCGCTCGCCACCGAGTTCGACCTCGAGCGGACCAGCGGCAACTACGACTCCACGCCTCAGCTTCAGCATCAGCCGGCTCCCTTCTCGACGATCGCCCGGCAGACGTCGAGCATCGCACCGAGGTTGGCACGTGGCACGTTCTCGTCCGGGGTGTGGTTTGCGAAGGTGCCGTTGGCGAGCAGGATCGCATCGAGGCCGTCCGCCCGAAAGACGTTGGCGTCGCTGCCGCCTCCAGTCATCACCCGCTCGGTCTGGAAGCCGCACTCCCGGAGGGCCTCCTCGGCGAGGAGCAGGGCCGGTGAATCATCGGGTACGAGGTATCCCTCGTGGAGGACCGAGGTCTCGATCTCCACCTCGCAACCTCCCTCCGATGCCGCGGAGGCGATCGCCTGGGTCATCGCCCCGACCACGTCGGCGGCCCGCTCCTCGTCGATGCTCCTCGCCTCCCCGACGAGATCGCACCGGCCCGGGATGACGTTGGCGGCGCTCCCGCCATTGATCAGACCCACGTTGGCAGTCGTCTCGGCATCCAGTCGTCCCAGCTCCATTGCGGAGATCGCCTTCGCGGCTGCGACGATCGCCGAGCGGCCCTGCTCGGGGACGAGGCCAGAGTGCGCCTCGGCACCGGTCACCACCGCCGAGAGCCGGTGGTAGAAAGGCGACCGGGTCACGACCCTGCCGATCTCCTCGGCGAGGTCGAGGACGAAGAGACGGTCGGATTCGAGAGCCGCCCGGTCGAAGGCGAAGGCTCCTTTCAGGCCGGTCTCCTCGGCAACCGTGAAGAGCAGCTCGATACCGACCGGACCGGGCTCACGGGAGAACCCGGCTGCGAGCTCGATCAGTACCGCGACGGCGGCCTTGTTGTCGGCCCCGAGGATCGTGTCGCCGGCGCTCCGGTAGGTGTCACCGTCGAGCACGACTTCGATTGGATCCGCGTGGGGGACCGTGTCGAGATGGGCAGCGAAGCCAACCCACCGCTCCGACTCGCCAGGGACCCGGCAAAGCAGATTTCCGCAGCCCGCCCCGGCCTCGATTGCGGCCCCGTCCTCCTCGACCTCGAGACCAAAGGACTTCAGTTCGGCCCTGACGAGAGCCCCGACGGCACCTTCGTCCCCGGTCGGGCTTGCCGTTTCACAGAGACGGACGAACCTGCTCACGCCGGGCGATCAGCCTCCGCCTGAATCTTCGGGCCGTCGGACGACCGATGGCCGTCCGTCGACGGTCACCTTCAGGACTCGACCCGGTCCGGTGAACCTTCCACCCGGCGTGAAGCGGCGAACTCCCGGGCTGCCGCGATCAGCTCCCTGAACAGGGGCTCGGGCCGATTCGGACGGGAATTGAACTCGGGGTGGTACTGGGATGCGACGTAGAAGGGGTGATTCCGAATCTCGACCGCTTCGACCAGGCGGTCGTCGGGCGAGGTACCGGAGAGGACGAGGCCGGCCTCCTCGAGCCGGGAGCGAAGCAGGTTGTTCACCTCGTAGCGGTGACGGTGGCGTTTGTAGATGACGGTTTCTCCGTAGGCGTCGAACGTCCGGGTGCCTTCGTGGACCTTGACCGGATCGGCGCCGAGACGCATCGTTCCGCCCATGTCGGAGACCTCCTTCTGCTCAGGCAGGAGGTCGATCACGGGATACGGCGTCTCGTGGTCGAATTCGGACGAGTTGGCGCCGTCCATCCCGCACTCGCTGCGGGCAAACTCGATTACCGCGATCTGCATACCGAGGCAGATGCCCAGGAAGGGAATGCCGCCGGTTCGCGCAATCCGGGCAGCCTCGACCTTGCCCTCCACCCCGCGTTCGCCGAACCCCCCGGGGATCAGCACCCCGTCGACGCCATCGAGCTCGGCCGGGTCGAAGTTCTCGGAGTCGATCAGCTTGACCTCGACTGAAACACCGTTGTGGATGCCGCCGTGTTCGAGCGCCTCGATCACCGACTTGTAGGAGTCCGCAAGCTGGATGTACTTGCCGACCAGCCCGATCCGGACCACGCCCTCGACCCGGTCCGCCATCCTGAGCATCTCCTCCCACTCGGTCAGGTCGGGGGGCCCGGCCTCGATCCGGAAGTGGTCGAGGATGAAGTCGTCGGCCCCTTCGGCCCGGTACATGAGCGGGATCCGGTAGACGTTCTCGACGTCCTGACCCGAGATCACGGCCTCTTCGGGGAGGCTGGCGAAGTGGGCGATCTTCTTCCTGATGTCGCGGTCGAGCCCGCCTTCGGAGCGACAGATCAGGGCGTGGGGCTGGATGCCGATCCGCCTCAACTCGTTTACCGAGTGCTGGGTGGGCTTCGTCTTCAGCTCCCCGGCATGACTGATGAACGGCACCAGGGTCAGGTGGACGAACATCGTCCGGCGGTGGCCGAGGTCGGTCTGCAGCTGACGGATCGCCTCGAGGAAGGGGAGCGACTCGATGTCGCCTACCGTCCCGCCGATCTCGGTGATCACGAAGTCGACCGCCTCAGTCTCGGCGACGATCAGGATCCGGCTCTTGATCTCGTCGGTGATGTGGGGGATGACCTGGACCGTCGCCCCCAGGTAGTCGCCACGGCGCTCTCGGCCTATGACCGAGTTGTAGACCGAGCCGGCGGTCACGTTCGAGGCGCGCGAGGTGTTCTCGTCGGTGAAGCGCTCGTAATGGCCCAGGTCGAGGTCGGTCTCGGCCCCATCCTCGGTCACGAAGACCTCGCCGTGCTGGAACGGGCTCATCGTCCCGGGATCGACGTTCAGGTAGGGGTCGAACTTCTGTATCTGAACCCGGAAGCCACGAGCGACCAGCAGGCGACCGATGGAGGCGGAGGCGATGCCCTTGCCGAGAGCCGAGAGGACGCCGCCGGTGACGAAGATGAACCGGGTGTCTCCTGTCTGTCGGTCGCTCACGTGTGTGGTGTCAGCCAGACCCGTTTCCCGAGCCCGACTTTCCTAGCGAGTCTATAAACCGGAGTGGCGGAAAGCGCTCGATCAGGGCCGAGATCGAGCGAAACTCACCGAAGACGGTC
>JAUMBO010000154.1:10783-26323 GCA_032119635.1 Solirubrobacterales bacterium
ACCGCGAGGGCTATCACCTGAGCAGTGTCCCCGAGAGTGATGAGGAGACCCACCCCGGCTATCGCCCCGGCCAGATTCGAGCCCGTGTCCCCGAGCATCGCCCGTTCGCCGAGCGTGTACCGGGCACCGACCAGGAACGGGGCGAGGAAGACCCCGAGGACCTCGATCGGGACCAGCGACCAACTTCCCAGGCAGAGCCCCGCGAACACGAGGGCGAGGAGCTTCTCGACCCTGCCCCCCTTCAGGTCGATCAGGTTGAAGAGATTCGTGGTCAGGACCAGCAGCGCGACGTCGACCAGGTACATCGGCCACTCGTTTCCGGTCCCCGAAACGACATAGGCCGCGAGGGCGACTGCGCCGGCCGCCTTGATCGCACCGGTCGAGAGGCGACCCGAGGCCACGGCCCGGAGATGCCCCCTCCAGCCGCGGGGACTCCCCTCGCTCGATCCCAGCCCGAGCGCATCGTCGAGGATCCCGAGAAGCGCGATCCCGAGCAAGTAGACGACCCAGCGCTGCAGTTCGGGATCGAGCAGGTCGAGGCCGGCCCGGTCGTCCAGCACCGCCAGAGGCGCGAGGGCGAGTATCGAGCTGACCACGAGCAGGACGCCGAGCGGGAAGGCAAGCTCGACTCCACGGTGGTTGGGTCGGGTGAAGCCGGCTTCGACCAATCCCCTGAACCCGGCAGGAACGACGACCAGGGCGACTGCGAAAGCGAGCGGAAGTCCGACCCAGTACACGTCAGTCCGGAGCGCCGGTCAGCCCGCCCACCGGGCGGGGCAGGAAGCTGTCGGCCCCGTCCTTGACCCCGAACTTGCCCTGGGCGCCACCGAGTCCGTAGACGAGCGCGAGCTGACCGGACTCGAGGTCGACCGAGTCGACCGAGGCTATTCGGCGGGATTCGAAGAACCTGACCTGCGACGGTTCCGTTTCCAGTGTCTCGACGCCAACCAGGACGGCACCCGTCGATGCCATGCCACGTGTCATCGAGCTGGAAAGGACCCGTGAGCCGAGCCTCGCCGGGCCACCGGGCCGGCCTTCCGGCAGGGGACCCCTGAAGAGAATCACGCCGTCCAGCGCCCCGAAGGTGCCCGAAGAGGAAGCCATCAGCTCCGGCCGACTGAGCTGGAAGATCCGCCCACCGGCCACCAGCTGCCGGCCCGCCGTCCGGCCATACTCCTCGAGGAGGCCCTCGACCTTGCCGAGGTCCTCGAAACGGGTCCCTTCGAGTTCCGCGGCGAGCGACTCGATGGACGGGGGTTCGCGGACCACCCCGACCCCGACGAGGGTTCCTCCGGAGCGCTCGAGGATCTCCTCCACCGAGTCGGGCACCTGTTCGGGCAGCGATCCGAAGCCGACCAGGCCATACCGACGCCCGTTCAGCCTGCCCTCGACGAGTGGCGCGATGGTCGCCGCCCCGAGTTCCCTCGCCCACCCGATCTGCTCCCGTAGCTCTTCGTTCTGGGCCCTCGTCCGGTCGAGGTCCTCGGTCAGGCTCCGCTCGAGATTCTCCCTGGTCGAGTCAAGGACGTCACCACCGATCTCGGAGCCGATCAGGATCCCGACGGCGAGCGCGACGAATACGGCCGTAAGCGAGGCGATGTGGTAGCGGGAGCTGTAACCCATGCCGGTCCTTCGGCCGGGCTCAGAGCCCGAGCCCGATCTTCACCTTCAGCCAGACCAGCTCGAACAGGTCTGCCAAAGCCGGGGAGGCGAGAACGACGACGGCGATGAGCAGGAGGAAACCCCCCAGAAACCCGAGCATCGCACCCCCTCCGATCCCCGG
The DNA here is from genome assembly GCA_032119635.1 of Solirubrobacterales bacterium. Lineage (GTDB taxonomy): Bacteria > Actinomycetota > Thermoleophilia > Solirubrobacterales > 70-9 > 67-14. Next base: position 12,567 of record JAUMBO010000154.1, read on the forward strand.
GGAGTAGAGCCGGCTCACCCCCTTCGCATCGACCAGCGAACCCCCGATCCGCAACCGGGTCAGGAACGTGGACGACATCCCGTCGCGATCCTTCTCGAGGAACTCGACCAGGTCGAAGTGTGCCCCGACCGAGACGATCAGTGATGCACCCCGCTCGTGGGCCAGCAGCATCGCCGCGTCTTGACTCGTCCCGGCGATCGGAAAGACGGCTGCGTCGAGACCGGCCTGCTCGAGCCTCGAGAGGCCAGGAGCAGAACCATCCTCGTAAGCGTGGACGACGAGCTCGGCCCCACTCCCGAGCGCCCTGTCGGAGGCCGAATCCATGTCGCCCAGGATCATGTCGGGCCGGTGCCCGGCCTCGACGATCGCGTCGGCGCCGCCGTCGACCCCGACCAAGACCGGTCGGACCTCACGGATGTAGCCATCGAGAGCCCGCAGGTCCTTGCGGTATCCGGGACCACGGACGACGATCAGAACGTGCCGGTCCCTGAAGACCGTCGCGGTCGCCGGGAGGGCGATGTCGCCGGTCAGGATCTCGCTCTCCTCCCGAACATGGGTGACCGTGTTCTCGGCGAACTCCCCGAGCGCCCGGTCGATCTCGCGTCGCCTCTCCTCGAGCAGGGCCGCAAGCTCCGCGGGAGTCAGGCGAACGCCGTTGGCGACCGGCCTGCCACCGACGAGGACCGAGCTTCCGACGACCCTCACTTCGGTCCCGTCATCGAGCTCGGCAAACAGGGAGTCGTCAGGAAGGTCGAGCAGGGCGATGCCCGACTCGACCAGATCGAGCGGCCCCCGGTTCGGGTACCTGCCATCGGTCGAGGGCTCGCAGTTGATCACGGCCGCCACGCCGGAGGCCACCAGATCCTCGGCCGAGACGCGATCGAGGTTCCGGTGCGCGATCACCGCGATTTCACCGGGACGGAGAGTCTTGACGAGGTCCTTCGTGCGACGGCCGAACCGGACCGGGCCCGAGCGGTCAGGTGCCGGAGCGACTTCGGGAATCCGGGCGGAGCCGGTTTCGCGCGCTGCGGGCCTCCCCCGACCCATCACGGAGCCGGCGACTCTTTCCAGCGGTCCCATGGCCGAAGCCTAGTCGGAACGTCCCGTTGCGACCAGCTCCTGGGCGTGGCGGGTCGCCGCCTCGTCACCGGCCTCGGCGCCCATCATCCTCGCGATTTCAGCCACCACCTGATCACCCTTCAGGCGGGTGACGGTCGCGGTCGCGGGGTCCATGCCTGCCGCCTTGACGACGGTGAAATGGTTGTCGGCCCTCGATGCAACCTGCGGCAGGTGCGTGATCGCGACCACCTGTCGACCGGAGGCGGCACTCCGCAGCTTCTCCCCGACCAGTGAGGCGGTCGTTCCACCGATGCCGGCATCGATCTCATCGAAGACGATCGTGGGCATGTCCGAAGCAGAGTCAGGACCGACGAGAGCCAGCATCACCCGGGAGAGCTCTCCGCCCGAGGCGGACTCCCGAAGGGGCTGCGGCTCGATCCCCCGGTTCGGCGAAAACATGAACTCAGCCCGCTCCGCCCCGGAGGGTCCAGGTTCCTGCGAGGGGACGAGCTCGACCTCGAGTGCTGCGCCCTCCATCGCAAGGTCGGCGAGCTCGCTCGTAACCCGGTCGGCGAGGACGCTCGCCGCCTCCTTCCGGGCCGTGGATAGCCTGCCGGCCAGCTTCTCGACCGAGAGCCGCGCTTCCCGCTCGGCTTCCTCCATCCGTTCGAGCCTGTCAGCCCCGGCATCGAGCGCCTCCAGCTCGCGTCGACAGAGCTCGGCATGCTCCAGGACCGAGCCGACCGAGCCCCCGTACTTGAGCTCGAGGAGCGAGATCGAATCGAGTCTCTGCTCTACCTCCCCGAGACGGGTCGGATCGAGTTCCAGGGACGCGAGATACGAAGCAAGCTCACCTCCGAGGTCATCGACCTCGAGGGAGAGCGACTCGAGCCGATCGGCAATCCGGTCCAGGTCGGGATCGACCCCCCGTTGGGCACCTGCCTCGGCAGCGATCCTCGCCAGCTCGGTGCCGGCGTCCCCCTCGCCCCTCAATGCCTCGAAGGCCGACGCCGCGGCCCGACGGAGCGAGTCGGCGTGCCTAAGCTTCGCCAGCTCCTCCTCGAGCCTTTCCTTCTCCTCGGGTGCCGGTGCCACCGCCTCGATCTCGGTCAGCTCGTGGCGGAGCAGCTCGGGATCCCTCGAGCCACCCGCCGACCGGAACTGCTCGAGTTCGAGCCGGGCCGCCTGGAACCGGGACCAGGCATCCCGGTACCCGGCGAGGATTGCTTCCAGCTCAGGTCCGCCGGCTGCATCGAGTATCCCCAGTTGGGCGGAGGCGATCGTCAGCTTGCGATGTTCGTGCTGGCCGAAGAAGGCGATCAGTCGCTCGGAGAGGAGGGCAAGTTCGGGAGCGCTGGCCGCACGGCCGCCGATGAAGGCCGAGGTGCGGCCGCCCTCGGAGACCCTTCGCCCCAGGACCAGCTCGTCCGCCCCGGCGGGGAGCCGATCGAGAACCTCGGAGAGGGCTGGATCGTCCCCCCATCCCTCGGGAAGGTCGAACACTCCCTCGACCCAGGCCTCGGGGGCGCCCGGTCGCACGATGCCCTTCCGGGCCTTGCCACCGGTCAACAGGTCGAGCGAATGGGCGAGGACCGTCTTCCCGGCTCCCGTCTCACCGGTCAGGACGGTGAGCCCCTCGCTGAAGGCCATCTCGGCCCTCTCGATCAGTAGGAGGTTCTCGATCCTCAGTTCCCGGAGCACCACTTCGGTTTAGCAACGAAGCCGGACGGCTCGCCCCCGCCGGAGCGCCGAAAAAGCGGCCGGCTAGCTGGCCAAGTGGCCGAATTTTTCGGCGATGCGATGGTAGAAGTTCGCGCCCGGCAGCTGAGCGAGTCGACCAACCCCCTTCCTGAAGGATACGTCGGCAACCGATTCCGGCTCGAGCTCCCCGGCCCCCACGCCGTCCACGACGACCTCGACCGAGTCCCGACTGCGGTGGTTGATCACGCCGAGCACGTCCGCCGGCGCGACGACCAGTGCCCTGGCGTTGAGGGTGTGCGGGGCGATGTAAGTAACCGCGAAGCCCTCCACGCCCCAGGCGAGGATAGGGCCGTCGTTGGCGAGGTTGTAGCCGGTCGAACCAGCCGGAGTCGCAGCGACCAGCCCGTCGCAACGGACTCGACCCACCTCCTGATCCGAGATCCGGTAGCCCAGCTCGGCGATCCCGGTCCGCGGCCGCCTGAGGAAGGCGACGTCGTTGAGTCCGATTGCCGATCCACCATCCCAGGAGACTTCGAGTCCGGGAAGGTCGAGCACTTCGATCTCGCCGGAAAGCGCCCGTTCGAGGCCCGGCTCGAGCTGCTCTGCCTCGACGGCCGCCAGGAAGCCGACCCTTCCGTAGTTGACCCCGAAAACCGGATAGCCCTCTCCGATTCCCTCCCGCATCGCCCGAAGGATCGTGCCGTCCCCGCCCAGCGCGACACACAGGTCGGGCCGGGCCTCGGTGTCGCCATCACCGGCGATCGACCAGCCCGCTGCCTCCGCGATCGCAACCGTCCTTGCCACGGCGCTCTCGATCTCCTCGGCATGGGCGTGCCGGGCCAACCGAAGGACCTTGCCGACATTCACAGCTCGATGCCCTCGCAGAGTTGCTCGCCACTCCGAAAACCGTCGCCAGTCCTGCCCAGCCTGAGGAAGGTCTCGCGATTCCCCTTCGGCCCGGGCAGGCCGGACGGGACGACTCCGAGCAGTGAGAGTCCGAGTCCGGAGGCGAAGTCGGCCACTGTAATCACGGCCTCCCTGCGATCGGTCTCGTCACGGACGACTCCGCCCCTGCCGACCCTCTCGCGTCCGAGCTCGAACTGGGGCTTGACCATCGCGAGGATCTCGCCTTGCCGGTCGACGCACTGGGTGACGGCCGGGAGCACCTTGCGGAGGGAAATGAAGGAGACGTCGATCGTGACCAGATCAGGCACGAAGGGAAGATCGGCCGGCTCGAGCTCGCGAGCGTTGGTCCTCTCGATCACGGTTACCCTCGGATCGGTCCTCAAACCGTGATGCAGCTGTCCGTAGGCGACATCGAGGGCGATCACCGAACTCGCCCCCCGCTTGAGCAGGCAGTCCGTGAACCCTCCGGTCGAGGCCCCCACATCGAGGCATCTCGTTCCCTCGACCACCAGCCCCAGTCCGTCGAGCGCGTTCTCGAGCTTCACTCCACCGCGGGAGACGAACGGGGGCGGCCCCTCGATCAGCAGGTCCTGATCAACGGCCACCTCCTGACTCGGCCTGAGCGCGGTCGGACCGTCCCTTCCGATCCGGACCTGTCCGGCCCTGACGGCCCGCGCCGCCGCCGTCCTCGACGGGAAAAGTCCCCGTCGAGCTAGTAGCCGGTCGAGTCTTTCGGCTCCAGAAGCTTCCATCGAGGACACGGTACACCGCCCGCAGGGCCGGCCCGCACTCAGGGCCGGCCCGGTTCCGCGGTTCCAGACGGGTTGCGAGTGTGACTCCATTCACACACAAAAATGCCTGCAAGTCCTAAGTTTTTAAGATGCGATTTAAGGCACTGAACATAGACGTCCACAACGCGATCGTTCTCGCGTCCACTCCCGCCCTGATGGTCGGTCCGTTCCTGCTGGCCGGTGGGGCCGAGATCGGAACGCTCGCCTTCTTCCTCGGCGCGATCCTGATCGGAATCGGACTTGCCGGCGCAACTGGAGGTCGGAGGCTCCCTCTGACGACCCAGAAGAGCTTCGAGCTGGCGATCGGAATCGCTCTGATCGGGATGGGCCTCGCCTCAGCCGCGTTCGATGGCGGCGCCGGAATGACCCTCCTCCTTGCCGGCTTCGGGGCGGCGCTCATCGGCCTCTCCCAGGTCACCCGGTACACCGCCCGGATCGGCTGAGCCGGGAAGCTCTTCCGGTCCGACCGCCGACCGGAAGCGCTGCCTCCTCAGGGAGCGGTGAGGGCCTCTTCGTCCAGTGCTGCGGTGACCCGCTCAGCGACCCGCTCACCGGTGAATCCGACCTCCTCGTGGAGCAACGCGGGCTTACCGTGGGTTACGTAGCGGTCCGGCAGCCCAACCCTGAGCACGCGGGCCCGCTGGCCGGGCTCGGGGAAGTTGTCCTCGAGGTGTTCGAGGACCGCCGAACCGAACCCACCCGGCAGGACGCCCTCCTCGATCGTGACCAGGAGATCGTGTGAGAGCGCGAGCCGCTCGACCAGCTCCACGTCGAGGGGCTTGGCGAACCGGGCATCGACCACGGTCGGCCTCAATCCCGACTCGCCGAGGATCGCAGCCGCATCCAGCGCCACCCCCACGCCGGTTCCGTAGCCGACGAGGGCGACCCTCTCGCCGTTGACCAGCGTCTCGCCGGTCGCGAGGGCGACGGTCTCGACCTCATCCCGCGGAGGCAGCTCGACCCCAACGGCCGCACCCCTCGGATACCGCAGGGCCGAGGGTCCGTCGATCGCGATCGCGGTACGGAGCATCCGGACGAGCATCGCCTCGTCACGGGGTGCCATCAGGACGATGTTCGGGAGTGGCCTGAGGTAGGCGATGTCGAAGGCGCCGTGGTGGGTCGGTCCGTCGTCGCCGACCAAACCGGCCCGGTCCATGGCGAAGGTCACGTCGAGGCCCTGAAGGCAGACGTCGTGGACGATCTGGTCGAAAGCCCTCTGGAGGAAGGTCGAGTAGATCGCGCAGACCGGCTTGCCACCCTGGAGGGCCATGCCCGCCGCCAACAGGACGGCGTTCTGTTCCGCGATCCCGACGTCGAAATACTGGGAAGGCCGCTCGTCGGCCAGCTTCTGCAGGCCGGCCCCACCGGCCATCGCGGCAGTGATCCCGGCGATCCTCGGATCGGCCGTTGCCTCCTCCACCATCGCGTCGGCGAAGACGGCCGTGTACTGCGGCGGGTCGGCCGGGGCCGCCGGCTTTTCGAGCATCTCGGGGGCGATCGCCGCGGGCGAGTCGGACTCCTTGACTGGGACCAGTCCCGAGCCGGCGGCCTCGCCGTTGGCAATCGAACCCGGCTTGGCGGCATGCCACTTCTCCATCCCGGCCAGGCCTCCCTGCTCCGCCGGAGCGAACCCCCGGCCCTTGACGGTCTGGGCGTGGACGACGACGGGACGGTCGGCCTCGAGGGCCTCGCTGAGCGCCTTCCTCAGCGCGGCGACGTCGTGACCGTCGATCGGACCCATGTAAGCCAGATCGAGCTCCTCGAACAGGAGGCCCGGGGCCCAGTAGGCCTTCAGCGCCGACTTGATCTCTGGTCCGAGCCGCTCGATCCTCTCCCCCAGGCCGAGGGGCAGACGGGTGAGCCGCTCCTCGAAGTCTTCACGGGCATGAAACAGCCCTGGCTTCAGCCGGGCCCGCTGGAAGTAGGCCGCCAGGGCGCCGACGTTCGGAGAAATCGACATCCCGTTGTCGTTCAGCAGGATGACCATCGGGGTTTCGAGGCCCCCGGCCGCATGCATTGCCTCGTATGCAACCCCTCCGGTCAGGGCTCCGTCTCCGATCACGGCGACGACCTTGCCGTCCTCGCCCACGCCCCTCCGCATCGCCTCCTTCAGGCCGAGGCCGTAGGAGATCGAGGTCGAGGCATGACCCGCACCCATGATGTCGTGCTCGGATTCCGGGATCGAGCAGAACGGTGCGAGCCCGCCGTACTGACGGATCGTCGGAAGCTCGTCCCGACGGCCGGTCAGGACCTTGTGGGGGTACGCCTGGTGACCGACGTCCCAGAGGATCTTGTCCCTCGGGGAATCGAGAAGGCTGTGAAGGGCGACAGCGATCTCGCAGGTGCCGAGATTCGCCCCGAAGTGACCGCCGATGTCGCCGATCACGTCGATGATGTACGTACGCACCTCTTCGGCCAGCTGCTGCAGCTGGACGTCGTCGAGGCCGCCGAGGTCCCCCGGTCCTTCCACCTGGGCCAGCAAGGGCCCGATCCTGTACGGCTCTTTCCCGTTCATCTGTCTCGGTCGTGAATGTAGTCGGCTACCGCCATGAGGGACCCGGTATCGGCATCGATGCGGCCGAGGGATTCGATCGCGCCCCGGTGTGCCCGCGCCGCGAGCTCCCGGGCCCGTTCGAGTCCAAAGAGGCTTGCGTAGGTGATCTTACCGTGACGTTCGTCGCTACCCATCGGCTTGCCGGTGGCCTCCTCGGTCCCGGCTACGTCGAGGATGTCGTCGACGATCTGGAACAGGATCCCCAGCTCGGAGGCGAACTCTCGATAGGGGAGGCGGACCTCCGGAGATGCCCCCGCGATCGCCAGGGCCAGCTCGACCGAAGCCGTGATCAGCCTGCCCGTCTTGAGCGAATGGAGCCGCTCCAGCCCCCCGGCATCGAGCGACTCGACGGTGACATCGATGAACTGACCACCGACCATCCCGTCGACCCCGGCCGCCGTGGCGAGAACCCGGATCGCCTCGACCACCCGATCGGCCGGCCATGGTCCGGACCCGATCTCGGCGACGGCCTCGGCGAACAGACCGTCCCCAGCCAGGATCGCGACGGCCTCACCGAACTCGACGTGGGCGGTCGGCTGACCGCGCCTGAGCTCGTCGTCGTCCATCGCCGGCAGGTCGTCGTGGATCAGGGAATAGGTGTGGACCATCTCGATCGCTGCAGCAGCGGGCAAGAGGGTGTCCGGGCCGAGCCCCAGAGCACGGCCGGTCGCGAGGCAGAGCACCGGCCTGACCCTCTTGCCCCCTGCCAGCAGGGAATACTTCATCGCGGCTTCGAGTCCAGCCGTTTCGGGCACGACGGAGAACTCGACTGCTTCGAGGTAGTGATCGACTTCCTTTCGAAGGTCCTCCGGGTAGCTCAATCCCCGGGCTCCAGGCCGGCGACGGCCTGCTCGGCCTGCTCGAGGGCCTCCCCGACCAGGCCGGCGGCCTCGTCCGCCAGTTTCGTCGCCTCGGCATCGGACACCTCGGGATCGCCGAGCCTGGTCGCGATCTCCGAGAGGCGGACCTTGATCCCCTCCAGCCTCGAACGGGCCGGTTCCGCCGGTCGCCCCGTGCTCACGGAGCGCCCTCACTCGCCCTTGCTACGGCCCCGAGGATCCCGTTCACGAAACCGGGCGCATCGACTCCGCAGTACTTGCGGGCAAGGCCCACCGCCTCGTCGATTGCGACTTCATCCGGTACGTCGTCGCGATACCTCATCTCGTAGAGCGCAACCCTGAGCAGGTTCCTTTCGAGCGGCGCGATCCGGTCCAGCTCCCACCCGTGCGAGCGCGAGGCGATCACTTCGTCGAGCTCGGCCCGGTGCTCGGCGACCCCCGCCGCCAGCTCCCGGGTGAAGGGGGGTGCCGCCTCGAGCAAAGTGTCCAGCGGACGGCCGGTGACGTCGTGCTGATAGCAGGCGAAGACCGCATCGCGGCGCTGTTCGGAGCGGCTCATGCCCATCGCGGCAAGGTTAGTGGTCGGCGGGGCCGTCTCGCCCCTCGCTCCGCTCCCCCTGGATGGTCGCGGCGATTCGCCGCGGACCGCCCCGGTCGCGGTGCTCGCAGAGGAAGATGCCCTGCCACGTACCAAGCACCAGTCCGCCATCCCCGACCGGAATCGTGAGATCCGTCTGGGTGAGCACCGAACGAACGTGCGCCGGCATGTCGTCGGGTCCCTCCAGGGAGTGGGCCCAGTCCCTCGTTTCGGGCACCACCTCGGAGAGCCAGGACTCGAGGTCCCGCAGCACCTCGGGGGATGCGTTCTCGGTCACGGTCAGCGAAGCCGAGGTGTGGAGGAGCATCAGGTGGACGAGTCCGACCCTCAGCGCGCCGATCTCGGGCAGCGCATCGACCAGCTCGACCGTGACGTCATGAAAGCCCCGGGGTCTCGGCCCGAGGGCGATCTCCCTCCTGATCACGAGTCCGGGCCGGCCGCGCCGTACTCAGGCCCGGGCCACGTATTCGCCGGTCCGCGTATCGACCCGGACCGTCTCGCCCTCCTCGATGAAGAGGGGAACCTGGACCTCGACCCCGGACTCGAGCGTGGCCGGCTTCGTTCCGCCTCCGGAAGCCGTGTCGCCCTTCACGCCGGGCTCGGTCGTGACGACCGCAAGTTCGACCGCGCTCGGCACCGACACCTCGGTCGGCTTCTCGTCCACGAAGAGGACCTCGGCTTCGTCGTTCGGCTTCAGCCACTTGAGGGCGTCGCCGACCACGGCCGACTCGAGCTCGATCTGGTCATAGGTCCTGCTGTCCATGAAGACGACGGCATCCCCCGACTCGTAGAGGAACTGCATCCGGTTCGACTCCGTCCTGACCGGACGGAACTTCTCACCTGCCCGGAAGGTCTTGTCGATCACCGAGCCGTCATCGAGTCGGCGGAGCTTCGTCCGGACGAAGGCCCCGCCCTTGCCCGGTTTCACGTGCTGGAACTCGAGGATCCGATAGATCGTGCCGTCGACCTCGATGTGAGTTCCGTTCTTGAACTGGTTGGTTGAGATCACGGGCCCGAGTCTATTCCGGCGAAGGGGGACTCCGGCTTCCCGCAGCGTCCCAACCGGCATAATCAGCGCATGGCCGACCCGGTACGCGAAACACCCGAACTGCTGGACCGCCTGCTCCGAATACCGGCCCCGTCCGGCTACGAGGAGCCTGCGGCCCGTGCCTGGCGGGAGGAGGCTGTATTCGCCGAGGTATCGAGCGACGCGCTCGGATCCTCGATCGCAACGATCGGTAACGAGGGGGCCGTCCCCCTCGTCGCCGTAGTGGGCCATATCGACGAGATCGGCCTCGTCATCCGTCACATCGACGAGAAGGGCTTCCTCCACTTCGGACCGATCGGGGGCTGGGACCCCCAGATACTGATCGGACAGCGGGTGGTGGTCGAGGGCAGGTCCGGCCCAGTTCAGGGTGTGGCCGGAAGGAAACCGATCCACCTGCTGGATCCGGACCAGCGCAAGAAGGTCGTGGAGCTCAAGGAAATGCATCTCGACATCGGGGCTGCCGACCGGGAAGCGGCCGAAGCGATGGTCTCGGTCGGGGATCCGGTGGTGATCGACACCGAGCCGGAACTCCTCCCCGGGGGCAGGCTCGTTTCGCGGTCGCTCGACAACCGGGTGGGTAGCTATGTGGCCCTGGAAGCACTCCGCAGGGTCGCCGAGGCCGGTGGGCCACCCGGTCGGTTCGCCGCGATCGCCGCCGTACAGGAAGAGATCGGCCTGTTCGGGTCGAGGACCTCGGCTTTCGAGGTCCGGCCGGACCTCGCGGTCGCGATCGACGTCACGCACGCGACGGACGCTCCTGGGATCAACGAGACCGAGGTCGGCTCCCATCCCTTCGGATCGGGTCCCGCGATCGGACGGGGCTCGACCCTCTCCCCGCTGGTATTCGAGCTGCTCCGGGAGACGGCCGAAGCCGAGGAAATCGAGTACACGGTCGGGGCCAGCGGCAATGCGACCCACACCGATGCCGACTCCCTCCAGATCTCGCGGAGCGGGATCCCCACCGGCCTGGTGTCGGTACCGATCCGCTACATGCACTCCCCGGTCGAGATGCTCGACCTGGCCGATTTGGAGGCAACCGTGCGACTGATCACGGCCTTCGCGCTCCGGACTGGTCCGGGCGTAGACCTCTCGCGCTGAGAGGTCACCGCAACCCGCAGCCGCCCGCTGCGTTATCTTGCGTGACGAACGTCACCAAAGTGCCCCCCCACGAAACGTGGACCGGACTCAGGGATTCGGAGCGGGCGCAGGAAAGGGAGAGGAACCCGCATGAACTCATTTGCCCGGCCCGCCACGTCCAGCCTTCTCGCCAGATTCGCCATCGCCGGCACCGCGGTGATTCTCGGATTTGCAGCCGTCTCCACCGCCGCAGAAGCAAAGGTCGGGGTGAAGATCCAGACTTCCACCCAGGAGGCGATGCTGAAGGCCGGCGGAATCGAGGTCCTGGTCAGCTCGAAGGAGAGAGCGCGGGTCACCGTCTCCGCGACCGGCAAGGGCAAGGTCGGCTACTTCGGGAAGGCAAGGGTCTCGGTCAAGGGCCGCAAGACGGTTTCCCTCCCCCTGACACCCAAGGGCCTTGGAGCGCTCGGCTACTGCCGCGCTGTCCCGGTGCAAGTCAAGGCCGGCTCCGGCAAGGCTTCGCGGACACTACGGGGAGGCGGCTGCATCCAGCTGAATCTCGGCGAGAACCCGGCCCGTTGCGACTTCCTCGACCCGACACAGTGCCTGCAGCCGTTCGCCAATGATTACTTCACCCGGAACGACAGAAGTTCTGAAACCGGCAAGAGGCTGAACCTCTGGGAGCCGGGAATGCCGGCCAGCATCACCGAGAGCGGCGGAGTCATCACCGGGACGCCGATCGACCCGACCAACATGAACCGGGGTGACGGCTTCAGCCCGGGCAACCTGATCACCCTGAAGATCCCCGGGATGGACACTCCGGCCGCTTTCGAGAACAGCGGCATCGTGCCGATCACCGATCCCGGGGCCTACGCGGACCCGAACCAGCCGGTGATCGTGCTCGACACGACGACCGGCAAGCGGCACCCGATCTGGGCCGAGCTGGACTCGAACCCGACCTCGGTCGATCCGGGCGAAGGCGGGCCGGGTGGCATCAACGAGAATCCCGACAACACCGAAGGGGTGAACCTGATCATCAGGCCGGCGAGGAACTTCGAGCACGGCCGCCGCTACGTCGTAATCCTCAGGAACCTGAGGAACGGCGTCGACGAGCCGATAAGCGCTCCAAAGGCCTTCCAGGTCTACCGGGACCGGCTCGGAACCACTTACTCTGCTGTCGAAAACCGCCGGCCGCAGATGGAGTCGATCATCCAGACCGCGACAAGGCGTGGCAAGGTTGCCCGCTCCTCGCTCTACCTGGCGTGGGACTTCACCGTGGCGAGCGCCGAGTCGATCACCGGCCGCGCCTTGACCATCAGGGACGACGCCTTCGAGCGTCTTGGAGACACCGACCTCGGAAACCGGACGATCGAAGGCAACGCGCCGGGATTCGCGGTGACCTCTACTTCGAACAACCCGGCCACCGGGATCGCCAGGCGGGTAGAGGGGACGATCACCGTCCCCTGCTACCTGAGCTCGACCAACTGCGCCGCCGGCGGCGTGTTCGAGTTCAACGCCGACGACGAGCTGATCTGGGACGCGGACAAGACGGCAACCTTCCCGTTCCGATGCGACATCCCGAACACGGCTTCGGCCGGAAACCCGGCGAAGACCTTGACCTACGGGCACGGCCTGCTGGGCAATCGGACTCAGGTGAGTAGCGGCTACCAGCGCGCCCTGGCGCCGATCTCGAACACGGTGCAGTGCGCCGTCGACTGGGTCGGCTTCTCCGACGGGGACTCCGGAAGCGTCCTCGCCGCCCTTGCGGACATGTCGAACTTCCCCTTGCTCGTGGACCGGATGCAGCAGGGGTTCGTCAACTTCATGTACCTCCAGCGGGCGCTGATCCACGAGGGGGGCTTCGCCTCGAACCCGGCTTTCCAGGACGGCTCGGGCAACAGCCTGATCGACCTCTCGGCAGGGACGGCGACCCGCGGCCAGTACATGGGGATCAGCCAGGGTGGGATCATGGGCGGTGCCCTGACGGCGCTCAGTCCCGACGTGGACTACGGCGTACTGGGGGTCCCGGGCATGAACTACTCGACCCTGCTGAGGCGTTCTGTCGACTCCGACGATTACTTCAAGAACCCGGACATCGGGCTGTACAAGTACTACCCGGACTACGGCAACCGGATGCTGATGCTGTCACTCGTACAGCTGCTGTGGGACCCCGGGGAGGCAAACGGGTACGCCCACTTCATGACCGACGACCCGCTCCCGAACACGCCGCCACATGAGGTCCTGATGAGGGTTGCCTTCAGCGACCACCAGGTCGCCAACGTGACAGCGGAGGTTCAGGCGAGGACGATCGGTGCAAAGGCGTACGCACCGTCCCTCCAGGAGGGTCGCCACTGGGCCGTGGATCCGTACTTCGGGCTGGAGCAGGTCAGCGAGTTCCCGTTCAGCGACGGAAGCATGATGGTCTACTACGACTCGGGTCCGGAAACCTTTACCGGCAAGCGTGGAATCGGGGTCGCCCCACCACCGAACGAGAACCTCCCGCCGCGGACCGAGTGGGGCTACGGCAGGGATCCGCACGGTGATCCCCGTGAGTCGTTCGCCGGGATCCGTCACGCGGTCGAGTTCCTGAACGGACCGAACCTGGATGGGGTCGGCAAGGGTACGGTCAGGAGCTGCCTCGTGCTTGCGGGCATCAATGCCGATCTCGCACTTGGTCTCCCCGCCCGTGCGGCTGGGGATAACCACTGCTACGCCAACGGGTGGAACGGCTTGGCGGGCCTCGCTCCCTAGCGGGTCTAGTCACGCTCGAGGGACCGAAGGGTCGGGTCGGGAGATCCGGCCCTTCGTCGTTCTCGGCCCGGTTCGGAAACTGGCGAACTCAAATCCCGGGGCGGTACGAGAAAAGGACCGGCCCCCTCAGACCGGTCCCTTTCTTCCCTCTCTCCTTCGAGGCCCCTCGCCTTTGTCGAAGACCGTCGGGCGGGTGAAGAGCGTCCACCCGAATGTGTGACGGTAATCACATAGTACAACGAATCCCCAATTTGCGCAGGCAGGCCCGACCGGGGTTCAATCGACTTCGAGCAGGGCCTTCGGATGTCTGCTCAGGTTGGCCTCCACCCCGCCTTCCCCGATCACGACCAGATCCTCGACCCTGACCCCGAACTCGCCTTGAAGGTAGATGCCCGGCTCGATCGTCACCACGTCGCCGGCGACCAGCCGATCG
>JAUMBO010000155.1:0-3291 GCA_032119635.1 Solirubrobacterales bacterium
GGGGTGACTCCCTTCACGTAGGCCTCGCCGACCGATCCGCGGGCCTCGAACCCGGCCGGGGCGGTCACCTTCGGGGCCTTCTGCCCCTTGCGGGCCGCATCGGCGAGCGGGGCCGAGCCGAGTGCGACGAGTGCGACCACGGCCAGGGCAAGGGCCAGGAACGATGCGTGGAGGCGATTCACAGGTCCCGCTGACTGATGGAGGTGTTCGCTCACGGTAAGGCTCTCGCTCCCTCTGGCCGGTTCGGCCCCTCGGTTTTCTCCCCTTGCCGGTTTACCTGACAGACGATCTCCCGGCAGTCGGAAACCCTACTCCCCCCAACAGCCCCCGGGCCGATTCGTACCGCTCGGGCCGGGGAAGATGCTTCCAAGGGCTCAGGGCGCGAGGCGCTCGATCCGCCAGCCGTCGCCTTCCGGCAGGTAGCGGAACCTGTCGTGGAGCCGGGCCTGGCGCCCCTGCCAGAACTCGAACTGGACCGGGATCACCCGGTAGCCACCCCAGTGGCCGGGCCTCGGAATCTCTTCCTCCCCTTCAAACCGGGCCGCGACTTCCTCCTGGAGCCGGTCGAGCTCCTCCCTCGAATCGGGGATCACCGTGCTCTGCGGCGAAGCCCAGGCACCGAGCCGACTCCCCCGGCCCCGGGTGGCGTAGTAGGCATCCGATTCGTCCGCGGGCAGTTTCTCGACCTGCCCCCGGATTCGGATCTGGCGCTCGAGGTCGGCCCAGAAGAAGAGCAGGGCGGCTGCCGGGACGGCTCCCAGCTGGGAGGCCTTCACTCCTTCGTAGTTGGTGAAGAACCGGAAGCCCTCTGGCCCGGCCCCCTTGAGCAGGACCATCCTCGAATCGGGGTTGCCCTCGGCATCGGCGGTCGAGAGGCACATCGCCTCGGGCTCCCTGACCACCTCGGCCGCCTCGGCGAACCAGGCGTCGAACTGGACGAAGGGATCGGGATCGAGGCTCTCCCTGGTCAGGGGGCGGTCTACCGCAGCGCCGTAGTCGTAGCTCAATTGAGGCTCGGGTCCTCGGGCATCGTCGCCAGCAGGGCGAACTCGCCTCCGCGGCGGGATATCACCTCGGCCCAGAGGTCACGCTCGGAAAAGACGTCGTCGTCCTCGAGGTCGGAGACGAGCCACATCTCCTCCTCGACCTCGCGATCGAGCTGCCCGGGGGCCCAGCCCGAGTGGCCGACGAACACACGGGCCCGGACCGGCTCGGCATCGCCGTCCGGGTCGACCACTCCGATCCGGCCGGTGATCTCGCCGTAGGAGGCCGAGGCGTCATCGAACTCCCCGATCACGACGATCGAGTCCGGCGAGACCGGGCCGCCCACCCAGAGCGGTGCGCCCCGCTCGACCAGCGGCCCCAGGTCGGGGACCAGCTCGAGGACCTCGGCGTCGGCCCTCCGGTTGAGCACAACCCCGAAGGCCCCCTGGTCGTTGTGCTCGACCACCAGGACCACCGTTCGCCGGAAGAAGTCGAACAGGTTGGGCGCCGCAACGAGGATCTTGCCCTTCAGGGAGCTCATCGCCTCTGGTCCTTGGATTCCTTCGAGTCGTTCGGCCGAATCGCCACATCGCCTCCTGTTCCTGTCCGGCACAGTCCCGGCCTGCGTCACCCTGCTGCCGATCGGATCTGCCGGCCCGAGCTGCTCGACCGGACTATACGGGGCCGGCGGGACCGGCAGGTGGCCCCCGAGAACCTGCTCGGGAGGCGGGGAAAGACTCCATCCGTTAGCCTCCGTCGTCGCGATATGGGCAGGTACACAGGACCAAAGGAAAAACTTTCGAGACGTGAAGGCGAGGACCTCGGCCTCAAGGGCAGGCGTGCGCTCGACGGCAAGGGCGCCATGGAGCGTCGGCCCTACCCACCCGGACAGCATGGTCGTGGCCGGCGCAGGCCCTCGGAATTCTCGGTCCGGATGCGGGCCAAGCAGCGGGCCAAGTTCATGTACGGCCTGCGTGAGAAGCAGTTCGCCCGGCTGTTCGAGAGGGCAAGTCGCGAGGAGGGCATGGCCGGTGAGAACCTGATGCGCCACCTCGAGTGCCGACTCGACAACGTGGTCTACCGGCTCGGTCTGGCCACCACCCGGGCCCAGGCGCGCCAGTTCGTCGTCCACCAGCACGTCTCGGTCAACGGCAAGCGGCTCGATCGTCCTTCCTACGAAGTATCGGCCGGCGACGTGGTCGCGATCATCCCCGGTGCACCGGTCGAACCCCTGGTTCGCGAGGCGACCGAGGTGGCCGGACCGACACCGCCCTGGCTGCTCGCCGATCCCGACGGACTGAAGGGCACGGTCAACCGCCTGCCCTCGCGCGAGGACATCGCCGCCCCGGTCGAGGAACGGCTGATCGTCGAGCACTACTCCCGCTGACCGGCCCGGGCCGGCCGCCGGTCGAAGCTACTGGCCGCCGGTCATCTGGCTCTTGGCCAGTTCGTGGGCAACCTCGAGCAGGCCGACCACGGAGAGTGGATCGGGAGAGTCGGAGATGATCCGGACGTGTGTCGTCTGGTCGCCGTCCGGCTCTTCCTCGCTGAGGACTGCCGAGATGACCAGCTGATCGAGCCGGGCGCCGGGAATCTCCCGTTCGACCTGCTCCATCATCTCCTGTGCCAGCCCGCCTATCCGGGCCGAAGGTGTCGGCTCGTTTCCCTGTTCCACACTCCCACCCTACATTCCGGGCCGTGGGAGGCGGCCGGACGCTTGCCGGATCCCGCTCCCCGAGCCGGATCGACCGTGCCGGTCTAGACTGCCCCGCCCGATGCCGACCAGCCTCCCAACCACCGGCGCGGCTCGCCTTTCCGGACTTGCGGCGGCAGGACTGGCCGCCCTGATCGCACTCGGACTGGCCTCCCCGGCCGGCTCCCCTGCAGCGACCCGGGATCCCGGTCCGGTGGCGGCGAAGACGGCCTACCTGGTCTTCGTGCCATCGAGCGGGGCTGGTGGGTTCGACCGCTCGCTGATTCGTGCGTTCGGCCGGATTCCCGGTCTTTCCCCGGGCCTCTACTCGGCCACCCAGGGCTCTTACTCACGGGAGCAGGCCCTCCTCGACATATCCCAGGGGGCGCGCGTCTCCCGCTCGCTCTACGACCCGCAGGAGACCCCGGCCGTGAGGCTCGAGCCTTCCGGGGTCCTGCGCGGCTGGGGTGCCGTCCTCGAGCGCGCCGCGACCGCCCCGCAGACGATCGAGCCGGGTCTCATGGCCGGCTCGGTCCCGGGAGGGGCGGCCCTGATCACGGTCGAGGGCGGGGCGGGTGAGTTCGGGATCCCGGCCTCCGACCGACGGGGCCGAA
>JAUMBO010000156.1:0-2997 GCA_032119635.1 Solirubrobacterales bacterium
GGCCCTGCGGTCTGCTCCTTTGCGGAAGCCCGGCCTCGAAGCGGCCATTTGCTTCCCTCCTTCTCCCCAGACCCCCCGTCTGGGCAAAGGTCACGGGGCCGCTCCGAAAAAACCCGCTGATTCAGCTACCGAGCCGCGAAGGAGCGGCGCCGGTGGGCTTGCCCGCGCCGGGAGCGGACGGGGCGCGAGACGGACCGCCGCCTCCCGGGCCACCGGATTTCCCCGGGTTGTTTGAGGGTCGGCCGCCGCTGCCCGAGTTACCCGCGCCAGCGCCCGAGCCCCCGGAGTTGCCCTGGTTCGTTGCCGGGCGTCCACCTCCCGAGCCACCGGAGTTACCCGGACTGGTCGAGGGTCGGCCACCACCGGGCTTGCCACCCGAAGGGCCGGGGGTTCCCGAAGGACGACCCGGACGACCCGCGGTGCCAGGCCGCCCGTCGGGCGAGAGCCCCGGACCACTACCGGACCCGGACTCATCGAGCCCCGCGGCGGCCCCGTCCTCCCCAGGCCCGGTCACGCCCTGCTCCGCCTCTCCCAGGGCGTCGAGGCGATCCTCTTCGAACCAGTCCGTGCCGGAACCCGCATTCCCCGTCTCCCCTTCCGGCAACAGAACCGGCGTTCCATCCTCGGTGAGAACGATCCCTCCGGAGGAATCGCCTGCCGTCCGCTCGATCGCAGTCCCGGAATTCGAGCCGTCGCTTACAACCCGCTCCTCTACCGCTACTCCGGCAGCGACGGTTCCGGACGCGACCACTGCCACCGCAGCGATCTTTGCCGCACCACCCCCCGCCAGGCCGGCGAATATTCCTCCCGCCCCGGCACCGGCCGTCGCGCCACCTGCGCTGCCAGCGCCCGCTACCCCTCCGGCCATGGCGCCGGCCGAGGATGCGGATGCGAAGGCGCCGGTCATCTCGGAGGCGAGCCAGGCGATCAAGGGAGCCGGAATCAGGGCACCGAAGGCGTTCCTCAGGCCCTTCCTCGCCCTGAAGATGAGCTGCTTGGTCGCTCCGGTCGAGATTTCCAGTTCACGGGCGATCTGTTCGTGGGTGTAGCCCCCCAGTTCCCGTTCGACGATCGCCTGGCGCTGTGCCTCTGGCAACTCGGCCAGGGCCGTGAACAGGGCCTTCAGCTCCTCCCTGCCCTCGACCGCACGCTCCGGGGTCATCGAATCGGCCTCCGTACCCGCAAGCTCGGAATACTCATGTCTGTTTCCGTCCCGGATCTCGTTGAGCGCCGTGTTGCGAACGATCCGGTATAGCCAGGCCCGAGGATCACCGACCTCCTGGGAGCCCATCGCCCGGTGTGCCTTGACCAGCGAGTCCTGAACCACATCCTCGGCTCGCGCCGAGCCGACGATCGCCCCGGCGAACGCGACCAGCGAGACCCGGTAGCGCTCGACGAGCTCGTCGAATGCCGGGTCGACCCCGCGTCTGAAGAGATTGGCTAGTCGATCGTCTGACTGCATGCGCAAAGTTGCTCTGGCGAGCCTGGGTGCGGTCTTTGGGCTTCCATCTGCCATTCGTCTTCTCAGGCTACTCGCCCGACGAGCCGTGAAAGACCGGCCTGTTCACCTCTTCAGACACGGGCTGGGCACAAAGGTCACGCGCCGGGGGACGCGGAGCCGAGGGCCCTGCCTGCCAACCCGACCACTGAATCGACGTCGCCCGAATCGGAATCCCAGGAGGCGACCAGCCGGATCAGCCCGTGGTCGCCCAGTTCGAAGAGGAGCGGCCGGTTCGGGGCGAGCGCCCCGGCGAAGGTGCGGGCCGGGGCCAGCGGCATCGAGAAGAAGACGATGTTGGCCTCGACCGCCTGGGCGATCTCGACTCCGTCGAGTTCGGCGAGGCGCCCGGCCAGCTCGGCAGCGACCCCGTTCGCCTGACCCGCGATCCGGACCCCGAGGTCGTCGTCCAGCAGGGCGTTCAGCTGGGCCGAGACGAACCGAGCCTTGGCCGGCAGCTGCAGGGTTCCCTTGTGGAGGATCCCGAAGCCCTCGGCCAGCTCTGGCCGGGCGAAGAGCACGGCCTCGCCGAACACGGTTCCGTTCTTGTTCGCTCCGAGGCTGAGGACGTCCACCCCGTGGTCGGTCGAGGCTCCGGCGAGGCCAGAGCCGAGGGAGGCGGCCGCGTTGAATATCCGGGCGCCGTCCATGTGGAGGACGAGGTCGTTCCCGGCCGTGAAGCGAGCGAGCGCGGCGATCTCCTCCGGCCGGTAGACGGTGCCGAGCTCGGTCGGCTGAGAGATCGAGACTACGGCCGGCCAGGGAACGTGCGGCAGGTCGGCCGGGTCGGCCAGCCGGGTCGCCGCGAGCTCCGGGGTGAGTTTTCCGTCCGGGGTCGGGACCCCGAGCAGCTTCAGGCCGGCGATCGCCTCGGGGGCGGCCGTCTCGTCGATCGATATGTGGGCCGTCTCGGCCGAGATCACGGCCCGGTGGGGCGGCGCAATTGCCCTGAGGGCGAGCACGTTGGTGCCGGTCCCGTTCAGGGTCGGAAAGATCCGGGCCTCCGGCCCGAACTCGGCCCGGGCAAGCTCCTGAAGGCGGGCCGTCTCGGGGTCGTTGCCGTAGGCCGGGACGTGGCCCTGGTTTACCGCCGCGAGCGCCTCGATCACCGCCGGGTGGGCGCCGGAGGCATTGTCGGAGGCGAAGCCCCTGTTCGAGGTCGTATCCCCGTCCATCCCGGGAGCGTAGAGCGAGCCGGGCCCGGTGACGGTGCCCGGCGCCGGTCGAATAGACTCGGCCGCTGCCGGGGGAGTGCCCGAGTGGTTAAAGGGGACTGGCTGTAAACCAGTTGGCTCTGCCTACACAGGTTCGAATCCTGTCTCCCCCACTGGCCGATCCGGCCCTCGCGCTGCGTCTTTTCGGCCCCCGTTCGGCTGCCAGGCGCCTGACTGCTGCCGAATGTTCCTTCCCAGCCGGAGGAGGTGGCACTCTGTGATGGAAATCACTAACCTGATCAGCGGTTTCCCTGCAGATCTCTGACGAAATCGAACCATCCGCAA
>JAUMBO010000157.1:0-9506 GCA_032119635.1 Solirubrobacterales bacterium
CCGGCTCGCCGCTCAGGTTGGCCGAGGTCTGGAACAGTGGCAGGCGCACTCCCTGGAGCGGGCCCGAAATGACCCGGATCCCCAGCCTGCCGGGATCCTCGCGACAGGCGAGCGGATACCGGTGCCTCGAGTTCGGCACGATCAGGGTCACCGGGCCGGGAAGGAGTCGCCCCACCGCATCGGCCACCCGCTGGCCGAGGTCCCTGACCAGCTCCCTCATCGCCAAGGGCGAGAGGTACATCACGGCAGCCGGCTTGCCGTCGTCGCGACCCTTGATCCGGTAGATCCGATCGATCGCTTCCCGGTCGAGGGGATCGCAGGCGAGGCCGTAGAGGCCGTCCGAGGGGAAGAGGGCGACCCCACCCTGCGAGAGGCAGCTCTCGAGCGCCTGCCGGGCCGCGGCCCCACCGGCAATCGAGGTCGAAATGGTCTTTACCGCCATCGCCCGATGATCTCAGTCCGACCCGGTCGACCTCGTCCCGACCACGACCCTTTCGATCCCGGCCAGGTCCTTCCGGACGGTGACCTCGGGATAGCCGGCCGCCCGGACCAGGCCGGCCACACGGTCGGCCTGCCCCTGGCCGACCTCGAGCGCCAGGCGGTCGGCGGAGACCCCCGAACCCGGCAGGCCGGCCAGTACCGAGGCGATCACCTCGATCCCGTCACTCCCTCCGTAGAGCGCCCCGGCCGGCTCCCAGCCGGAGACCTCGGGTGCGAGGTCGGGCCCCTCCCGCTCCCGGTCGACGTAGGGGAGGTTGGCGACCACCAGGTCGAACCGGCCACCTCCGGCCGGCCAGCTTCCCTCGCCGAAGGTGATCCTCTTCTCGAGGCCGAGCCGGGTTGCGTTGTCGCGGGCGACCTCGAGCGCCTCGGCCGATACGTCGGTCGCAACGACCGTGCAACCCGGAAGCTCGTCGGCAATCGCGAGAGCGACCGCTCCGGAGCCGGTCCCGATCTCGAGCACCCGCGACGGACCCTGTTCGAGGGCGAGCTCGACCAGGTCCTCGGTCTCGGGCCGGGGGATGAGGACCCGGGGGTCGACCGCCAGCTCGATCCTCCTGAAGCCGCGCCGGCCGAGCACGTAGGCGACTGGCTCACGGCGAAGCCGCCGACGGACTGCCTCGCCGAAGGCCCTGGACGCCGGCCCATCCAACCGCTCCCCGGGGAATGCGACCAGCTCGGCCCTGGGCACCCCGGTGACTCCCGACAGAAGGACCTCGGCGTCGACACGCGGATCGGGAATGCCGGCGGCCTCGAGTGCCTCTGTCGCCGCCTCGAGCGCCTCGCCCCTGGTCGCCCCGCCGGTTCCGGTGCCTCGAACCAAGGGGCGCTCAGCCGGCCTCGGCCTCGGCCTCGAGCAGGAGTCGCCGCTCCTCCGCCGCCAGGGCGTCGGTGAATCCCGAGAGGTTCCCGCTCATCACGCCCTCCAGGTCGTGCGAGGTCAGCTTGATCCGGTGGTCGGTTACCCGCCCCTGGGGGAAGTTGTAGGTCCGGACCTTCTCGGACCGCATCCCCGAGCCGACCTGCGCCCGTCGCTCGGAGGCGATCGCCTCACGCTGCTCAGCCAGCTGCTTCTCGTAAAGGCGAGCCCGCAGGACCCGCATCGCCTTCTCGCGGTTCTGGAGCTGCGACTTCTCGTCCTGCATCGAGACGACGATCCCGCTCGGTCCGTGGGTGATCCGGACCGCCGAATCGGTCGTGTTGACCGACTGGCCGCCCGGCCCCGAGGACCGGTAGACGTCGATCTCGAGGTCCGCCGGATCGATCTCGACCTCGACCTCCTCGGCCTCGGGAAGAACGGCGACCGTGGCGGTCGAAGTGTGGATCCGGCCCTGGGACTCCGTTTCGGGAACCCGCTGGACCCTGTGAGTGCCGGCCTCGAACTTGAAGACCGAGTAGGCGCCGTCGCCAGTCACCTCGAGGCTGACCTCGCGGTACCCGCCCTGCTCGGCCGGCGAGCCCGAGATCACCTCGGCCCCGAATCCCCGCTCGCCCGCATACCGGGCAAGCATCCGCAGCAGGTCTCCGGCGAACAGGGCAGCCTCGTCGCCGCCGGTGCCGGCCCTTATCTCGACGATCACGTTCTTGGCGTCGTTCGGGTCGCCCTCGACCATCGAGAGCCTGATCTCCTCGGCCAGACGGTCGAGTTCGGCCGGCGCATCCCGGACCACGGCCTGGATCTCGTCGTCCCCGTCCCCTTCCGCGAGCAGCTCCCGTGCCCCGGCGAGGTCATCGGATACCCGCCGGTACTCGAGGGCGAGGCTTCGGGCGCGGTCGATCCGGCCGTACTCACGCCCGAGCTCGGCATACCGCGAGCGATCACCGATCACTTCCGGGTCGGCCATCTCGGCCTCGAGTTCGGCGTGACGGGCCTCGATCCGGTCGATCAGGGCACCGATCATCTGGTGGGAGGATCCGTTCACGTCGCTCACCGGCTCACGGGAAACCTGCCGGGACGGCAGGCCGGAGGGGATTCGCCCCGTTTAGGACTTGGCCCGCTTGGCGGCCCGGCGCTGGAAGCGCTCCACCCGGCCACCGGTGTCGACCAGCTTCTGCTTGCCGGTGTAGAAGGGGTGGCACTCCGAGCAGAGCTCGACGTGCAGGTCGGGCTTGGTCGACCTGGTCAGGAACTGGTTGCCGCACGAGCAGGTGACCGTCGCGAGCACGTAGTCGGGATGTATCTCGGCCTTCACTCCGGTTCAGTCTAGACGACGCCGCGTAGCCGGTCGGGCCGGCCGGGACCACGAAACCGATCCGCCTCGTCAAACCCGCGATTTGCAGGAAGTTAGGTCAGCCTGGGCAGGTTTTCCGTCCGCTCGGTCGAACACACTCCCAATGACCGCTTTTCGAGGAGAGGACCCCATGTCCCGCGAAATATTCGACCAGGCGAGCCTTCGAAGCGCCAAGGCGCAGCGGTTTGCCGACGCCTTCGCCGGCAGCGGGGAGTGGATCGAACCGGAGCCGAAACCGCGCCGGACCTCCTCCACCCCGTTCGACGGTGCATCGGTCGAAGCCTTCCCGGCCGAGCCGCGCTACGCGAGGACCGGTCGGCGCGACCGGTACCGGCCCGCCGCCTGATACTCGACGGTCGTTCTCAGGTCTCGGTGTAGAGCGGTCCGTCCCCGCCCTCCGGCAGGGTCAGCCGGCCGCCCTTGGCAGTGATTGCACCGCACTGGACGCAGTTCGACGCGGTCACATGCACGTCGACCACCTCGGCCCCGTTCTCCAGCTGGTCCTCGGGGATCTCGTAGACCTGCGCAGGGCACATGGAGACCCACGTCTGAGCGATCTCCCTCGGCACCTCGGTCTGGACCTTGACATGGTTCGGGGCATCGTCCCTGGTCGCGTTGCCGGTCAGGAAGACCGATGAGAGCTTGTCGAAGGTGTACTCGCCGTCCGGCTTCGGATACTTGTCGGCGGCCTTGCCGATCTCCATCTTGTAGGAGGCATCGTCGTGGTTCTTCCAGTGACCGCCCGGGAAGGTGCCCTGGGTGATCGTCATCGCCGACGCGATCGCGCCACCTACGAAGAAGCCCTTGGTGAACGGCTGGCTCGCGTTCCTCGACTTGTGGAGGTCCTTCTCGATCATCGAGTTGTGGACCTTCTCGTCGTAGGCCGAGAAGTCGACCGAATCCTTCTCGAGCGCATCGACGATCGCCTCGGCCGCGTACATGCCGGCGTGCATGGCGTAATGGACGCCCTTCAGCTCGGCGACGTTGACCATGCCGGCCGAATCACCGGCGATGCACATCCCGGGGACGGCGAGACGCTTCGGCATCGACCAGTAACCGCCCGCCGGGATCGTCTTCGCTCCCCAGCCGACCCGCTTGCCGCCCTTGATGATCTTCTTGATGAAGGGGTGCAGCTTGAACTGCTGGAGGATGTCGTGGACCGAGAGGGTCGCGTCGGTGTAGTCGAGGCCGACCACGAAGCCGATGCAGATCTTGTTGTCCTCCATCGGGTAGATGAATGAGCCGCCGAACTCCTTGTACTTCGCCTGGGGGCGGAGCGGCCAGCCCATCGTGTGGATCACCTTGTCGAACGGCTCCTCGATCTCCCAGATCTCCTTCACGCCGAGCTCCCAGCGCTGGGGGTCGAGTCCGCCGATGTCAAAGTGATCGAGGGCGGCATAGGTCAGGTGGCCGATCGTGCCCTCGGCGAGGACGGTCGCCCCGGCGACCACGTCCGAGCCGGGCTCGAAGTTGGCCAGCTCCTCACCCTTCTTGCCGCGGCCCCGGTCGCCCGAACGGACGCCCTTGACCACCTGGTCCTCGACCAGGAGCTTGTCGGCGGCCGTCTCGGTGAGGATGTAGGCGCCCTTCTCCTCGGCCTTCTCCGCCAGGAACCTGGTCAGCTTCGAGACCGAGGTGACGTAGTTGCCCTTGTTGTGGAAGTTCGGGGGCATCGGCTTGAGCGGAATCGCAAGCTTGGGGGTGAGGACGTAGACACCCTCCTTCTCGACCTCGCGGTAGACCGGCCACTCCGACTTGTCCAGGTCCGGGAAGAGCTCCTCCATCGCCGAGGGACGCATGTTGGCGCCCGACATCTCGTGGGCGCCGACGACCTTGCCCTTCTCGACGACCGCAACCGGCACCTCGCCCAGCCTCTCGGCCAGCTCGGGACGGTCCTCGAGCAGCTGGAGGACCTTGTTGGCGCAGGCCAGGCCGGCCGGCCCGGCACCGACGATCGCAACCCCGACCTCGATCCTCTCGTCCTCGGGATCGGTCGGCTTCGAGATCACGCTCTCGGAATCGAAGGGGGGCGGGTATTCGGCGGGGGCGATCGGTGGCATCTGGCCGGTCCTTTCGGTCTCTGCTCGGTCTCTCTGGCTCTGTCTGGTCTGGTCTTCGGGTCAGGAAGCCCCCCGGGCGGACCCGCTCGGGCCCACCCGGGTGCCTCCTCGATCTCAGCCCTTGCGGGCCCTCAGTGCCTCGGTCAGCTTCGGCATGATCTTGTTCAGGTCGCCGACCACACCGAGGTCGGAGAACTCGAAGATCGGGGCGTTCGGATCCTTGTTGATCGCGATGATCGCCTCGGAGTTCTGCATTCCGACCTTGTGCTGGATCGCGCCCGAGACGCCTACCGCCAGGTAGAGCTTCGGGGCGACCGTCTTGCCGGTCTGGCCGATCTGGGCCGCGTACGGGTACCAGCCGGCATCGACCACGGCGCGGGTCGCCGCGACGGCCCCGTTCGGGAAGGCGCCGGCGAGTTCCTCGCAGGCGTCGAAACCCTCTGCCGAGCCGAGTCCGCGACCGCCACCGACCAGTACGTCGGCAGCCTCGATGTCGACGTCCTCGCCGCGCTGCTCGCCGCGCTGGATCATCTCGGCCCTGGTCGACCACTCGGACAGTTCGACGTCCAGGTCGACCACCTCGGCCGTACCGCCCTTCTCCTCGATGTCGAAGGCGTTCAGGCGCCCGATGATGATCCCGGGCTCCGAGACGTAGCCGACGTCGGCGATCTGGGAGTCCTGGAGGATCGGCCGCTCCGAAACGAGCTTGCCGTCGACCGCCTTGACACCAGTGACCTCCATCGTCACCCCGGCATCGAGCCGCGCGGTCAGGCCGGCGCCGATCTCGAACCCGAGCAGCCCTCCGCCGAACAGCGCGTAGGAGAAGCCGTCGTCCTGGATCACCTTGGCCATCACGTCGACGATCGGCTGGGCGAGGCCCTCAGGCACGTCCTTGGCCCGGTAGACCTTGGTCACGCCGTAGTTGCCCAGGCTCTGGGCCTGGTCGTCGGAAACGTCTCCGACCACTACGGCAGCGGCTTCGGTCCCCAGCTCGCCGGCCAGCTTCGAGGCCTCAGACAGGGCACCGAGCGAGTTCTTGTTGAAATTGCCCTCACCGTCGTGCAGGGCATAAACGAGTATTCCGCCCATCTAGATCAGCTTCCTTTCGTCGAGCCAGGTAACGATCTTGTCGACCGTCTCGGCAGTGTCTTCGTCTTCAATGATCTCTCCCGGCTCCTTGGCAGGTGGCTCGTTGAGCGCGACCACTGTGGTCTTCGAGCCGGCATCGCCGACCTCGGAGGCTTCGAGGCCGACGTCGGCCACGGCCTTCGTGTCGACCGGCTTCTTCTTCGCGCCCATGATCGCCTTGAGGCTGGGGTAACGGGGCTCGTTGATCGCGTCACCGACCGAGATCACGGCCGGCATCGTCAGGGCCACGGTGTCGTAGCCGTACTCGGCCTGCCGCTCGCACTTGAGCTTGTCGCCGTCGACCTCGATGCCCACGACCTGGGTCAGGGACGGCATCTTCAGGTGCTCGGCCACAACGGCTCCCATCGTGTAGCACTCGCCGTCGTCCGACTGCTGTCCGAGCAGGACGAGGTCGGGCTGCTCGGCCTCGAGAACCTTGGCGAGGGCCTTGCCGCTGGCGCAGACGTCCGAGCCGAGCAGGGCATCATCGCTGAGGTGGACCGAACGGTCGGCTCCGAGGGCCACCGCCTTCTGAAGGGCACGCTGAGCACCCTCGGGGCCCATCGTCACCGCGACTACTTCGTCGACGGCGAGCTCGCCGCCTTCCTTGAACCGGACCGCGGCCTCGACCGCGTGGGTGTCGAATGGGTTGAGCGTGCTTTCGCCGCTGCGGTCGAGCCTCATCGTCTCGGGATCGATCCGCTTCTGCACTGCGGCGTCCGGAACATCTTTCACCAGAACGCAGATCTTCACTGAATCCTCCTGGTCTCGGGGTCTTGGTCTTACGGTAAATCTGAGCTTCGAAACGCCGGATTGCCGGAGTTTCGGACCGGTGCTTCCTTGCCTTCACCGATCCCACCGGAACGGGTGGACTGGCGATGATACCGGGCCGGGCGGAAGATTGACTGACGAGTCAATCGGTGATTCCGGTCAGCTCCGAACACAGCTCATAGAGCCGTCTGCGGTCCGCCGCCGTCTCGCGGGTACCGGGAAGCCGGTACTTGGGTCTCGGCCGGCGATCCTCGTAGAAAAGTCCGCCCGGAGCCTCCTCCGGCGACGCCCCGGCCAGCCACACGATCGTGTCGGCGCCGGCCGCCGCACTGCGCAAGACCGGCCGCATCAGCCGGTTGAACCGCGGTAGCGACTCGGCCACCCCCGGGGTGCCGGCCCATCCGGGATGCATCGAGCAGGCGGTCGGCCGGAAGCGGACGTCGAACTCGTCGGCGAGCATGACCTCCGCCCGCTTGGTGTGTGCGTAGACGGCGGCAGGCCGATAGTCGCGCCGCTCGCGCTGAGGATCGGAGAGCGAGAAGCCGGACCCGTACATCCCGCCCGAGGAGACCATCACGATCCGCGGATCCGAGCCCGAATCCAGCGAAGGGATCAGCAGCCGGGTCAGGAGGAACGGTCCGAGCACGTTGGTGGCGAAGGTCAGCTCGAAGCCCTCCCTGGTGACGATCCGCTCGGACGGCATGACCCCGGCGTTGTTGACCAGCACGTCGAGTGGCTCGCCCCGCCCCATCCACCGGCCGGCCAGGTCCCGGACCGACTCGAGCGAGGAGAGGTCGGCGGTCATCAGCTCCGGCTCCAGCTCGGCGATCGCGGCGACCGAACGCCTCGCCTCCTCACCTCGACCGGGATCCCGGCAGACCAGCACCACCCTGGCACCGAGTCCGGCGAGCTCTTCGGATGCCGCCCGCCCGAGCCCGGCGTTCGCCCCGGTCACCATGACCGTCCTGCCACCCACGTCCGGCGGCTCCCAGTCGAAGGCCCGACGTCGGAACTCGTAGCCGATCGCGCTGAAGCCCGGAACCACCGTCAGGTCGAGCAGCCGATCGATCACGCCGGCCACCGGCTCGGCCGGATCAGCCACCGGAATCGCTGCCGTTCGCCCGGACTCCCTCGCGGATGAACCCGACGATCTCCTCGGTCGAGGCGCCCGGGGTGAAGACCTCGGCCACGCCGGCCTCCTTCAGCCCTTCCACGTCACGGCTGGGGATCGTTCCACCGACCGTGACCAGGACGTCGTCGACCCCCTGGTCGGCGAGCAGGTCGAGGATCCGGGGAACCAGAGTCATGTGGGCTCCGGACAGGATCGAGATCCCGATCGCGTCGGCGTCCTCCTGGATCACGGTCTCGGCGATCTGTTCGGGGGTCTGGTGGAGGCCGGTGTAGATCACCTCCATGCCCGCATCGCGAAGTGCCCGCGCGATGATCTTCGCTCCGCGGTCGTGTCCATCGAGGCCGGGCTTCGCGACCACTACCCGGATCTTCCTGCCTTCGGGCCTGCCGGCTTCCGCTGCCTCCGACATCGCGCCGCTCAGAAGACCGGTGTCTCGGAATAGGTGCCGAAGACTTCCTGGAGGGCCGAGACCATCTCGCCTTCGGTCGCCAGCGCCCGGGATGCCTCGATCATCGGGTACATCAGGTTCCCTCCCGAGCCGGCCTCCTCCTTCAGCCTCTGGAGGGCCTCTTCGACCGCCGCACCGTCGCGCGATTCGCGCGTCCTCGCCAGCCGCTCGAGCTGCTTCGACTCGAGGGCCGGGTCGATGTGGAGGATCGGCATCTCCTCCTCGTCCTCCTGGCGGTAGGCGTTGACGCCGACCACCTTCCTCTCCCCTGCCTCGAGCTCGAGCTGGTACCGGAAGGCGGCCTCGCCGATCTCGCGCTGGGGAAAGTTCTGCCGGATCGCCTCCACCATCCCGCCCAGTTCGTCGATCCGGCGGAAGTAGTCGTAGGCGTCGGCCTCGATCTCGTCGGTCAGGCGCTCGACGAACCAGGAGCCTCCCAGCGGGTCGACCGTGTTGGCGACGCCGGTCTCGTGAGCGATCACCTGCTGGGTCCGGAGGGCGAGCGAAACGGCTTCCTCGGTCGGCAGGGCGAGGGCCTCGTCGTAGGAGTTGGTGTGGAGCGACTGGGTGCCGCCGAGAACCCCGGCAAGGGCCTCGATCGCGGTCCGGACGACGTTGTTCAGGGGCTGCTGGGCGGTCAACGAGACCCCGGCTGTCTGGGTGTGGAACCGAAGCCGCATCGACTCGGGTCGCTTCGCCCCGTAGGTCTCCTTCATCTCGCGGGCCCAGATCCGCCTCGCCGCCCGGTACTTGGCGATCTCCTCGAAGAAGTCGATGTGAGCGTTGAAGAAGAAGGAGAACCGGGGTGCGAAGGCGTCCACGTCGAGGCCCCGCTCGAGCGCGTGCTCGACGTAGGTGAACCCGTTCTTCAAGGTGAAGGCGAGCTCCTGGGCGGCCGTCGCCCCGGCCTCCCTGATGTGGTACCCCGAGACCGAGATCGGGTGCCAGCGCGGCATGTTCGCGGTCGAGAACTCGACCATGTCGGTGACCAGCCGCATCGCCGGATCGACCGGGAAACACCACTCCTTCTGGGCGATGTACTCCTTGAGGATGTCGGTCTGGATCGTTCCAGCCAGGGCGTCCGGGGCCACCCCCTGGCGCTCGCCCACCAGCACGTAGAAGGCGAGTAGCATCGCGGCCGGTGCGTTGATCGTCATCGAGGTCGAGACCTCGCCGAGCGGAATGCCTTCGAACAGCCGCTCCATATCCTCGAGCGTGTCTACCGCGACCCCCTC
>JAUMBO010000157.1:9516-12471 GCA_032119635.1 Solirubrobacterales bacterium
GAAGGCGGTGGACAGTCCGGTCTGGCCCTGGTCGAGCAGGTACCTGAACCTCTCGTTCGTCTCCTCGACGGTGCCGAAGCCCGCAAACTGGCGCATCGTCCAGGTCCGGCCCCTGTACATCGAGCGGTAGGGCCCCCGGGTGAAGGGGTACTCGCCGGGCTCGCCGACCGAATCGGAACGGTCGGCAGGGCCGTCGTCCGGCCCGTAGAGCTCGCTGATCCCGCGTCCCGAGATCGTGGTGAAGTCCTTCCCCTGGTCCCCGGTGAGGCCTTCCGCCGAGCCGTCGGGGCCGTCGCTTCGCGAGTCCTTTTCTGCCACTGAACGCTCCATCAGACGACCTTTCGCGAGTTCCCCGGCCTGCCTTTCGATACTAGGGGAAAAGCCGCCGTGGACGGTCCCGGCGCCGGGACGAGGCGTAGCTGCCCAGACCACCGACCAGCCCGGCCAGGCCGACCGTCCCGATGATCGCCAGCCGCCTTCCGATCCGGTCGAGGTGCATCACCTCCCAGCCCTCGGCCGAGGCGATCTCGCGAAGCGCTCGGTCCGGGTTGACGGCCACGGCTCCGCCGGTCGCCCTCAGCATCGGAAGGTCCGAGATCGAGTCGGAGTAGGCCCATGAGTCGGCGAGGTCGAGTGGACGCTCGCCGAGCAGTCGCTCGATCGCCTCGACCTTGCCCGGTCCGTAGACGAACGGCCCGTCGATCTCCCCGGTGTAGGCGCCATCCGGCCCGACCTCGTACCTCGTCCCGATTCCCCCGTCCAGTCCGAGCACGCCGGCCAGCGATTCGACCATCCCGGAGCCGGCCGCGCTGACGATCCAGGCCTCGCGGCCCTCGTCCTGGTGGCGGTAGGCCTCGGCCAGGACCTCGGGGTGTATTCGCGGAAGGATCCCGGCCAGCACCTCGGGCCACATCCTCGCCACCTCACGCTCCCCGACCCCGGTGACCGACTCCCGCGCGATCTTCAGGGCCTCGAACGTCTTCTCGTCGGAGGCACCCTCGATCCGGTACCTGAGGTGGTCGATAGCCCACCGGGTCACCATGCGGCGCGAGACGACACCCCGCCGGGCCGCGACCCGGGCGAACTCCATGCCACTCGATCCGGCCATCAGGGTCCGGTCGAGATCGAAGAATGCCGCTCCGGCCACGCTGTTCACGCGGTCACCCGGCCATCGGCGTACCCGCCGACCCGGAGCGACCCGTCCCGCTCAGACCTCGACCAGGATCGCGTCGCCCTGACCACCACCGGAGCAGATCGCGGCACAGCCGAGGCCGCCGCCCCGCCGCTTCAGCTCCAGCACCAGCGCACCGAGGATCCTCGCTCCCGAGGCTCCGATCGGGTGACCGAGGGCGATCGCCCCTCCGTTGACGTTGATCTTCCCCTCGTCGATCTCGAGCATCCGAGCCGTGTTCAGGGCGACCGAGGCGAAAGCCTCGTTGATCTCCCAGACATCGACCTCGTCCGCCGACCTGCCGAGCCGGTCGAGGGCCTGCTTCGCCGCCAGGGCCGGGGTCCTGGCGAGCATCGCGAAGTCGTCCCCGACCTGGCCGTAGCCGACCACAGTGGCGATCCGCTCGATCCCGTTCGAGTCGGCCCACTCGTCCGAGGCGAGCACCAGTGCCCCGGCTCCGTCGTTCACGCCGGGCGCGTTGCCGGCGGTGTGGGTCGCATCGTCGTCGCCGATCGCCCGGAGCTTGCCGAGCGACTCGTGGGTCGTGTCGGGCCTGATCGCCTCGTCTTCGTCGACCACGGTCTCGCCCTTTCGGCCCTTGACCGTGACCGGGACGATCTCCTCGGCCAGCGTGCCGGCCTGACGGGCCTTCTCGGCGAGTTCGTGGGAGCGGGCAGCGAAGCGGTCCATCTCCTCGCGCTCGATCCCGAGCCCGTTCGATACCTGGCTGGCCTCGTTGATCATCTGGAGGTGGGTGAAGGGGTTGGTCAGGCCGTCGTGGGTCATCGAATCGACCGTCTCGACGTCGCCCATCCGGAAGCCGAACCGGGCGCCGGGCAGCAGGTACGGGGCGTTGCTCATCGACTCCATCCCGCCGCCTACCCCGACCTCGATGTCGCCGGCCCGGATCGCCTGGTCGAGCAGGCCGACCGAACGGAGGCCCGAGGCGCAGACCTTGTTCACGGTCTCGGACGGGATCTCCTTCGGAATGCCGCCCTTGATCTGGGCCTGGCGGGACGGGATCTGGCCCTGACCGGCCTGGATCACCTGGCCGAAAGCGACCTGCTGGACGGCATCCGGGGAGACTCCGGCCCGCTCCAGCGCCCCGGCGATCGCCACGCCTCCGAGCTCGGTCGCATCGACCGGTGCGAGCGAGCCGCCCATCTTTCCGAAGGGGGTACGGGCCGTGGAGAGGATCGCTGTGCTGGGCATCGACGTCTGCCTTTCGTGGTTTCGTGGCTTTCGGGCTGGTGTGGCGCCACCGGGGCGCCTGCTGCCTGAGGGCCAAGATACCGCCCGCGGGGCAGTCCCCGTTCGATGGGCCGGAATAGACTCGCCGGAATGGAGGTACGGATAGTCGAAACCGGGCCGGACGGGGCCGAGGCGGACCTGATCGCCCTCCCGCTGTTCGAGGACGACTCGCTTCCCGCTCCTCCCGGGGACCTTCCCGGGGCACCGGACGCCCGGGCGGACCGGGGCGCCAGGGTTCTGCTCAGGTCGGCCGAAGGTGACCGGTTCGCCGTGATCGGTGCCGGCCCGGCCGAATCCTTCGATGCCGAGCGGGCGAGGGTCCTCGCTGCGGCGGCAGTCGAAATGCTGGGCGAGGTCCGTGGCAGCCGCCTGGCCCTCGCAGTTCCCGAAGGCGATGGACTGCCCAGTGCCGGAACGCTCGCCCCCGCCCTGGTCGAGGGCGCGATCCTGGCCTCGTTCCGGTTCGAGGGCTTCCGCGATTCCGAAGTCGAGGACGAACGGCCGGCGCTCGAGCGGATCGATCTGCTGACCGC
>JAUMBO010000158.1:0-21099 GCA_032119635.1 Solirubrobacterales bacterium
CGCCTTCATCGCGCCATGGCTCTGCGGGGCCCGGGCGCTGCTGGTCGAGGGCAGGTTCGATCCCGCGACCAGGCTCGAGATCGCGAAGACGGAAGGGGTCAACGTGCTCTGCCAGGTACCGACCGAATACCGGATGCTGGCAAGCCGCTCGACCGTGCCGGAGCTGCCGGAGCTGAGGCGGCTCGTCTCGGCCGGTGAGCCACTCGATGCCGAGGTGATCGGGACCTTCCGGGAGGCGACCGGGATCGAGATCGCCGACGGGTACGGGCAGACCGAAACCGGGGCCGTGACCGGCTTCCGACCCGACGACGAGGTCGCCGGACGGGAGGGGTCGATGGGCCGGCCCCTGCCGGGCGTCGAGACGCGGGTCGTCGACGGTGAACTCCAGCTCAGGGTCGACACCTCCCCCACCTTCTTCTCCCGCTACGTGGACGGCGAGTCGTTCGAGGGCGAGTGGTGGCCGACCGGCGACCTGGTCGAGGAGGACGAGGACGGCTTCCTCTACCACCGGGGTCGGAACGACGACCTGATCACCTCCTCCGGGTACAGGATCGGGCCGGTCGAGGTCGAATCGGTCCTGCTCGAGCATCCTGCCGTGGCCGAGGTCGCCGTGGTCGCCGCGCCGGACCCCGAGAGGGGGTCGGTGGTCAGAGCCGTGGTCGTGGTCGCGCCGGGCAGGCCGACCGAAGGCCTGGCCGAAGAGCTCCAGACCTTCTGCCAGGAGCGCACCGCGACCTACAAGTACCCACGGATCGTCGAGTTCGTCGATTCCCTGCCGAAGACCGTGACCGGGAAGGTCTCGAGGAGGGCACTCAGGGAATCCGAGGAATGAGCGGCGCCCCGCAACGTTCGAGTGGGCCGACCGTGACCTTTTCGGCCCTGTTCGGGGTGACCATGCTCAACCTCCTGGCGATCGGCGCCCTGCTGCCGGTGCTGCCGCTCTACGTCAGGGGCCCGCTCGACGAGGGCGACCTCATGGTCGGGATCGTGATCGGGGCGTACGCGGTGACCGGAATCGCCTTCCGACCCCTGGCCGGAGTGCTGGCCGACGGCAGGGGGAGGCGGTGGGTCGTGCTGGCCGGCTCGCTGGTCTCGGCGGTGGCCGGCGCTTTCCTTTTCCTACCGCTCGGACTGGCCGCCGTACTCGGCTCGCGGCTGCTGCTCGGGGCCGGCGAGGGTGCCGTCTTCACGGCCGGGTCGGCCTGGGTGTCCGACATCGCCCCGGCCGAGCAGCGGGCCCGGCTGATCGGGATCTACGGCCTCGCGGTTTGGGCCGGCCTGAGTATCGGCCCGGTGATTGGACAGGGCCTGAAGGCGCTCGGCGGCTTCGAACTCGTCTGGGCCTTCGCGCTGATCGCCCCGCTCCTATCGAGCGGGGTCGCCTCGAGACTGCGGGAGGCCCCGCTCGAACGGCCGGCGGAGGAGGCGAAGCGGACCTGGATCTCGCGCGAGGCACTCGGGCCGGGTATCTCGATGGCGCTCGTCTCGGCCGGGTTCGCGGCGATGGCGGCCTTCGTCGTTCTGCACATGAAGGATGAGGGGGTCTCGGGCGGGGCCTGGGTCTTCACCGCCTTTGCCGTGAGCCTCGTCCTCTCCCGCCTCGTCGCCGGCGGCCTGCCGGACCGGATCTCGCCCCGCAAGGTGGCCCTGGTCGCAGCCCTGTTCGAGGCCCTCGGCCTGGTGCTCATCGGGGTGGCCGAAACCCTGTCCGTCGCCCTGGCCGGTGCCGTCGTGATGGGCTGGGCCTTCTCGGTCCTATACCCCGCCCTCTCGCTTATCGTCCTCGACCGGGTCCCCGAGTCGAGGCGGGGGTCGGCCTTCGGGACCTTCACGGCGACCTTCGACCTCGGCGTGGCGCTCGGAGCACCACTGGTCGGTGTGGTGGTCAGCCTCGGCAGCTACGAGACCGGCTTCCTCTTTGCCGCCCTGCTTGCACTCGCGGTGGCCGCAACGCAGGCGACGATCCTCGTGATCGGTCGCAGGCCGGCCGCCCACTAGGCTGGACCCGATGCCCAATCGCCTCGCCGAAGAGCTGAGTCCGTACCTGCTCCAGCACAGCGAGAACCCGGTCGAGTGGTGGCCCTGGGGGAAGGAGGCGATGGCCGAGGCCCGCCGCCGGGACGTTCCGATCCTGCTCTCGGTCGGCTACGCCGCCTGCCACTGGTGCCACGTGATGGAGCGGGAGTCGTTCGACGATCCCGAGACCGCCCGGTACATGAACGAGCACTTCGTCCCCGTGAAAGTCGACCGCGAGGAGCGGCCCGACGTCGATGCCCTCTACATCGAGTTCGTCCAGTCGGTCACGGGCCATGCCGGCTGGCCGCTGACCGTCTTCCTCGACCCCGACGGCGTGCCATTCCACGGCGGTACCTACTTCCCCGACCGGCCCCGACTCGGCTCCCCCTCATTCATGATGGTGATGGAGGCCGTGGTCGAGGCATGGGGTGAGAAGCGGGACCAGATCGCCGGGCAGGCCGGCGAAGTGATCCGCCGCCTCCAGGCGGTCGCCCTGGTCGAGGCACCGGACGTGCTTCCTGACGCATCGCTCCCTGGCCGACTGGCCGGGGAGATGGTCGAGGCGCTCGACCCGGACGAGGGAGGGTTCGGGGGCGCCCCGAAGTTCCCGTCCGCATCGGCGATCGACTTCCTGCTTGCCCGGGACAGGGCGAGTGAAGTCGAGATGACGCTCGACCGGATGGCCGCTGGCGGGCTCTGGGACCAGGTCGGGGGCGGGTTCTGCCGGTACTCGGTCGACGCCGCCTGGCAGGTTCCCCACTTCGAGAAGATGCTCTACGACAACGCCCTGCTCGCCCGGACCTACCTCCACGCCTGGCAGGTGACCGGTCTCGAGCGGTACCGGCGGATCGCGGTCGAGACCCTGGACTGGGCGACCGGGGAGATGTCGAACGGGGCCGGCGGATTCCATGCTTCGCTCGATGCCGACTCGGAGGGCGTCGAGGGCCTGTTCTACACCTGGACCGCCGGGGAAGCGAGGGACGCGCTCGGCGACCTGGCCGATCTGGGCATCGAACTCTTCGGGATCTCCGAGGCCGGGAACTTCGAGGGGCGAAACGTGCTCGCGGTGCCGTCCGGTGTGCCGCCGGACCGGTTCGATGGAGACGAGGCCGCGGTACGGGAGGACCTGCTGGAGGCCCGACAGGGCCGCATCCGGCCGGCACTCGACGACAAGGCGATCCTCTCCTGGAACGCCCTGATGATCTCGGCCCTCGCCGATGCCGGCGCCGCCCTCGGGCGCCAGGACCTGGTCGACAGCGCGGTCAGGTGCGCCGAGTTCGTCTGGGGCCAGATGCGCGACCAACAGGGCGGGCTGCTGAGGATCTGGCGAAACGGCGCGGCCCGGATCCCGGCCTTCCTCGAGGATCACGCTTTCCTGCTCGAGGCCCTGCTGGACCTCTACGAAGCGAGCTTCGACCGGGTCTGGTTCGAGCGGGCGCGTGGGGTCGCCGAGGAGATGATCGAGGAGTTCGCCGACCCCATGCGGGGCGGCTTCTTCACCACCCGCAAGGCGCTCGACGACGGGCTGATCGCCCGCCGAAAAGACGTCGGGGACCACCCGATTCCGTCCGGCAGCTCTTCGGCCGCGCTCGGGCTGCTCAGGCTCTGGGCCCTGACCGGAGAGGCCCGCTACCGCGAACGGGCCGAGCCGGTCCTCCGGATGCTCGCCCCGGGAGCCTCCCGAAGACCCGATGCCTTCGGCCACCTGCTCAAGGCGCTCGACTTCGCTCTCGGTTCCCAGACGGAGCTGGCACTCGTCGGACCTGCCTCCGGACCCTTTCCGGCCTCGGTCGAACCCCTGCTCGAGCCGTTGCGGAGGCGGTACCTCCCGAATACGGTCCTTGCCGCCGGGCCGGAGGGTGCCGAGACTCCGCCCCTGCTGGCCGGGAGGACGGCGATCGAGGGCAGGTCGACGGCCTACCTCTGCACAGGCCTCTCCTGCCGTCAGCCGGTCAGCTCGGCCGCGGAGCTGACCGCCCAGCTGGATCAGGCGAGAGGCGACTCAGAGGATCGGCAGGAATGAATCGATCTCGAAAGGGGTGACCTGGACCCGGTAGCGGTCCCACTCCTGACGCTTCAACTCGATCAGGCGAGTGAAAGTGTGCTCGCCCAGCGTCCTCAGGAGCAGCTCCGACTCGGATGCCCGCTCGATCGCCTCGCCCAGGGTCTCGGGCAGCAGCTCCACCCCGCGGGCCGTCATCTCGCCCGGATCGGCGTCGTAGAGGTTCTCCTCCATCGGCTCGGGCAGCTCGTAGCCCTGCTCGATCCCCTCGAGGCCCGCCTGGAGGATGCCGGCGATGCAGAGGTAGGGATTACAGGCCGGGTCGGGGCACCGGATCTCGGCATCGAGCCCCTCCGCCTCGACCTCGGGCCGGGGCGGGACCCTGATCAGGGAGGAGCGGTTACGGCGTGACCACGAGAGGTAGACCGGCGCCTCGAAGCCCGGCACCAGACGCTTGTAGGAGTTGACCCACTGCGCGTAGAGGATCGCGATCTCGTCGGCATGGCGGAGCTGACCGGCGATGAAGGCCCGGCCGACCGCACTGAGCCGACTCGGGTCATCGGGGTCCGAGAAGGCGTTCGAGCCTCCCTGCTTGAGCATCTGGTGGAGATGCATACCCGAGCCGTTGGCCGAGCCGATCGGCTTCGGCATGAAGGTGGCGTGCCAGCCCTGCTGCTGGGCGTACTCCTTGACCACGATCCGGGCGGTCATGCAGTCATCGGCCGAGGCGAGGGCCCCCGCCCGCTTGAGGTCGAGCTCGTGCTGCGACGGCCCTGCCTCGTGATGGGTCGAGGCGACCTCGATGCCCATCTGTTCGAGGGCGAGCACGGTCGCCCGGCGGACGTCCGAACCGGCGTCGAGTGTCGTCAGGTCGAAGTAGCCGCCTTCGTCGAGCACCTCCGGCACTCCGTCCGGGGGCGCCGCCGAGCGGAAGTAGAAGAACTCGAGCTCCGGGGCGACCGAGAACTCGTCGTAGCCCATCGAGGCGGCCCGCTCCAGGGCCTGCTTCAGAACCCACCGGGGGTCTCCTTCGTAAGGGACGCCGCCCGGCAGTTCGATGTCGCAGAACATGCGGGCGACCGCATCCTCGCCGCCGGGACGCCACGGGATCAGGGAGAAAGTCGCCGGATCGGGGCGGGCGACCATGTCGGATTCCTCGACCGCGTTGAATCCGGTCAGCGAGGCGCCGTCGAACGGGATCCCTCCCTCGAGCGCCCGTTCGAGCTCGGAGGCATTGATCGAGAAGCTCTTCAGGCTGCCGAGGATGTCCGTGAACCAGAGGCGGATGAAGCGAACGTCATTGTCCGAGACCAGGCGGGAGACCTCGGCGGCCCGGTCAGTCCCGGAGGCCACGGCCGTCCACCATGAAAAGTGCGCTTTCCAGATCGAGTTCCAAGGTCCGGGCAACGATAGGGCACCCGGGGTTGAAAACGGCCGATGGAGCAGGTACACTTACGACCCGTAAGTAGGTAGCTAAATGTATAGTAATGGCTTCCTAAACGGGTTCTAAACAGGCAAGAGGGTTACCCGACAAGAAGCGAGGCAGACATGACGGTCAAGACAGAAGTCAGCCGTTTCCACATCCACGACGAATTGACGGCGCCGGACGAGAGCGCCCCGATCCTGAAGAGCATCCAGGTCGGAGGCCGGGCCGTGAACAAGCTGGTCGGCGTGCTCGCCGGATCGCCGGTCGTGCTTCGTGCCTACACCCGCATGCGGGCAGAACTGCAGAAGGGCGTACTCCCTCAGGCGACCCGTCAGCGGATAGCCCTGGCGGTGGCCGAGCACCGGGGCGACGGGTACAGCATCGCCAGATACGCCAAGATGGCCAAGACGGCCGGGCTCGGGCTCGACGAGATCACCAGTGCCCGGAGCTTCGAGTCATCCGATCCCCGGGAGCAGGCGCTGCTCACCTACCTGAAGGCCGCGCTCGATGCCGACGGCGCGCCGCCGATCCACCTCCATGAGGAGGCCCGGGAGGCCGGCTGGGAGGACGAGGAAATCCTCGAAGGCCTGGCCCACGTGGCGCTGGGCGAGTTCCAGAGCCTGATGGCGGCAGCAGCGGCGCTGCCGATGGACCAGGCGACGGCCAGGGTCCTGCCGAACGCGGCCTGAACGAACTGCCGTAGCCCGGGCCGGGTCGAGACCGATCCGGCCCGGGCTACCGCGAACCTGGGATCAGCCGCTGGTTACGGTCGCCGTGTAGAGCAGGCGGCTGCCGCGGAAGGTGCAGCCGTAGAACCTGCGGCTGTCCACCTTGAGCTGGGGTGAGGCAACGTCGATGAATGCCGAGGAGCACTTGTTCGGCTGACGACTGGCTCGCCAGCGGTCCGAGTCGGTACTCAGCCCGAGTGCGAAGGCCGGAGCCCAGGTCGGCACGGCAAGTGCAACGAAGTTGCCCTTCATGACGTTGAGTGGCTTGTCGAGGCGGAACACGGCGGTCGTGCCCAGCTCCTGACTGAGCCCCTCGGTCGGGCTCTTCCTCAGCAGGCGGAACTTCTCGGAGCCGGTCGAAGTCTTGAACTTCTTCAGGACGGTGATCGCTGCCTGCGGCGGACTGCCGAACCGGTCGTTCAGGGCCGTGCGGTCACGGTTGTTCGGCTTGCCCAGGTAGAGGGTAAACCTGGTGAGCTTGCCGTCGAAGGGGACCCGGAAGGGCGTGTCCGAGGACGGGGTCCGGTTCTGGAAGCCGCTTACCGAGGCAACTACCTGGCAATTGACCGGACAGGCCGGATCGGGCATGTTGCCCGACTGGCCGAGCACGACCGTCTTGACCGACCGGGACTCGCTGGCCCCGGCACCGTCACGGAGGCCGGCGAGGGTCAGGGAAAGGAGGGAGACCACGACTGCCAGGGCGAGGACGACCAGGCGCCCGTTACTGGGGGAAATGGTCTGTCCGAGCCGTGAAGAGCCGTTATTCATTCGTTTCTGCTCCGTTCGTAAGGGGGTCCGGAGTCAGTCGTGCGACTGGCCGGTCCCTGCTGTTTTGCGGGGTTCGAAGACTACAAACACCGCCACCGGCCGCTGGATGCGGACCGGCTCCGGACCGGCGCGCCCAGATCGCCAGGGAGCCCGCCCGAAGGCTCCCGGCCTGAGCCGCCCGGGCCTACTTGCTGACGATCAGGTGGCGGACCGGGTCGATGCCTTCGTATCCGAGGGCAATCCTCGCTGCGTGGCTCAGATCCCAGGTGCGGCCGGGCGTGTACGGGCCGCGGTCGATCACCCTGGTCAGGAGGAATCGGCCCCGGTAACCGATCAGGACCCGGGTTCCGCAGGGAAGGGTCTTATGGGCGACCCCGATGATCGTCGGGGTGAACTTCTGCCCGCAGGCGGTGTTGTTGCCGAACAACGGAGCCCCGTACCAGGAGGCGCCGGTGCGCGGCATCGCCTCGATCAGCTCGCTCGAGGTCCTCTTGTCGACCACCCCGCTCTGCCGAAGGCCGATGCGAGTCTGGAACCTCTGGACCGCGCGGTGAGTGCCGGAGTCGAAGATGTTGGTGATCCCGAACGCACGGAGTCCGAGGGTCCTGGAGGAAACCATCGAGCTCAGGACCTTGACATCGGGACCGCTCATTCCCACCTTGAGGACCCGCTTGCCGAACCGGGGAGCCGGGTCGATCCGGCCGGGATCGTTCGGGATGACGACTCCGCCCTCCCTCGGGGCGACCGGGGTGGCGGCCGTCGACGGTGCGGTCGGCATAAGGATCAGGCCGAGGAGCGCCGCGATGACCCACGCTAAGGAGAGTCCGCGCCGCGCAGGCGCCTGAGAGCGAACGACGACCTGTGCAGCGGTTTTCGGGCTTGCGGTTGGCATCTTCTGAACGCCTGCGGGGTTAGCTGACGGGCTCGCATCGATCATTCGAATCGGCGCTACCCGGCGCCATGGCCGGGATTCGCCCCCGGGATTTCTCCCCCTGGGTCCCCCACTCCGGTCACCGTGGTGACTGGATTAGGCATCGTTGGTCGAAAGATTAGCAAACCCTCACACGACCTGTTGGAGTATTCCCGATCGCCAGGGGTGACTCCCCGTTACGACCGCGGTCCGCATCCCCGCTCCGGCTGGAATCGAGGCCAAGGTAACGTTGCCGTCACCGGTAGCCGGAACGCCGAAGGGAGCCTTGCGGCCCCCTTCGGTGGTGAGTCTGTAAGCCGGATCCTGTCGTGGACGACCATCCATCTCGCCCGGCCTTGCGGCCGGACGGGGCCGGCTCTCGCCAGCTTCCTGCGGCCTACCTGGATCTCGCCGGGCCGGGTCAGCGATCCTGTTTGGCCTTGCACCGGACGGGGTTTGCCTGGCCGCCGCGTCACCGCGACGCCGGTGCGCTCTTACCGCACCCTTTCACCTTTGCCTGTGCGCGACTCACGTGTGGTCGCGCCATCGGCCGTGTGTTTCTGTGGCACTTTCCCGCGGGTTACCCCGGGTGGGAGTTACCCACCGTCCTGCCCTGTGGTGTCCGGACTTTCCTCGAAGGGTTTTCTCTCCCCCCGCAGCCGTCCGACCCACGAGAGCGATGATACGCCCCGCCGCCTTTCAGGCCCGATGGGCCAGGCGATGGGAGCCGGGCGTCAGACCTTCCGGATCACGCCGATCACCCGGCCGACCAGCTCGGCGTCGGTGGTCCGGATCGGCTCCATCTCATCGTTCTCGGGCTGAAGCCGAATGTGGTCTTCCTCGCGGAACAGCCTCTTGACCGTCGCGTCCTCCCCGAGCAGGGCAACCACGATCTCACCGTCGTCGGCGACCGGCTGGGGCCTTACCACGACCCAGTCGCCGTCGACGATGCCTGCATCCTTCATGCTCTCGCCGCGGACCTCGAGTACGAAGTCCCCGTCCCGGCCGCCGATCATCCCGGGCACCTCGACGTAGTCCTCGACGTTCTCCTCGGCCAGCATCCCCGGTCCGGCCGAGACCCGGCCCAGCAGCGGCAGACCGCCGCCCTGACCGGGCAGCGCCGCCTCGACGGCGTCACGGGCCGAGCGGGCCGTGTCGACCAGGATCTCGAGCGCCCTCGGCTTGCTCGGATCGCGCCTCAGGAACCCGGCCTTCTCGAGGTTCGCAAGGTGGACGTGCACCGTGGACGAGGAATGGAGCCCCACCGCCTTGCCGATCTCCCTGACGGTCGGCGGATAGCCCATCTTATCGGCGTAGCGCCCGATGAAATCGAAGATCTCCTGCTGTCGCTTGGTCAGATCCACCTTGTCCTTGCCCCTTCCGGCCCGAGACTCCGTCGTTTTCCAGTCATTCGGCAGGGTTGCCCCGAGCCGTCCAACACGAACCTCTGTTCGTACATTAGACG
This sequence comes from Solirubrobacterales bacterium, assembly GCA_032119635.1. Classification (GTDB taxonomy): domain Bacteria; phylum Actinomycetota; class Thermoleophilia; order Solirubrobacterales; family 70-9; genus 67-14. Next base: position 9,316 of record JAUMBO010000158.1, read on the forward strand.
TCCGACCTGATGCTCCTTCAGATCGAGACGACTGGGAAATGCCGCCCGGACGGACCGGAAGGTCTGACGTTACATAGACTCCCTCGCGCCTTCCTGCGGCTGTGGCGGAACTGGTAGACGCGCAAGCTTGAGGGGCTTGTGTCCCTCGGGACGTGGAGGTTCGACTCCTCTCAGCCGCACTCCACGCTCGGCCCGCCGGCCGGGCGTCGCGGGGCTAGCCGCCCATCGCATTGACCCGCTGGGTCAGGGCCGTGATCCGGGCGTTCAGCTTCTGGTTGGTGGTCTTCTGGGTGGCCTCGAAGTCCGCCAGCTGCTTCTGAACCGTGCTGATCGAGGACTGGAGCGAGCTGAGCTGACCGGCACTCTTCTGCCCCTCAGCCTGGATCTGCTTCTCCGCAGTGGTGACCTCGCCCTCGACCTTCTTGTTCGCCTGGTTGGCCTCACCCTCGATCTTCTGACCGAGCTGGTTCAGGCCCTTTGCCGCCTGGGCTTCCTGTTGGGCGACTCCTCTGTTCTCCGAGGCGATCGCGGCCTTCAGGGCGGCGTCGGTCTTCTTGTTCTGGTCCTTGGCGTCGTTGGCGATCACGATTCCGGCAATACCGGTACCGACACCGAGTACGGCGATTACCAGGGCTGCAACTAGCTTTCCGTCCACGGGGTCCTCCTCTAGAAGCTTTCCGGCCGGACCGGTTCGGCTCGGCCACGGTTTACCCTCGGGAATCTAGGTGCCGGTGCGGACGAACCCCGGCCTGCGGTGCGATACTCGCCGGGTGGGAGGGGAAGCGATAGATCGAGCCTCGGACGGCTCCGGGTCGGCCGTCTCCCTGCTCTGGTTCAGGCGGGATCTCCGGGTACACGACCTGCCGGCCCTCGCGGCCGCGGTCGGGGGAGGTCCGGTCGTCCCCTGCTTCGTCTTCGACGACCGGCTGATCTCCCGCGGCCGCTTCCCCTCACCCGAGCGGACCGGCTTCATGTTGGGATGCCTCGCCGAGTTGAGGGAGTCGCTCAGGGAGCTGGGTTCGGAGCTTCACCTCAGGCGGGGCGATCCGGCCGAGGTCCTGGTCGAGCTGGCCGGACTGGCCGGGGCCGAACGGGTCCACTTCACCCGTGACGTGAACCCGTGGGCGACGCGGCGCGACCGGGAGGTGGGCGAAGCCCTGGCCAGGGCCGGGGTCGAGGCGATCGCCCATCCCGGCAACTACATAGTCGATGACCCCGGAGCGATCGTCTCCGGCAAGGGCACGCCCTACACCGTCTATTCACCCTTCGCGAAGGCATGGCAGCAAGTGGAGCGCCGGGAGATGGTCGAGCGGCCGGAAGCGATCGAGCCGGTCGCCGGCCTGGAGCCGGGCGAGCTGCCGGACTGCGAGGGGCTGGGGCTCGACCCCGACCCGGTAACGACCTCCTTCGTGCCGGGAGAGAAGGCGGCACGGGAGGCCGCCAAGGCGTACCTCAACCGCGGCCTGGCTCAGTACGGGGAACTAAGGAACGACCCGGCCGGGGGCTCTTCCCGGCTCTCGCCTTACATCAGGTGGGGGTCCCTTTCGCCGCTCGAGCTGGAGGTCAAGCTGGGGCTGAGGCGGGGCAAGGGGCCGCGGGTCTTTCGGTCCGAGCTCGCCTGGCGGGAGTTCTACGCCTCGGTGATCGAGAACTTCCCCGGGGTGGTCGGTGAGGAGTTCCAGGAGCGCTACCGCGGAACTCTCGACTGGCAGTCGAACGACGACCTGCTGGAGGCCTGGAAGCAGGGGGTGACCGGCTATCCGCTGGTCGATGCCGGAATGAGGGAACTGCTCACCGATGGCTGGATGCACAATCGGGTCCGGATGGTCGTCGCCTCGTTCCTGACCAAGGACCTGCACATCGACTGGCGGGAGGGTGAGCGGTGGTTCATGGAGCGCCTGATCGACGGCGACATGGCCTCCAACAACGGAGGCTGGCAGTGGGTCACCTCGGTCGGCACCGATCCGGCTCCCTACTTCCAGCGAATGTTCAACCCGATGACCCAGCACGAACGGTTCGACCCCGAGAGCATCTACGTGAAGCGGTGGGTGCCGGAACTCGCCGCGGTTCCGGGGAAGAAGATCTTCCGGCCGTGGATGATGACCGAGGCCGAGCAGGAAGAATCCGGCTGCGTGATCGGCCGCGACTACCCGGCGCCGGTAGTGGACCACGCCGAAGAACGCCGTTTCGCAGTCGAGCGGTACCGGGCTGCGGCCGGCTGACCCAGACGACCCCTCAGGGTCGCTCGGCCTTCTCGATCGCGGCGTGCACCTCGGCCGCGACCTCATCCCCGCCCAGCTCGACGCCAGGAGGTAGCTCGACGTTCAGGTCCGAGCTCGACTCGAGCATCGCCGTTCCCCGAAGCATCGTGAAATCGAGCACGTGCCCTCCGCGCTCGCGGGCCTGGTCGATGAAGTGGAGGTGGTAGCCGGCGACCTCGATGCCCTCGCTGAAGTCGGGGAAACGGAATCCGACCAGGCTCCCGGCGCAGGGGCCGAGGGTGAAGACGTTCTGGTTCTCGACCACCTCGGCCAGCGGTCGGTAAGGCTTCTCCTGTCGGGGAACGGAGCGGGCCTCGACCGCCTCGAACTCGCCGTCGATCCGTATCGCGGCGACCTGACCGGAGTCCTCGCCTTCGCCGTCGAGCGTAGACAGGACCTCTTCCATTCCCTGGCGACGATCGAACACGACCTTCCGGTCGGGGTCGAACTCGACAACGACCGCGAAGGGGGTCTTCGCCTCCGGCGGGATCGGGGTCGTGCGGCCCATCACATCGGCCCGGAAGAACTGTCCGTCGAGCGCGATCATCTCGCCGTCGAGTCCGTTCAGGGTGCCGAGTCCGGTGTCGCCCTGACGGGCGAGGTCGGCGAAGGTGCAGTCACCCTCGTAGCGGCCCTCGAGCAGGGCGGCGATCGTCGAGGCCTGGAAGAGAGTGCGGTGGTCGTGGCCACCGGTCAGGTCGGCGGCCGACATCGTGCCGACGTGGAGCGACCGGATCATCCTCTCCTCGAACAGGGCTCGACTTTCCTTCCCGAGCCGTTCAGGGCGTGGCGCCGCCGTCGAGATTCAGCTCGTTCTCGAGGCGGGTGACCCGTCTGTTCAGGGAGGAGACCCGGTCGTTCGTACTGTCGATCCGGTTGTTGACCCGGGAGAACTCGTCGGCCTGGTCGGCCTCGATCGAGGCTACCTCGACCTTCAGTGCCCGGATCGAGCGCCGGAGACGGGAGATTTCCCGTACCACCGCCCGCTCGCCCTGGGAGAGCGACTGGACGAACCGCTCGGCCTGTGAGATTTGGCGGGCCTCCTTGCGTGCCTGCGCCCGGAGCGCATCGTCGACCTGCTGGCTGACCTGCTGCTGGACCGCGGAATCGTTCTGTGCCGTCTCACGGGCATTCACGGCGACGATCGTGGCGAAGATGGCTACGGCGAGCCCGACAAGACCGGCCGTCACGGCGATGATCAACTTCGTCCGGTCGGCCACGAGCGGAACCCTACCCGACGACCTGGAGGCAGCCGGTGGCTGCGCCTCGCACGGCCCGGATCAGATCTTCAGCAGAAGGATCGTGTTGAGGACGAACAGGATCGCGACCGCGACCGTCGCCCGATTCAGGTTTCGCTCGACCATCGAACCGCCGCCGATCGAGCTGCCGCCTCCGCCGATCCCGAAGGCGCCCGACATCCCGGCGTCCTTGCCCGAATGGAGCAGGATCAGGAAGATCAGGAGGAAGGCGATGAACACCTGTATGACAGCCAGAAGCGTGTACACGGCCGGGGAGTCTAGCCGTTGCCGGGTTCCGGGTCGGCGGGGCGGCCCCGGGCGGCGTCGAGCCGTTCGAGGATCTCGACCGCTTCGCTCCTCAGCGCTGCGTCGATCCGCTCGAAGTCGGCCTGCTCCAGCTTGCCGGTCCGGAGGTCGTTCTCGCAGTCGCGAATCTCCCGGAACTTGGCATCGCGGGCTGCCTCGAGCTCGGCAGTCACGGGGTCCTCGCCGCGCCAGCCACTCTCACCCCGCCTTAACGGAATGGTGATCAGTCCGGTGACCAGGCCGGCCAGGAGCAGGCCGATCGCGAGCTCGATCACTGCTCCCTCCTGCGGCGCCGGTCCGGCCAGAGGGCGAACAGTGCGCCCAACACGGCGACGATCGCCCCGATCCAGACCGCGGCGACCACCGGGCTGACGATCACCCGGAAGGTGGCCGGGGTGGCCAGGGCCGGCTTGGTGTAGTCGGCGATCACCCGGTCGGTGGCCATCTCCTGGATCGAAACCAGCTGTCCGGTCAGCTCCTCGGCCCGCTCGGGCTGCCTCTGAACCGCCGGCAGGACGACTGAACGCATGTACAGGCCGAATCGCCGGTCGGCCGACTCTGCCCGCTCCTGGACCCGGTCGGTATCGGGCTCGAGCGCCACCCAGAAGTCCTTCAGGCCGCCGGCATCGAGGCCGACCTCGCTGGTCGCCTCGCCCTCGAAGTAACCGGCGATGCTGCGGGTCTCGGCGCCCCTGATGAAGTAGCGCCGGGTCGGGTTCAGCTCGAGCCGGCGGCCCTCACCGTCGGTCGGGGTGACCCGCAGCAAGGCTCCGAAGGTGAGTGCCTGGGCATCGCGGGAGACCGTCGGGCGCTCGTAGGTGACCCGGAAGTCCTCGATCTGGGCCGACTCGCCCGGCATGAGGGTCACGTCGCGCTTGGTCTCGAAGCTGGAGGAGGCAGCGACCCCGACCAGCAGCAGGACGAAGCCGAGGTGGACCAGGTATCCGCCGTATCTCCGTCGGTTTCCGAGGGCGACCGTTCCGATCGACCTGAACATCCCTTCTCCGGATGCCCTGTTCCTCGCTGCGGCAGACCGGAGGGTCTCCTGCGCCAGGGCGACCACGGTGAAGGCGGCAAGGACGAAGACCGCGAAGGCCCACGGGTTGTCGATCGCGTCGGCGACCACCACGAGGACGACCGCGGCGACGAGCGCGGCGACCAGAGGGGCGACGATCACCTTTCTCAGGCCGCTCGGCGAGATCTTTCGCCAGGCGAACAACGGGCCGATCCCGGTGAACAGGACGAGCAGGACGGCCAGTGGAGTGGTGTAGCGGTCGAACCACGGGGCGGCCAGGGTCGACTTGGTCCCGGTGAAGAACTCCGAGATCAGGGGGAAGAAGGTGCCCCAGAAGACGATCACGGCGAGCGCGACCAGGAGCAGGTTGTTGACCAGGAACATCGCCTCGCGCGAGGCGATCGAGTCGATCCGGCGCTCGGAACGGAGCTGGTCGAGCCGGGAGATGATCAGGAAGGTCGAGCCGATCACGACGACCGAGATCAGGCCGAGGAACCAGGGGCCGACGGTCGAGTCGCCGAACGCATGGATGGACTGGAGGATCCCCGACCGGACCAGGAAAGTCCCGAGCAGGGCGAGCGAGAAGGCGGCGACGATCAGGCTGACGTTCCAGACCTTGAGCATGCCCCGCTTCTCCTGGACCATGCTCGAGTGGAGGTAGGCAGTGATGATCAGCCAGGGCATGATCGATGCGTTCTCGACCGGGTCCCAGGCCCAGTAGCCGCCCCAGCCGAGCTCGGTGTAGGACCACCGGGCCCCGAGCACGATCCCGATCGTGAGGAAGGTCCAGGCGACGAGGGCGAACTTGCGCGACGACTTGATCCAGGAGGCGTCGAGCCGCCGTGAGATCAGGGCCCCGATCGCGAAGGCGAAGGGAACCGTCAGGGAGACGTAGCCGATGTAGAGCATCGGTGGGTGGAGCATCATCGCCGGGTGCTGGAGCAGCGGGTTGAGACCCGCCCCCTCCATCGGTGGCTGGGCCAGGGTCCCGAACGGGTTGACACCGCCGCCGAAGAGCATCACCGCGGTGAAGAAGACGGCCACGCCCATCATCACTGCCGTGGCCCACGGCACGACCTCCACCAGCCTGCCCCGGGTCAGCCTGAGCGACGCCGCCGCGACCGCCGAGAGCAGGAAGACCCAGAGCAGGAGCGAGCCCGACTGGCTCGACCACATCGCAGTCAGCTGGTAGAAGAGCGGCGTGGTCGAGGAGGAGTGGCTGGCGACCACTTCGAGCGATAAGTCGTTGGTGACGAAGGCGATCTCGAGCGCCACGAAGCAGACCGTAAGCAGGCCGAACACGGCGTAGGCCGCCAGGCGGGAGGAGTCGACCCAGCGCCCGTCCGAACGGCGGCCACCGACCAGCGCCGCGACCACGCCGAAGAGGGCCGTCAGGAAGGCGACCCAGAGAGCTGCGTTACCGAGGCTGCTTATTCCTTCTTCTCCGAGAACTTCGAGGGACATTTGGTCACCAGCGTGTCCGGCTCCCCCTCGAAGACCCCGTTCACCACGGTGCCCCGGATGATGATCTCCCGACCGTCACGGAAGGGGTCGGGCACGACCCCGTCGTAGGCCACGGGGATCGACTCCGTTCCCTTGCGGTCGCGGACCTCGAACTCGATCCCCCGCTCGCCGAGGTCGACGATCGACCCCCTTACGACCTTGCCGGTCATCTCGTAGTTCTGCCCCGGGGTGGCCTCGGCCAGCTCGGACGGCTGGCGGGCCTCGCTCGAGGCATTGAACGAGGTGTAGACAAGGCCGCTGGCCAGCAGGACGGCGGCACCGAGAGCTACCACGAGGCGGATGGTGCGCTTGCGCGATCGGTCCATCAGAGACCTGATTATCGCAAAGTCGCCATCCCTCCAACCGGCCGACCGGTCGTATCGGTGCGACTTCGTGATTGGTGAGACAATCACCCCGTGAACGAAGGGCGAAAGACGATGCTGATCACCGGCGCCGGCAGCGGAATCGGCGCAGCGACCGCCAGGGAGCTGGCGACCGAGTGGGACCTGGTCCTCGCCGGACGGCGGACCGGCCCGCTCGAAGAACTGGCGGCGGCGCTAGGCGGTTCGGAACGGGCGATCGCGGTCGGCTGCGACGTGGCCGAGTGGGACCAGGTGGAAGAGATGGTGGCCCGGGGCATCGAGGCCTTCGGGCGGATCGACGCCGTGTTCGCGAACGCGGGCTTCGGTGCGAGCCGGGGCTTCCTCGAAGAGTCGCCCGAGCACTGGCGTTCGATGGTCCTGACCAACGTCCTCGGACCGGCCCTGACGATCAGGGCGACCCTCCCCCACCTGCTCGAACGTGGAACCGGGCACTACCTGATCACCAGCTCGGTTGCCGGTCGCCGGGCCCTCCCGGGCTCGCTCTACTCCTCGACCAAGTTCGCAGCCAGCGCGATGGCGGAGTCGCTCCGGCAGGAGCTCCGGGCGCGCGAGGATGAGAACTCGATCCGGGTGACCGCGATCGAGCCCGGGATGGTCGACACCCCGTTCTTCGACCAGCGACCTGGCTCCTGGGCGCTGCGCGACACCGACGTGGCCGAGGCCGTCGCCTGGGCGCTCGGTCGCCCGGAATCGGTGGACATCAACGAGATCCTGCTCCGGCCGGTCGGCCAGGCCGTCTGACCCCCCGGGCCCGACGACACGGCCAAGCGGACGACGGGTCTCGAACCCGCGACCTCGAGCTTGGGAAGCTCGCGCTCTACCAACTGAGCTACGTCCGCGAGGGAGCGATCCTACCGTCCGGTGGGCGATGGGCTGCCCCCCGGCAATGCGCGCGATGCCCTAGATCGAAGGCAGGAGCGCCGCCAGGCCGAGGCCCGTCTCGATCGCGATACCGGCGAGGTTCTCCCTCCCCCAGACGCGGTCGATCGGCGTGAAGACGGTTCGGGCGAGGCCGGCGGCCAGCCACGCGACCCCGAGCATCTGAAAGGCGACCGGATCACCGGTGAGTAACGGGAATGCTCCGAGCGCGATGAAGAGTCCGCCATAGGTGGCCCTGACGTCGAGGCGTCCGTGGGGCTGGCTGACCGCGATGCCGACCAGTCTCATGGCAGCCCCCGGAAATCCAAGGCCGAGAAGTCCGAGCAGGACCGTTACGACTGCAGCCAGGTATTCCATGGATCCGTCCTTTCGGGGTCGCCCCGAACCTCAGCCCCGGTCGAGGCCGGCGTCGGCCGCCCGGGCCTTCACGGCCGCGTCGGTCTGTAACCGGTCGACCCCGCGCCTGACCTCCTCGTCCGAGGATCCGACGATCCGGGCGGCGAGCAGGCCGGCGTTTCGGCCGGCCCCGATCGCAACGGTTGCGACCGGAACGCCGTTCGGCATCTGGACGATCGAAAGCAGCGAATCTAGTCCATCGAGATTCTTCAGTGGCACGGGGACCCCGATCACCGGCAGCGGGGTCAGCGAGGCGAGCATCCCGGGCAGGTGGGCCGCGCCGCCAGCGCCGGCGATGATCGCCCTCAGGCCCCGGCCCTCGGCCTCCTTCCCGTAGGCGACCATGTCCTCCGGGGTGCGGTGGGCCGATACGACCCGGATCTCGTTGGGCACGCCGAGCTCGTTCAGTACCTCGGCGGCCGGGCGCATCGTCTCCAGGTCGGAGTCGCTGCCCATCACGATCCCGACCAGGGGATCGGCCATCAGGCGCCTCCCTCGAGGATCCCGACGGCATCGGAGGCGATCCTGTGGGCCTCCTCGACCGTGTCGGCGAGCGCGGTCACATGGCCAAGCTTACGGCCGGGACGGGGATCCTTGCCGTAGATGTGGATGTGTGCACGGTCCACCCCGAGAGCCTCCGGGACCCGCTCGCGGGGGTCGGACCCGTTGGCCGGGCCGACCACGTTGATCGTCACCACGGCCGGGGCGACAGGGGCGGTCGAGCCGAGCGGCCAGTCGAGCACGGCCCGGAGGTGCTGCTCGAACTGTGAGGTGACCGATCCCTCGATCGAGAAGTGCCCCGAGTTGTGGGGCCGAAGGGCGAGTTCGTTGACCACCAGTCCGTCCGGAGTCTCGAAAAGCTCGACCGCGACGATCCCGACCGCCCCGATCGCCCCGGTGATCGAGCGACCGAGCTCGGTCGCCCGCTCGAGGGTCGCCGGGTCGGAGCGGGCCGGGACGATCAACTCACGGCACATCGCGTCTCGCTGGACCGTCTCGACCACGGGCCAGGTGGCAGTCTCGCCTCCCGCTCGCCTCGCGGTTATCACGGCCAGCTCCCTGACCAGGTCGAGCTTCGGCTCGAGCAGGATCCCTCCGTCCAGACCGTCGAGAATCGGCCCGGCCTGGTCGGCTGATGCCAGCTCCCAGACGCCCCGGCCGTCGTAGCCACCCCGCGGTGCCTTGGCGATCACCGGCCAGCCGTGCTCGGCCCCGAAGGCCTCGACCTCGTCCACCGAGACGACCATGGCGTTCGGCGGGACCGGGAAGCCCATCTTCCCGAGGTCGCGGCGAGCCACCGCCTTGTCCTGGGCGAACAGCTTCGCACCGGGTGAGGGCGCAAAGGAAACCCCCTCCCCCTCGAGCGCCTCGAGGATCGCCGGCGCGACGCCTTCGTGGTCGAAGGTGACCACTTCGGTCCCGGCGGCGAGCCGCCTCAGGGCGTCGGGGTCGTCGGGGCGACCCTCGATGAAGCGGGCGCCGGCTGCGACTGCCGGCTCGTCGGGCGAGGTGGCAAGGACGACCAGCTCGACTCCGAGTCCGATGGCGGCCTGCTGGGTCATCCGGGCGAGCTGCCCCCCGCCGACCATGCCCACCCTCGGCCGGGCCGGATCGGGGCCGGCCCGCTCAGCCACCGAGCAGCCTCGCGAGTTCCAGGTAGATGGGGATTCCGACGATCAAGTTGAAGGGAAAGGTAACGCCGAGCACCACCGGCAGGGATAGCCCCGGGTCGGCGTCAGGCAGGGCGAGCCGCATCGCGGCCGGTGCGGCGATGTAGGAGGCGCTGGCAGCGAGGGTGGCCAGCAGCGTCGTATCACCGACCGAGAGTCCGACCGCGGACCCGAGCAGGGCACCGAGCAGGCCGCCGATAAGGGGCATGTAGAGCGCAAAGGCGATCAGCGACGGGCCGGCCCGGCGGAGCGAGCGGATCCGGCGGAAGGCGACCAGTCCCATGTCGAGCAGGAAGATGGCCAGGACCCCGGTGAACGGGGCCACGAAGAAGCCATCGAGCTCACGGAGCCCCTGTGCGCCGAGGACGATGCCGATCACCGTCGCCCCGAGCAGGACCAGGACGCTGCCACTGGTCAGGGCCTCCCTGATCCCCTTCCGGGGTCCCTTCGCCTCACCCCCGGTGGATCCGGCCAGCAGAACTCCGATCGCGATCGCCGGGGCCTCCATCAGGGCAAGCACCGCGGCCATGTAGCCCTCGGTCGGCTGGCCTATCTCCTCGAGCAGGGCCAGGGCGGCCCCGAAGGTGACCAGGCTGACCGACCCGTAGTGAGCCGCGATCGAAGACGCGTCGACGCGGGAGACCCTGGTGAACCGCTGGAGCAGGAAGAAGGCGATCAGGGGCAGGGTCAGTCCGAGCAGGAGCCCCGAGCCGAGCGCGGCCAGGGCCTCGACCCCGACTCCCGAAATCGAGAGCTGGGCCCCACCCTTGAACCCGATCGCGGCCATCAGGTAGAGGGCGAGGGTCTGGGCGACCTGCTTCGGCAGGCCAACGTCCGATTTCACCAGTGCGGCGAAGGCTCCGAGGGCGAAGAAGAGGACTCCTGGCGAGATCAGGTTGGTGAGGGCTACGTCCACGGCGCGGAATAATATACGACATCTAAGACAGGTTTCTGCTTTCCTACTTTTTGTGACGGTAGACTCGGCGCGTGGCCGACTGGACCTTCCTGACCAATCACGGGCACGTAATGGTCATGCTCGCCCGCGACCCGGAGGCCCGGATCCGCGATCTCGCCGAAGGGATCGGGATCACCGAGAGGGCGACTCAGAGGATCGTCGGCGACCTGGTCGATGCCGGGTACCTGACCCGAACCAGGGTCGGGCGGCGTAACCGGTACGCGATCAATCCATCGGTGCCCCTTCGCCACCCGCTCGAAAGGACCCATGGGATCGGCGACCTGCTCGCTGCGGTCGCCGAGCGGGGCGACGCCGACCGGGGCTAGCCCGGGAGGGACGGCTGGCCCCGAACACCGTCCTTCATACTCGTTGGCCGGATGAACGCGAAGACGATCCTGGTCACGGTGCTCGTGCTGGCCCTGCTCGGGTTCCTCGCCTGGGGCCTCGCCGACAGCCAGAGCGGCGGTCTCGAGCCCGGTGGCGAGATGCCGGTCGCCACCCTCGAGACGCTGCCGCCGGGCGGCCAGGGTTCGCTGGCCGACTACGAGGGCGAGTGGGTCCTGATGAACGTCTGGGCCTCCTGGTGCGTGCCCTGCCGGGAGGAGTCGCCGGCACTCGAGCGCTTCAGCCGCCGTCATCGCGACCGGGTGGTCGTGCTCGGGATCGACACCCGTGACCTCTCCGGCGACGCACTCGACTTCATCGATGAGTTCCGGTTGACCTACCCGCAGCTCCGCGATCCCGACGGTCGCTACGCCGACCGGCTCGAGACCACAGGGGTACCGGAGACCTTCCTGGTCGACCCCGAGGGCCGCATGGCGAGGAGGCTTCGGGGGCCCTTCGCCTCCGAGTCGGAAATCGTGCGGTTCACCGCGCCTGCACTCCGACGCGAGGCAGGAACCACTGCCGGGGCCGCCGGATGACCCGGCCCCGAGACGAAGCCGGCCGGGTGACCGTGATCGTTCGCCGCCTCGGTACCGCGCTGCTCGTCCCGCTCGCCTGCCTCTGGCTGGCCGGGCCGGTCGCCGCCGAGACGGGAACCGGCCGGTCGGTCGAACCGGAAGCCACCCTGCCCCAGCTCGAGGACGAGGTGATGTGCCCGGTCTGCGGAACCCTGCTCGGCCTCTCCCGGGCCCCGGCGGCCGAGCGACAACGGGCCTTCATCAGGGAGCTGATCG